>CAMDDQ010000031.1 GCA_945892765.1 Asaia bogorensis
TCGTGGTGGTGTCCTCCGCCGTCGCCGCCGACAATCCAGAAGTCGCCGCGGCGCGGGCGCGTTTGATCCCGGTCGTGCGCCGCGCCGAGATGCTGGGCCAGCTGATGCGGCTGAAATGGTCGGTGGCCATCGCCGGCACCCACGGCAAGACCACCACGACATCGCTAGTCGCGGCACTTTTCGACGCCGCCGCCCTCGATCCGACCGTGATCAATGGCGGCATCATCAACGCGTACGGCACCAATGCGCGGCTCGGCGCCGGCGATTGGATGGTGGTCGAGGCCGACGAATCCGACGGCACGTTCGTCAATCTGCCGGCGACCATCGCCATCGTCACCAACATCGACCCCGAACATCTCGATTTCTACGGCGATTTCGACGCCGAGCGGCGGGCCTTCGCGACTTTTGTCGGCCGCATCCCCTTTTACGGTTTCGCCGCGATGTGCCTGGATCATCCCGAAGTGCAGGCGCTGATCCCCCAGGTCGCCGATCGCCGCGTCGTGACCTATGGCTTCAATCCGCAGGCCGATGTGCGCGGCACCGAGCTGCACCTCGACGCCAACGGAGCGCGTTTCGACGCCGTCATCGCCGATCGCCTCGGCGGCGGTAGCCGGACGATCGCCGGCCTGACGCTGCCGCTGGTGGGCGCGCATAACGTGCAGAATTCGCTGGCCGTCATCGCCGTCGCCACCGAGATGGGCATGGACGATGCCGTGATCCGCAAGGCGCTGTCCGGTTTCCGCGGCGTCAAGCGGCGCTTCACCAAGACCGGCGAGACCCGCGGCATCACGGTCATCGACGATTACGGCCACCATCCCGTCGAGATCGCCGCGGTGCTCAAGGCCGCGCGCAGCACCGGACCCAACAACGTGATCGCGGTCGTCCAGCCCCACCGCTTCACCCGGCTGTCGGCGCTGTTCGAGGAATTCTGCACCTGTTTCAACGACGCCGACGTCGTCATCGTCGCCGATGTGTACGCGGCCGGCGAAAAGCCGATCGAGGGCGCCAACCGCGATGCCTTGGTCGAAGGGCTGCGCGCCCGCGGTCATCGCCGCGTCATCCCCCTGTCCGCGCCGGAGGTCTTGGCCGAAACGGTGGCGGGGGTCGCCGGCCAGGGCGACCTCGTCGTCTGCCTCGGCGCGGGCACCATCACGCAGTGGGCGCATGCGCTTCCCGGAGAATTGGCGGCTTTGCCCGGCCCGACGGGCCAAGCGCTGCACCGCGCCGGAGGGGCGCGATGATCGTGGCTCCGATGGCGCAGGACCACCTCATCGACCGGCTGCCGGCCGTGCGCGGCCGCTACACCGCCGACGCGCCGCTTTCCGGGATCACCTGGTTTCGGGTCGGCGGTCCGGCCGAAGTGATGTTCCGCCCGGCCGATGCCGACGACCTTGCCGCTTTTCTCGCCGCGCGGCCGCGCGATGTTCCAGTCACCGTTTTGGGTGTCGCCTCGAATCTTCTGGTGCGCGACGGCGGTATTCCGGGTGTCGTCATCCGGCTGGGCCGCGCCTTCGCCGAAGTGGCCGCCACCGGTTGGACCATCCGCGCCGGCGCCGGAGCGCTCGACGCCAATGTCGCCAAGGCCGCCCGCGACGCCGGGATTGGCGGGCTGGAATTCCTGTCGGGCGTGCCGGGGACGATCGGCGGCGCCTTGCGGATGAATGCCGGCGCTTATGGCGGCGACATGAAGACCGCGACGGTCTCGGCCACGATCCTCGATGCGAGCGGCGAGCGGCGTGTCCTGACCGGCGCGGACATCGGCTTCGTCTATCGCGGAAGCACCGTGCCCGATGATACGATTTTCGTCGCGGCGGAACTTGCCGGCGCGGCCGCTTCGCCGCTCGACATCGCCCGCCGCATGGAAGCAATCGCCACCACGCGCGCCGAAAGCCAGCCGATCCGCAGCCGCACCGGCGGCAGTACCTTCACCAATCCCGCGAGTCTCGGCGGCGTGAAGGCATGGCAGCTTATCGAGGCGGCGGGATGCCGCGGCCTGCGCCAGGGCGGCGTCATGGTGTCGGAAAAACACTGCAATTTTCTGATCAACACCGGCGGGGCCACGGCGGCAGAAATCGAGGCGCTCGGCGATGAGGTTCGGCGGCGCGTCATCGACAACAGCGGCATCGCCCTGGAATGGGAAATCCGCCGCGTCGGTGTGCCGGCCGAGGGGAAGCGGACATCATGAGCCGCCGCATCGCCGTGCTCATGGGAGGCATTTCGGCCGAGCGCGAAGTCTCGCTGGTCAGCGGTCGCGCCGTGGCCGCCGGTTTGCGCCAGGCCGGTTACGAGGCCGTCGAGATCGATGTCGGCGCAGACGTACACGCACTGCTCAAAGCCTTGACGCCCCGGCCCGACGTCGTCTTCAACGCGCTGCACGGACGTTTCGGCGAGGATGGCTGCATCCAGGGCCTTCTCGATTTGCTCGGCATTCCCTATACCCATTCCGGCGTTCTGGCGTCGGCCATCGCCATGGACAAACCGACCGCGCGCAAGGTCTTCGCCGCCGCGGGCCTGCGCTGCCCAGAGGGTCAGGTCATCCCGCGCGAGGCGGTTCCCTCCGCGATTCCCATGGCCCCGCCTTTCGTTTTGAAGCCGATCAACGAGGGATCGAGCGTCGGCGTCCACATCGTTTTCGACGACGACGGCCTCGCGGCCTTCGCGTCTTCGGCCTGGCCCTATGGCGAGGAAGTCCTGGTCGAGCGTTATATCCCTGGTCGCGAGATCACGGTCGCGGTGCTCGGCGACCGCGCTCTTGGCGTGCTGGAAATTCGCCCGAACAACGGCTTCTACGACTACGCCGCCAAATACACCGATGGAAAGGCGATCCATTTGGTGCCGGCGCCGATGCCGCCGGAGGATTACGGCGCCACGCTCGATATCGCGTTGCAGGCCCACCGCACGCTGGGCTGCCGCGGCGTGAGCCGCGCCGATCTGCGGTATGACGACACCGGCGCCGGGCGCGCGGGCATCTACCTGCTCGAGGTCAACACCCAGCCGGGCATGACGCCGTTGTCGCTGGTTCCCGAAATCGCCGCCCACGCCGGAATCTCCTTTCCGCGATTGGTATCCATGTTGGTGGAGGATGCACGATGCGCGCCCCGCCACGGCTGACCGCGCCACGCAGCGGCGCGCCGCGACGGCAGGCCCGGCGCCGCTTAAAGCTGCGGCCATCGCGGCAAACGCTGTGCTGGATCGGACTCGGACTGGGCACGATCCTGGTTGGTGCCGGAATGGTTTGGCTCATCCGTTCGCCGCTGCCGGCGACGGCCTGGACCTTGGCGACGGACGCGGCCCTCGGCCTGTCGTCGCGCGCCGGTTTTGCCTTGCGCGAGGCCTATGTCGAAGGACGCGAGGAGACCACGCGTGAACGGGTTCTCTCGGCGCTCGGCGTCAGCCTCGGTCAGCCCCTGGCCAGTATCGACATCGAATCCGCGCGCGCGCGGCTCGCGGCGCTGCCCTGGATCAAGGACGCCGCCATCGAACGCCGCCTGCCCGGCACGCTGTACGTGCGCCTGACCGAACGCCAGCCCATGGCGTTGTGGCAAAGGCGCGGTGAAATCGTGGTCATCGACGGCGAGGGTGTGGAGATCGCGGAGGCGCCGATCGAGCGTTTCGCCGCGCTCCCGCTTGTCGTGGGCGAGGGCGCGCCGGCGGCGGCGCCCGCACTCCTGGCGATCCTGGCGCGCGAGCCCGAACTACGACGGCGCGTGACCGCGGCGGTGTTCGTCGGCCAACGCCGCTGGACGCTGCGCCTCGACGATTCGATCGATGTCCATCTGCCGGAAGACGACACCGCGGCGGCGTGGATGCGGCTGACCGACATCGACCGGCGCGACAAGGTGCTCGAACGCGAAATCTCGGCCGTCGACCTACGCCTGCCGGATCGCCTCGTCCTTCGCACCGTCCGTAGCTTGCCGCGCAAGCCGCCGGCGGCTGGACGCCAGACATGAGCCGACCTTCGGGAGATAGGGAAAACAGATGATCGGACGAAGGTCCAAGACCCGGGGCGGCGTGATTGCCGCGCTCGACATCGGCAGCAGCAAGGTTTGCTGCTTCGTGGCGCGCATGAGCGGCGACACCATCAACGTCATCGGCATCGGCCATCAGGTGGCCAAGGGCCTGCGTGGCGGCAGCGTCGTGGACATGGAGGCCGCGGAGGCGGCGATTCTCAACGCCGTGAGCGCGGCCGAACAGATGGCGGGGGAAACCCTGCGCTCGGTCATCGTGTCTCTGTCCGCGGGCCAGCTCGCCTCGCACACCACGGCGGTGGATGTCGAAATCGCCGGGCATGAAGTCGGCGACACCGATCTGCGCCGGGTCATCGACCACGGCCGCCAGCACAACCAACGGCCCGAGCGCGAACTGATCCATGCCATCCCCGTCGCCTACACCATCGACGGCAGCCGCGGCATCCGCGATCCGCGCGGCATGTTCGGCACGCGCCTGGGCGTCAACATGCACATGATCACGGCGGCGCCGGCGGCGCTCCGCAACCTCGCCACCTGCATCGGCCGTTGCCATTTGAGCGTGGACGGCTTCGTCGTCTCGCCTTACGCCGCCGGCCTCGCCGTGCTGGTCGAGGACGAAATGGACCTCGGCGCGACGGTCATCGACATGGGCGGGGGCACGACTTCGATCGCCGTGTTCTTCGACGGCAACGTCATCCATGTGGACGGCGTTCCGGTCGGCGGCAACCACATCACCAATGACATCGCCCGCGGCCTGTCCACGCCGGTCGCCCATGCCGAACGCATGAAGACCCTGTATGGCAGCGCCATCGCCTCGCCCGCCGACGAACGCGAGGTCATCGACGTGCCCTTGGTCGGCGAAGAAGACGGCACCCAGCCCAACCACATTCCCAAATCGATCCTGGTCGGCATCATCCGGCCGCGCCTTGAAGAGATATTCGAAATGGTCCGCGCCCGGCTCGAAGCCAGCGGCGTCGACAAGATCGCGGGACGCCGCGTCGTCCTCACCGGCGGCGGCAGCCAGCTTCAGGGCGTGCGCGAATTGGCCGGATTGATCCTCGACAAACAGGTGCGGCTTGGACGCCCGATCCGCGTGGCCGGTCTCGCCGATTCGACCGGCGGCCCGGCGTTCGCCGTCTGCGCCGGATTGCTGCAATACCCGCTCCAGCGGCACGCCGAGGCCGCGCGACAGGCCGCCTATCGCGATGGCGACCGCGGCGGCCTTTTCGGCCGCTTCGGGCTTTGGCTCCGTGAAGTCTTCTAATCCGAAAACCCCAGCGAAACCCCTTGACCCCAGATCAACGCACCGGAGGCTGACATGACGATCAATCTCACCGCACCAACCAAAGAAAACGACCTCAAACCCCGCATCGTCGTCATCGGGGTGGGCGGCGCCGGCGGCAATGCCGTCAACAACATGATCCGTTCGAAACTGGAAGGCGTCGAATTCGTCGTCGCCAACACCGACGCCCAGGCGCTGTGCCAATCGCTGGCCGACCGCCGGGTTCAGCTCGGGTTGAATACCACGCGCGGTCTGGGCGCGGGTTCGCGTCCCGAAGTCGGCCGCGCCGCCGCTGAAGAAACGATGGAACAAATCCGCCAATATCTCGAAGGCTCCAACATGGTCTTCATCGCCGCCGGGATGGGCGGCGGCACCGGCACCGGCGCCGCCCCGATCATCGCCCAGGCGGCGCGCGATCTCGGCATGTTGACCGTCGGCGTGGTGACCAAACCCTTCCATTTCGAGGGCCAGCACCGCATGCGCATCGCCGAATCCGGCATCGAAACGCTGCAAGCCGTCGTCGACACCCTCATCATCATTCCCAACCAGAACCTGTTTCGAGTGGCCAATGAACGCACGACCTTCGCCGACGCCTTTAAGATGGCCGACGACGTGCTCCATTCCGGCGTCCGTGGCGTCACCGACCTGATGGTCATGCCCGGCCTCATCAACCTCGATTTCGCCGATATCCGCACGGTCATGAGCGAAATGGGCAAGGCGATGATGGGCACCGGCGAGGCCGAAGGCGACAATCGCGCCGTCGACGCCGCGCAGAAGGCGATTTCCAATCCCCTGCTCGACGATGTGTCGATGAAAGGCGCCCGCGGCGTTCTCATCAACATCACCGGGGGCCCGGACATGACGTTGTTCGAGGTCGACGAGGCCGCGAACAAAATCCGTGACGAGGTCGACCCGGAGGCCAATATCATCTTCGGCTCGACCTTCGATGAGAGCCTGGAAGGCCGCATGCGTGTGTCGGTGGTCGCGACCGGTATCGACGTCGCCGCCGGCGCCGTCCGGCCGCCTTACGCCGGCATCACCCTGCCCCCGCGCGCCGTTTCTCGGCCGGCCACCCAGCCGGTGCAACCGGCGATCCGGGTTCCCGCAGCGATCGTGACGCCCACGGCCCCGCCGCCGGCCGCTATTGAAGCGCCTGTCGCCGCGGCCCAACCGGCGCCTCAGACGGCCGCCCCGGTCGCCGCCTCGCCCGAGCCGGCCCCCGCTCCCGTGGCGTCGCCGCAGCCGGCGCCCGCGCGCCGCGTGACCAACGACATGCCGTTCCTGCCGCCACCGCCGGTGGAGCCGGCCACCGTTGACCGCGCTGCACAACCCGACCCCTTTAATGCCGCGGCGCTTGCGAACACTGGCCGTGAACCAGCCAAGGAGCGCAAGAGCGGCGGTCCCAGCCTGTTGGAGATCGTTACTGGAACCGGGCGCGCCCGGCGTCCCGCTGAACCCCGCGAAAAACCGGCGGTGCCGGTGGTGGCGGCGGCAAGCCAGCCGCGTCTCGCCGGGCTCGACCCGACCGAACGCCCGGCACCGGCGCGGACCGAGGACGACCTCCTCGACATTCCCGCGTTTCTGCGTCGTCAGGCGAATTAGGTATTGCCCGGAAGTGCCTGGTTCATCGTAACAATCGGTAACAAACTGTGATTTGAGCCAGGGTGAACCGGCTGCTATCTACGTTGCGGTGCCACAATTTTTTCACAATTAGCGGAAATCGGCTGTGGCACCGCAGCATTTTCGGGAAGCGGTCGTCAGTCCGAACAATCGGGCGGCGACCGAGGGGACGGTCATTTTAACATCGAGGGAATTGAAGGTGGGTCGGCAAAGGACACTGAAATCCTCAATTCACTGCACGGGCACCGGGCTCCATAGCGGAGCCAAGGTCTCGATCGCGCTGCATCCGGCCGAAGCCGGGAGCGGAATCGCGTTCCGCCGCACCGATCTGCCCGGCGGCCCGGTCATTGCCGCCGATTGGCGCAATGTCGCCGAAACCACGCTAAGCACGACGCTCGGCAACCAGGCCGGTGTGCGTGTCGGCACCATCGAACATCTAATGGCGGCCCTGTTCGGCTGCGAAATCGACAACGCACTGATCGAATTGAACGGCCCCGAAGTTCCCATCATGGATGGCAGCGCGGCGCCCTTTGTCTTCCTGATCGAATGCGCCGGGGTGGTGGAACAAGATCAGCCGCGCCGAGCGATCGAAATCTTGCGTCGGGTTTCGGTGGGCGACGGTGAACGCGGCGCGGGCCTGGCACCCGGGCGCGGGCTGTCGATCGATTTCGAGATCGCGTTTGAAAACACCCTGCTCCGCCGCCAGAACTGCCACATCGACCTGCGTAATGGCACCTTCAAATCCGACATCAGCCGCGCCCGCACATTCGCCTTCGAACACGAAGTCGGCCAGATGCGCGCCGCCGGGCTGGCCCGCGGCGGCTCCCTCGACAACGCCGTGGTCATCAGCGGGGCGCGCATCCTGAATCATGACGGGCTGCGCTACGACGACGAATTCGTGCGCCACAAGGTTTTGGACTGCATCGGCGATCTCTATCTGGCCGGCGCTCCCGTTCTCGGCCGCTTCCATGGCCGCCGCTCCGGGCACCATCTCAACAACAAACTGCTTCACGCCCTGTTCGCCGACAAAAAAGCCTGGCGTTACGTCGAGATGGACGCCAACACCGGAGCCAAATCCGCAGCCTTGGCGTAAGCAACCACGTCGCGGCGGAGTCCACCGGACTTCGCCTGCCCCAGGGCGTGCAACACCTCCTCCTTCAGCCACAGATTCGCCGCAAGGCGTTCCATTCGGCAGCCGACAAGGCCGGCCTTTCGCCCACCGAACGCCGTCGCATCGCGGCGGCGCGTTCATTCAGTCCGGGATGCTTCGAGATCGCGGAATACAACCCCGAGGAGTCGCCGTGTTGCGCCGCCAACGCCTCGAAAAAGACGGCAAGTGGCGCGGAAGGCAAGCCAGCCAGGGTGAGCAGCGCTGCCGCCCGATCGTCGGCCTCGTTTTCCATGTCCCTGCTGTAAAAGCCGGACACAACCATATTGAGCACGATTGCGCCGACGGAGACTCCAACCGCGTCGCCTAACGCTAGACCAACAACGATACCGACGCCCGCCATCTCGATGGCGGACTGAAAGGGATGGCAAAACTCGACATGGGCCAATTCGTGGGCCAGAACGCCCGCCACCGCTTCGGCATTGCCGGCCGCATCGATCAATCCGCGGAAGATGAAAATCCGCCCGCCGGGAAGGGCGAAGGCGTTGACGTGTTTGGCATTGAGCACACGGACCAGCACCGGTAAAGGCAATGACGCCGAGGCTGAAAGCCGAGTCGTGAGCCTGTCCAGGGCCGTCGCGCCGTCGGCCGCCTCACACACGGCCTTGCCCTGCTTACGGATGTCGTTGTCGACAAGCGTGGAAATGACTTCGTCCGACAGCAACGCCCCCAACCGCGTCTCCACGGCGACTGGGATGAGCTGGGCCACCTCGCGGGCCAGCAATTTTACCCCCACCAGGAGAAACAGCCCGACGCTGACCAAGGCGACGGCCGTCCATACCGCGAGGCGTTTGCCCGAGACACCGATGGCGTAGGGCGACTCGCGGAGATTGGGGCAAAGGACGCGTAGCCACTCGAGGAAGTTGGGATCGCCGATCGTCAGCCTCGCGGCCTCGCCAACGCGACACAGCCGCACGGCGCCGTCGCGATCAGGCCCGGCGATCAACCGCACCTCACCTAAAGGCCACGCCACCGCAATCGCCCCGCCGTCGGTGATGGTCAGCGTATTGGCAAGAAATCCCACCTCGACATCGCGCAGCGTTGCGTCTTGTCCGTCGGCCAAACGTCCCGGAACCCTGGCGCCGGTCATATCGAACCGAAATCGAAACCGTCGGCCAGCCCCTCGCCATAGACCGGGGGTTGGACGTCGCTTTGTAGGATTTGGTCGGACGATTCAAGGCCGGAAATGTCGGTCGTGCGGCGGACCTGCCTGAGGACGCTGCTGGTGACGATCCCGGTCCATAACGCCTCGCCCAGGAGAAACGCCGATAGGAAAGCGGCAATCGCCGCCGCGATCGGCGAATTAGGCTCGCTAAATTGCCCAAAAATATAGGCGGCGAGTACTGAAGCACCGGCCACTGGAATGAGAAAGGCACAAAGAAACAGCGCCAAACGTCCGAAAATCGGCGCCGCACGCAATTGGGACCGGATGGCGATCGGTCCCAGCCGCGTGTGTTCAGCAAAATGCCGAAATTCGCGGACCCGATAAATGACCCAGGCAAAAGGGGCGACCGCCGCGGCAAGAACCGGTACAAGAACCGGTAGAATCAGGACAATTTCGCCGGCGCCGCCCAACCGCATCATCCCCGCAGCGACGATGGCGGCCACGGCGATCATCAGCGCGCTCGCAACGGGCGATAGGTATAGCACAAGCCAGGTTCGCATCAGCGGCCTTAGCGGGGCGTCGAAGGTGCAATAGGTGTTCCCAAGGCGCGTGTTTTCGATCCGGTACCGTTGCAGCGCCAAGCGCGTGGCCGGCATTGCCAGGCCAAGCGTGGCGAGCGTCGCCAGACCCCACAACACCGAGCGCCAGAGGTAGGTTCCCATCTTGCCGTCCTGTCCGGCGCGAATGCCGCGCCACAGGGTGCGTGTCAGCCGGCAGCGGCGGGCCCGGAATCGGGCGGCCTGCCAAAGGAGGTAAAAGGCAAGGAAATAGGCGATCTGGCCGATGACAAGAGCGGTCTCGTAACCTTCCAAGGCAAGCTCGACCACCGACCAAGCGATTGCCAACGGCGTCACAACCGCCGCCACGAATAGAAAGCCGATGAACAATTCCCGGGCCTGCCCAGTATATTCGAGCGGCTCACCCCCGATGCGGATCGATGACCAGAAATAGCGCCGCAGATTGGTTCGGGCCCAGAACCGATAGAACGACAACGAGATCAGATTCAGAAAGGCGTTCTTTGCCAGAATCTTGGCCAAGGAGCCGTGCGGCGCATGTTCGACACTCGGCATCGGCATCCCCTTGGATATCCGAAATGGCGGTCGTCAGCCTAGCGTGGCGACTTTCTTACCATGACCGGCGCCCTTTCGCCGGGGTCTCGATTAAAGGCCCGTTCGTGATATAGTCCCTGCCATGCAAGGGATGCTGAATCTTTCATCGCGGCTATTGCCGGTCCTTTTTCTCGCCCTCGCGCTCGCGCTCGCCGCCTGCGCCGCGCCGCCGGATGACTACGTCGAGCGGCCGGTCGAAGACATCTACAACACCGCGATGAACTCGCTGTTGGCGGCGAATTTCGTCGAGGCCGCCAAGAAATTCGACGAGGTCGAACGTCAGCACCCCTATTCCGTCTGGGCGACCAAGGCCCAGTTGATGGCCGCCTTCGCCAATTATCAAAACAGCCGTTACGACGAAGCCATCATCGCGCTCGACCGCTTCATTCAGCTTCATCCGGGTAACCGCGACGTCGCCTACGCCTATTACCTAAAAGCGCTGTGTTATTACGAGCAGATTTCGGACATCGCCCGCGATCCGAAAATGACCGAATTGTCGTTGCGAGCCCTCAATGAGGTCGTCCGGCGCTTCCCTGAAAGCACGTACGCGCGCGACGCGCGGCTCAAGCTCGATCTCACCACCGACCACCTCGCCGGCAAGGAAATGGATATCGGGCGGTATTACCTGAAACGCACCGAATATGTCGCCGCGATCAACCGTTTCCGGCGGGTCGTGGAGAATTATCAGACGACTGCCCATGTGCCCGAGGCGCTGCACCGCCTGACCGAGGCTTATCTCGCGCTCGGCCTCGTGGACGACGCGCGTCAATCCGCCGCCGTGCTCGGTTACAATTATCCGGGCAGCGAATGGTACGCCGACAGTTACGCCCTGCTCGAGCGGGACACGCCGGCCGCCGAAGCGCAATCCTGGCTCGGCCGCACCTGGAACTGGATGTTCTGAACCCGCATGCTCCAGGCGCTGTCGATCCGCGACGTCGTCCTGATCGACCGACTTGACCTCGACTTTCAGCCCGGACTGAACGCGTTGACCGGCGAGACCGGGGCCGGCAAATCGATCCTGCTCGACGCCCTTGGCCTGGCGTTGGGGCAGCGCGCGGACGGCGCGTTGGTCCGTGCCGGCGCGGCCCAAGCCGTCGCCAGCGCCGCCTTCGCCCTCGACATCGACCATCCCGTGCGGCTGTTGGTGCGCGAGCAGGGCCTCGACGACGGCGATGTGGTCGTGTTGCGGCGTGTCCTGGGCGCCGACGGGCGCGGCCGCGCCTTCGTCAACGATCAACCGGTTAATGTCGGGCTGCTCCGCCGGATCGGCGACACCCTGGTGGAAATCCAGGGTCAAGGTGAAGACCGCGGCCTGCTCGATGCCGCCACCCATCGCGCCGCCCTAGACGCTTATGGCCAATTGGCCAAACCGGCGGCAAAGACGCAGGCCACCTTCGCCGCTTGGCGCAAGGCCGAAGACCAGGCGACTCAGGCCGCGCGCGAGGCCGAACAGGACCGCGCGGCGCTGGCCGACCTGCGGCACGCGGCGGCCGAACTGCAGTCGCTGAACCCCCGGCCCGGCGAAGAAGCCGACCTCGCCGAAACACGCACTCGCCTGATGAACCGTGAAAAGCTCGTGGAAGCTCTCAACGCGGCGCTTGCCGAGCTGACCGGGGGCCGCGCCGTGGATGCCGCCATCGGCGCCGCCGCCCACCACCTTTCCCGCATCGCCGAAAAGGCCGGCGGGCGGCTCGAACCGGCGCTGGCCGCGCTCGACCGCGCCGGCTCGGAAATCGCCGATGCGCTCGGCGGATTGCAGGCTCTGGGCGCCGAGTTGGATGGCGATCCGAGCCGTTTGGAACAGGCCGAGGAAAGGCTATTCGCGCTGCGCGCCGCGGCCCGCAAACACCGCGTGAGCGCCGACGAGTTGGCCTCGCTGGCCGCGTCCTTGGCCGAGCGCTTGGCGGCGGCCGAGGATCGCGAAGGCGGAATCGGCCGCCTCGCCGAGGCCGCAGCGGCATCGCGGAAGGCGTTCAACGAGGCCGCCGGCGCCTTGTCGCGCGCCCGCCACAACGCGGCGACCCGGCTCGATGCCTCCATCGCCGCCGAACTGCCGCCGCTCAAGCTCGACAAGGCCCGCTTCAAGACCCGCATCGAGGCGCTGCCGGAGGTGGGATGGACCGCCGCGGGCTTCGACAAGATCTGGTTCGAAGTGACGACCAATCCCGGCGCCGCGCCGGGTCCGCTTGCCCGCATCGCCTCGGGCGGAGAACGGGCGCGTTTCATGCTGGCGCTGAAGGTCGTCCTGTCGCAGAAAGGCACCGCCTCAACGCTGGTCTTCGACGAGGTCGACAGCGGCGTCGGCGGCGCCGTCGCCGCCGCGGTGGGCGAGAGGCTTGGGCGGCTGGGTGCGGAGCGGCAAATACTGGTTGTCACCCACTCACCCCAAGTCGCCGCGCGCGCCGATCATCATTTCCGCGTGGTGAAGGCCGCGCGCGGCGGCGAGACGGTGGCACGGGTCGAAACCTTGGACGCCGACACCCGCCGCGAGGAAATCGCGCGCATGTTGTCGGGCGCCACGATCACCGACGCCGCCCGCGCCGCGGCGGAGAGCCTGATCGCCGGCAGCGCCGCATGAACCGAGCCACGGCCACCTCCGGAATCCGGCCCGCTTCGCGGGCAGGGGCATGCGCGGCATGAGCGGAAAAAAGACGGAGTCTGCCGGTGTGTTGCCGGTCGAAACGCTGTCGCATGCCGATGCGGCGGCGGAATTGGCGCGGCTCGCCCGCGACATCGCCCGCCACGACCGCCTCTATCACCAAAAGGACACGCCCGAAATCACGGACGCGGAATACGACTCGCTCCGCCGCCGCAACGAAGCCATCGAAGCGCGATTCCCCGAGCTCAAGCGGGAGGACAGCCCCTCGCTGCGCGTGGGTGCCCCGGCGGCGCCGGCCTTCGCGAAAGTCGCCCATGCGCGCCCGATGTTGTCGCTCACCAACGCCTTCGACGAAGACGACGTGCGCGATTTCTTTGCCCGCATCCGGCGTTTCCTCGGACCCGCCGAAGACGAGACCATCGAGGTCGCGGGTGAACCGAAGATCGACGGCATTTCCGCTTCCCTGCGTTTTGAGGCCGGAAATTTCGTCCGGGGCGCCACCCGCGGCGACGGCGAAATCGGCGAGGATGTCACCGCCAATCTCCGCACCCTGCCCGCGATACCGGCGCAACTCGCGGGCGGGAACCCGCCGGAGATTGTGGAGGTCCGCGGCGAGGTTTATATGCAGCGCGCGGATTTCCTCAAGCTGAACCAAACGCGCATCGCGGAAGGTGAGCCGGCCTTCGCCAATCCACGCAATTCCGCCGCCGGCAGTTTGCGCCAGCTCGATCCAAAAATCACGGCGCGGCGCAATCTGCGTTTCTTCGCCTATGCGCTGGGCGACATCCAGGAATCGCGCGGAGTTGGTCCCCGCACTCATGCCGAGCTTCTCCGGCGGCTGGAAGGCTGGGGATTCGCCGTCAATCCCTTGACCGAACTTTGCGCGAGTGTGGACGCGGCGCTCGCTTTCTACCGTGGCGTCGAAGACAAGCGATCCGCCCTGCCCTATGACATCGACGGCCTCGTCTACAAGGTGAACCGGCTGGATTGGCAGGAGCGGCTGGGCATGGTCAGCCGCTCCCCGCGCTGGGCCATCGCCCATAAATTCAAGGCCGAGCAAGGGCAGACCGTCATCCAAAATATTCTGATCCAGGTTGGGCGCACTGGCGCGTTGACGCCCGTGGCCGAGCTTCAGCCGATCAATATCGGCGGCGTGGTTGTCCAACGCGCCACGCTTCACAACGAAGACGAGATCACCCGCAAGGGTGTCCGCATCGGCGACACGGTCATCGTCCAGCGCGCCGGCGACGTGATTCCGCAGATCGTCGCGGTGGTGTCGGAGCGGCGGCCCAAGGACAGCCAACCTTTTGTCTTTCCTAAAGTTTGCCCCGTTTGCGGCAGCCTCGCGATCCGCGAGCCGGGTGAAGTGGCGTGGCGCTGCACCGGCGGACTCATCTGCTCGGCGCAAGCGGTGGAGCGGCTCCACCATTTCGTTTCCCGCGATGCCTTCGACATCGAAGGGCTGGGTGAAAAACACCTCGCCGCCTTCTTTGCCGACGGCCTCATCAAAACGCCTGCCGATATTTTCCGCTTGCACGCCCGCAAGGAAGGAATCGCGGCGCGGGAAGGCTGGGGAGGCATTTCCGCCGCCAAGCTGGTCGCGGCCATCGAGGCGAAACGGGAGATTCCGCTCGACCGCTTCATTTATGCGCTCGGCATCCGTCAGATCGGCCAGGCGACGGCCAGGCTGCTGGCGCGCCACTATGGTTCCTTCACCGCCTTCCGCAAGGCCATGACCGAAGCCGCCGCCGATGGCGAAGGCGAGGCCTTTCAAGAACTCGATAGCATCAGCCAGATCGGCCCGAGCGTCGCCGCCGACCTCGTCGGCTTTTTCGCGGAGCCACACAATCTCGGTGTTCTCGACGACCTCGAGAAAAAGGAGAAACTGCGGATCGGGGATTTTGTCTCAACCGCCACCCAGGATTCGCCGGTCGCCGGGAAGACCGTCGTCTTCACCGGCACGCTGACGACCATGACCCGCCATGAGGCGAAGGCGAAGGCCGAAGCCCTCGGCGCCAAGGTGGCCGAATCGGTGTCGAAGAAAACCGATTACGTCGTGGTTGGCGAAGATGCGGGATCGAAGGCGGCCAAGGCAGCGGGTCTCGGCGTCAAAACGCTGTCGGAGGATGAGTGGCTTAGTCTGATCGCCGGATAGCCCGAGGTTGGGCGCCCGGGCATGATGCGCGGGTTGGCGCCTACCTCGTAGATGCCGGCTATTGGCCGTTCGCCAAGGCCCGCGTCGCGTCCTTCAACCACACAGCGGTCGCCGCATCGACGAGCGGGATCAGCGTCTCGCGCACCCTGGCGTGATAGGCGTTCAGCCAATCGATTTCGCGGGCATCGAGAAGCGCCGTATCCACAACTTCAAGATCGATCGGGGCGAGCGTCAGCGTCTCGAAGCCGAACATCTCGCGTTCGCCGCCGGGAAGACCGAGCAACGTCGTCACGACCACGAGATTTTCGATGCGGATGCCGTAGCCGGCGGTTTTGTAATAGCCGGGTTCGTTGGAAACGATCATGCCCGGCCGCAGCGCGATGATGGATGGCAGCTTTGAGATGCGCTGCGGCCCTTCATGGACGCCGAGATAACTGCCGACGCCGTGGCCCGTGCCGTGATCGTAGTCGAGCCCGGCATCCCAGAGCGGCCGGCGCGCGAAGGCATCGAGTTGGGCGCCGGTCGTGCCCTGCGGAAAGCGCGCGGTCGCGATGGAGATGTGGCCTTTCAGAACGCGGGTGAAGCGGTCGCGCTGCTCGGCCGAAGGCCGCCCGACGGCGATCGTGCGCGTCACGTCGGTGGTGCCGTCCAGATATTGGGCGCCCGAATCGACGAGATAGAGCATCCCCGCCTCCAGGCGCCGATTACTCGCCGGTGTCGCCCGGTAATGAACGATGGCGCCGTTGGGCCCGGCGCCCGAAATTGTGTCGAAGCTGAAATCACGGAAATGTTCGCCGCCGCGCCGGAATTCGGCGAGGCGGTCGGCGGCCTCGATTTCGGTCAACCGGCCGGAGGGCGCCTCGCGCGCCACCCAGGCGAGAAACCGTGTCAGGGCGGCACCGTCGCGGCGGTGCGCGGCGCGGGTGCCCGCCAGTTCCGCTTCGTTCTTGCAGGCCTTGGGCAGGGAGACCGGATCGGGCGCCCGCACGATGCCGGCCTTGGCCGCCGTCAGCCGGTCGAAAATCCAGGACGCGGCGGCGGCGGGATCGGCGAGCACACGCCGGCTGGATAGCGCGTCCAGCGCCGGCCCCAGCGCCGATGGCGGCTCGACGTGGATTTCATTGCCCAGATGTTCGCCCAGGCCCGGCGCCAGCTTGCGCGGTTCGATGAACAGATCGACGGTCGCGTTGCGGTGAAGAATGGCGAAGGACAAGGGCAGCGGTGTATGCGGCACGTCGCCGCCGCGGATGTTCAGGAGCCAGGCAATGGCGTCGGGGGCGGTCAGGATGGCGGCGTCGATCCCGTCGGCGGCCAATTTTTCCGCCAATTCGCGGCGTTTGCCCCCGGAATCGCGGCCGGCGAAGGTGAGCGGGTGGGCCACGACCGGCGCGATCGGCGGCGGCGGCTGGTTGGTCCAGACCGCATCGACAGGATTGCCCTCGCATGGAACCAGCTCAGCCTTTGCCTTGACGCAGGCGGTGCGCAGGCGTTCGGCACCGTCCGGCGTGTGGAGCCAGGGGTCGTAACCGAGCTTGTCGCCGGGTTTGAGGTTGCGCGCCAGCCAATCCCCGGGCGGCGAGTCGCCGATGTGCAGCGGCTCGAAGGCGCCGGAATCGACCTGGGACCGCACCTGAAGCGTATAGCGGCCGTCGACGAAGATCGCGGCTTTGTCGGCCAACACGATCGTTAGCCCCGCGGAGCCCGTGAAACCCGTGATCCAGGCCAGGCGCTCGGCGCGCGGTGCGACGTATTCACCCTGGTGTTCGTCGCCGCGCGGCTGCACGTACCCAGCCAGGCCGCGCGTTGCCAACTCCGTCCGCAACGATGTGACACGCCCCGCGGTCCAGCGCCCCTCGCCGAGGCCGTCGTCGCGGACGGCGTTCATCTCGTCCTTAAGCGCGCGGAGTTGCTCGCGCAGCGCCGGGCCAGGACTCGCCGCGACCAGGCCGATCCAGGCATCGGAGTCCGCGGCGGACGGAGCCGCCAACACCCCCGCCACGATGTCGCGCAGCGCGGGCACGGTCAGGCTGGCGCCATCCTTGCGCAAAAGCCGTTCGAGGGCGCTATCGCCCTGGTAGCCGGCAACGACCGCCGCTTTCTGCATCCGCCGATCCCCGAATCATCTCGACCGTCGCATCAAAGCTAGGGCCACGGCGCGCCGCCGACAAGCCCAACCGCCCGACCCCGGGCCCCTATCATGCACGGAACGCATCGCTCCTCTGCAGCAATGCCGCTCCACATCCGCGCGCCAAGGTTTAGGTTGCGTGCAACGCGGGACGAATCGTTCGGCCCTGCTTTTCGATTTTCGGAGAATACCCATGTTCACCATCGACGACGCAAGCCACCCTTCGGGGGCGGACTTGCACCGTGAAACGCGGCGTCTGCGCGACCGCGAGATGCGCGCAGTCTTCAGCCGTGGTTTTGCCTATCTGGCGGCAAGCCTTCGCGGCTTTAGCGAATGGCGCAAGCAGCGCGCCGCCCACGCCGCGTTGATGCGGCTGGACGACCGCCTGCTCAGCGATATCGGGCTCAACCGCATGGATGTAGCCCATGGCCGGGTGCCGGAACGCCGGCCGCGGGCACAGCTAGAAACGCTGACGCCCGGCGCGCTGGCGGCCGGCAGCAAGTTGAGAATCAAAGACAAGCCGCGGCGTCTCGCGGCTTAGGCCTGGCGGCGCTGGTGTCGATTCCTCCCAAGCACCAGCGCCTGCCAGCCGTCAAGGTCACGGCGCCGGCGCAGGGTTAGTCCCTGGCGCCGATAGGCCGCAAGAACCTCCCTTTCCTGCGTCGATAAAAGCCCGGCGAGCACGATCAGGCCGTTTCCGGCCAATCGTCGGCCGAGGCCGCGCGCCAGCCGGCACAGCGGCCGCGCCAGGATATTGGCGAAAATCACATCGAAACGGCCGCCGGCCATGAGCGCGGGCGAATGCAGGCCATCGGCCAGAACCACGCGAATCCGGCGGAGCGCATTGACTCCCGCATTTTCGCGCGTCACCGCCACGGCGTCGCCGTCGATATCGGCGGCCACGATTGCCGCGGCCGGCCAGGTCCGCGCCGCCGCCATCGCCAGGATGCCAGTGCCACACCCAAGATCGAGGATGCGGCGCGGGCGACGGGTTCGCACAATTTCCTCAAGGCTCAAGAGGCAGCCGCGCGTGCTCGCATGTTCGCCGGTGCCGAAAGCCAGCCCGGCATCGATACGCAGGCCGATCGCGCCTGCCGGTGGTTGACGCCGGCTTTGCCGTCCATGGATAAAATAGCGGCCGGCGGTAATTGGCGGAAAGGCCTTTTGGTTTTCGGCCAGCCAGTCCGTCGGCGGCAGCTTCTCGATGCGGAATTCCGGCGCGGCCAAACCCTGGCTCGCCGCGACCAGGGCGATGCGGGCCGAGACCATGCCGTGATCCGGTTCGGCGACCGCGATGGCCTCGACGACCCAGGCGCCCGGCACGCCCGATTCAAATTCGGAAACCGCCGCGAACCCGTCCAGCGCCGCCGCGAACGCGGCACTCGCCCCTTCGGGCACACAAAGCCCTATTCGCCATAGATCGGGAGCGACCCGTCTCGCCATGGTCAGGCGGGGGTGACGAAGCTGTCGATCACCGTCTTGCCGCCGGCCTTCTCGAAGTCGATGTCGAGCCGGTCGGCATCGACGGCGACCACGCGGCCGTAACCGAATTTCATGTGAAAGACCCGGTCGCCGACCCTAAAGGCCGAGACAGGCCGCGGGCTTCTGACTTCGCGCGCGCCACCGTCGATCATACGGTCGCGCGGCGACGCCGCGCGCCCATAGGCGGATCGCCCCGGTCGCGCCCGCCCATCCCAGGCGTTAGCCCGCGATCCCGCCCCGAACAGGCCGGGCTGGCTCACCAGATCAATATTCTCGGCCGGCAATTCGCCCACGAAACGCGACGGCAGGCTGCTTTGCCAAAGGTTGTGAATGCGCCGATTGGCCACAAAGGAAACGAACAAACGTTCACGGGCACGGGTCAGCCCGACATGGGCGAGCCGCCTTTCCTCTTCCAATCCGCCCTCTCCTTTTTCTTCCAGCGCTCGCGGGTGCGGGAACAGGCCTTCCTCCCAACCGGGCAGGAACACCGTGTCGAATTCGAGCCCCTTGGCGCTGTGCAAGGTCATGAGATTGACCATGTCGCCGCCGGCGCCTTCGACCGCGTCCATGACCAGGCTGACATGTTCGAGGAACCCGGTCAGGCCGTCGAATTCGGCGATGGCCGCGACCAATTCCTTGAGGTTCTCAAGCCTTCCCGGAGCCTCCGGAGAACGGTCGTTCTGCCGCATCGCCGTGTAGCCCGATTCGTCCAACACGATGCGCGCCAGTTCCGCATGGTGAGTCTGCGCGAGTTGGCCGCGCCAGCGATCGAAATCGGCCAGCAGTCGTTTGAGCGAGGCGCGAGCAGGGCCTTTGATCTCGTCGGTGGCGACCAGGCGGCTTGCCGCTTCCACCATCGAGATTCGCGCATCCCGCCCAAGACGGTGCAAGGTCTGCACCGTCGCCGCGCCGATGCCCCGTCGCGGCACGTTGACGATACGCTCGAAGGCAAGATCGTCATCGGGTTGGGCCACCAGGCGGAGATAGGCCATCGCGTCCCTGATTTCCTGGCGTTCGTAGAAACGCGGGCCGCCGATCACACGATAGGGCAGGCCGATGGTCATGAAGCGCTCTTCGAATTCGCGGGTCTGGAA
>CAMDDQ010000032.1 GCA_945892765.1 Asaia bogorensis
CAAACGCCAGACCGGCGGCCATGGCCAATTCGGCGATGTCCACATCGACATCAAACCGCGGCCGCGGGGGGCCGGCTTCATGTTTGAAGACAAGATCGTGGGCGGCGCGGTGCCCCGAAATTTCATTCCCGGCGTCGAAGAAGGCGTCATCGACTATTTGAAGCGCGGGCCGCTCGGCTTTCCCGTCGTCGACGTCGGCGTGGCGCTCACCGACGGCTCCTACCATGCCGTCGACAGCTCCGAAATGGCCTTCAAGACCGCCGCCCGCATCGCCATGAGCGAGGGCATGCCCAAATGTGATCCGGTTCTGCTCGAACCGATATTCCAGGTGAAGATTTCGGGGCCAACCGAATTCACCTCGAAGGTGCAACGTCTCCTCAGTCAACGCCGCGGCCACATCCTGGGTTTCGATGCAAAGCCCGGCTGGAGGGGTTGGGACGAGGTCGCCGGCACGCTCCCGCAATCGGAGATGCATGACCTAATCATCGAATTGCGTTCACTGACGCTCGGCGTCGGCACCTTTGAATGGAAATTCGACCATCTCGCCGAACTTACGGGCCGTCTCGCCGAAAAAGTAGTCGAAACACGGCAAGGTGCGCCCGCCGCTGTCCATGCTTGAAAATATGGCCTCCAGACCGATTTGTGCACCGCAGCACGTTGACCCCGGGGGGATCAGCGACTAGCCTCCGCCACGATGCGTTCGACAATCGATCCCCCGATAATCGCCGCGCCGGCAGCCGGGGCGATGACGCGAAAGGCGCTCCCCGGTCGCGCCAATCTGATCACCGACGTCAGTGGCATTGCGGTTGGCAATGCCGAGGATCGCTCGGCGTGGTCGGGCGTGACCGTGATCCTGCCGGACGCGCGGGCGGTGGCCGCAGTCGATGTCCGCGGCGGCGCCCCCGGCACACGCGAGACCGACACGCTCGCGCCCACCGGACTGGTCGACCGGGTTGACGCGATCGTCCTCAGCGGCGGATCGGCCTTCGGCCTCGACGCCGCGGGTGGCGCAATGGCCTGGCTGGCGGAACGCCGGCGCGGGTTCAAGGTCGGGGCCGCGGTCGTTCCCATCGTGCCGACGGCGATATTGTTCGACCTGCTCAATGGCGGGGATAAGAGTTGGGGCGACAGGCCGCCCTATCGAGAGCTTGGTCGTCAGGCTGCGGAATCCGCGCGCGGCGATTTTGCCTTGGGTAATGCCGGGGCCGGTTTCGGGGCCTGCGCGGGTGGATTGAAGGGCGGGCTGGGCAGTGCATCCGCCGTGACCGATGACGGCATCGAAGTCGGCGCCGTGGTCGCCGTCAATTGCTTCGGCAGCGTCACCATTCCGGGCTCCCGATGTTTCTGGGCTTGGCCATTCGAACAGGATGGCGAATTCGGCGATCTGGCCCCACCGGCGCGCGATCGTTCCTTCGACCTCGATCCACCGATCGAGAAGCCCGCCACCGGAGCCGCGGCCGGGGCGAATACCGCTCTGGGTGTGGTCGCCACGAATGTCGCGCTGTCACGCCCCCAAGCCATGCGCATGGCGATGATGGCCCAGGATGGTTTCGCGCGCGCCATTCGTCCTGCGCACACGCCATTCGACGGGGATGTCATCTTTGCCCTGTCGACCGCCCGAAAGCCCCTCGAGGGCGCCATGGAATTGATGCGCATCGGATCGCTCGCGGCCGATTGCGTGTCCCGCGCGATCGCCCGCGGCGTTTTCGCCGCCGAAAGTCTGGGCGCCATGGCGGCCTATAACGCCGCCCTCTGCCGCGCTAAGATAGCGGTTGAGCAAGGTCCCTGGAGGACAATATGAGAAAAGCGTTTATCGCTTTCGCTTCGTTCGCCATTCTCGCCCTGTCCGCGGCCGCGGCGGAAGCGCAGCGCGACACATTGACGCTGGCGATGACGCTGGAGCCCGCACCCGGCCTCGATCCGACGGCAGGCCCGGCCGCGGCGATCCGCGAAATCACCTATGGCAACCTGTTCGAGGGTTTGACCCGGATCGACCGCAACGCCGAAGTTAGGCCCGCGCTCGCCGAATCCTGGACGGTTTCGGCCGACGGGCTGACCTACGGCTTCAAGCTTCGGCAGGGCGTCCGCTTTCATGACGGCACCCAGTTCGACTCCGCGGATGTGAAATTCTCTCTGGAACGAGCGATGGCGCCGGATAGCCGCAATGCGCAGAAATGGATCTTCGCGCTCATCGCCCGGATCGAGACACCGGATCGGTATGCGGTTGTCTTGACGCTGAAGCGGCCGGCGGGGAATTTCCTTTATGGCCTGGGTTGGGGCGACGCCGTGATTGTCGCCCCCGAAACCGCGGCCAACAATTCGACAAATCCGATCGGCACCGGACCCTTCAAATTCGATCGTTGGGTGAAGGGCGACCGCGTTGAATTGAGCCGTTTCGACGGTTATTGGCGCAAGGATGCCGTGGCGCTGCGCAAGGTGACCTTTCGCTTCATTCCCGATGCCCAGGCGCAAATCTCCGCCCTGCTGGCCGGGGACGTCGATGCCGCCCCGCTCTTTGCCGCTCCCGAGGCGGTCGACCAATTCAAGACCGACAAGAGGTTCAGCGTCACGGTTGGGGCGACCGAAGGCGAAACCATCCTTGCCCTCAACAACCAAAAGCCGCCCTTCAATGACCTGCGCGTCCGGCAGGCTCTGGCCTACGCCATCGACCGCAAAGCCATTATCGAGGGCGCCATGTCGGGTTACGGCACGCCCATCGGCAGCCATTTTTCGCCAGGGCATCCCGCTTATGTCGATCTCACCGGCCGCTATCCCTTCGATCTGGCGAAGGCCAAGGCCCTTTTGGCCGAAGCGGGATACGCAAGCGGTCTAAAGGTGACGTTGCGGCTGCCGCCGCCCCCCTATGCCCGCCGGGGCGGTGAAATCGTCGCGGCCCAGCTTTCCAAAGTGGGCATCCAGGTATCGATCGAGCCGGTCGAATGGGCGCAGTGGCTCGACAATGTCTTTCAGAACAAACAGTTCGACATGACCATCATCTCCCATGTCGAGCCCATGGACATCGATAAATACGCCGTTGACGACTACTATTTCGGCTACAGGAATCCTCGCTTCAAGGAGGTCATGGCCGCCATCGACCGGGCCACGGACCCGGCCGCCCAGAATCGGCTCTACAAGGAGGCCCAGACCCTGCTCGCCGACGACAGCGTCAACGTCTTCCTTTTCCAATTGCCGCGGATCACGGTCGCCAATGCCGACCTCATGGGCCTTTGGCAGAACGTGCCGCTGCCGGCGAACGACGTAACCGAGGTCAGTTGGCGAAAATAAGCCAGGCGAACTTCCTGCCGCCGGCATGATCACCTTCGTCCTGCGGAGGGTCCTCGGGCTCGCGGCGACACTGGCGGCGGCTTCGCTGGTCGTTTTCGTAGTCCTCGAGGTGCTGCCGGGCGATCCCGCCTTGGTCATGCTGGGCACGGAGGCACAGCCCCAAACCTTAGCCTTGTTGCGCGCCGAAATGGGTTTGGATCAACCCGCGCCCCAACGTTATTTGGCTTGGGTCGCGGGGCTTGTCCGCGGCGATCTCGGTTTAAGCTACACCTACCGGGTGCCAGTCGGCGAGTTAGTCGTCCAAAGGCTGGAAGTCACCTTGCCGCTGACGGTTCTCGCCATTTCCCTGTCGACGGCTCTTGCCATCCCGCTGGGCGTTTTTGCCGCATCCCGCCACCGGCGTTGGGGCGACACGGCGATCATGGCGTTCGCGCAAATGGGCATGGCGATCCCGAATTTCTGGCTTGCGCTGCTCCTGGTACTGGTTTTCGCGGTGCAGCTCGGCTGGTTTTCCGCAGGCGGATTCCCGGGCTGGTCCGATTCACCCGGAGCCGCCTTCAAGGCGCTCGTGTTACCCGCGATTGCCCTCGCTTTGCCCCAGGCCGCGATCCTGGCTCGGGTCACCCGTTCGGCGGTTCTCGACATGATGGGCGAGGACTTTGTCCGCACCGCGCGCGCCAAGGGGCTCAGTCGCGACGCAGCACTCTGGCGTCATGCTTTGCGCAACGCCCTGATCCCCGTGCTCACGATCATGGGGTTGCAATTTTCGTTTCTCCTGGCCGGCGCCGTGATCGTGGAAAACGTGTTTTACCTGCCGGGGTTGGGCAGGTTGGTTTTTCAGGCCGTCAGCCAGCGCGATCTCATCGTCGTCAAGAATGTTGTCTTGTTGCTCGCCGCCGCGGTCGTGACGGTCAACTTCATCGTCGATCTGCTTTACGCCGCGGTGGACCCACGATTGAGGACCGGCCGCTGATGGCATCCAAAGGCCTCGCCCGCGGGCGTGCCGGCCTGGCCGTCGGAATTGGCCTGGTCTTGGTTCTGGTCGCGACCTCCGTCCTGTCCCTGGTGTGGACGCCTTACCCACCCGCGGACATCGACATCCCCAGCCGGCTGCAAGGTCCGTCGATGTCGCATTGGCTGGGGACGGATCCTTTTGGACGCGATGTCGCCTCGATGTTGATCGTCGGCGGGCGCAATTCACTCGCGGTCGCCCTGACCGCCGTGTCTGTCGGGCTTGTCCTTGGCGTCGGCCTGGGTGCCGCGGCCGCCGCCTCGGGCGGATGGTTCAGCGACATCATCATGCGGCTCGCCGATTTCACCTTCGCCTTCCCCGCCTTGCTGTCGGCGATCTTGATCACCGCGGTTCTTGGACCCGGCGCCATCAACGCCGTGCTCGCCATTGGAATCTTCAACATTCCCGTATTCGCCAGGGTGACGCGCGGCGCCGCGTTGCAGATATGGGGCCGTGACTACATCCTTGCGGCCCGCGCGGCGGGCAAAGGTGCCTTCAGCATTACCGTCGAACATGTGCTGCCGAACGTCGCCGGTTTGCTCATCGTGCAGGCGAGCCTGCAATTTGCCCTCGCCATTCTTGCCGAAGCCGGATTGTCCTATCTCGGCTTCGGTGCACAGCCGCCCAATCCCAGCTGGGGGCGGATGTTAAACGAGGCGCAGACCTTCATGCGGGCGGCACCGCTTCTCGCCCTATTCCCCGGGTTTGCCATCGCCGCTTCGGTGTTGGCCTTTAACCTATTGGGCGACGGTTTGCGCGACCTCGTCGATCCGAAACTTGCCCGGATGCGTTAGGTGCCGTTGCTGCAAGTCGAGTCGCTGAACGTCGTCATCGCCGCTCCGTCCGGCAACGCCCATATCCTGCGCGACGTCGGGTTCACGCTTGAGCGCGGCAGCACCCTTGGGATCGTCGGCGAATCCGGCTGCGGCAAGACGATGACGGCTTTGGCCTTGATGGGGCTGCTGCCGGGTGCCGCCGCGGCCACCGGGCGCATCGAGTTCGAGGGCAGCGATCTTCTCGGTCTCGACGAGGCGGCGTGGTGCCAGCTGCGCGGAAACCGTATCGCCATGATCTTCCAGGAGCCGGCGTCCGCGCTGAACCCGTTGCAGCCGATCGGCCGCCAAGTCGCGGAGGGGCTGATGCTTCACCGCGGCCTGCCCAGACATTCATCGCTCGCCGAGGCCGAGCGATTGCTCGATCGGGTCGGAATTCCCCAGCGCCACAGGCGACTTGATTCCTTCCCGCATCAGCTGTCCGGCGGCCAGCGGCAGCGGGTGCTCATCGCGATGGCGCTTGCCTGCAATCCGGCCTTGTTGATCGCCGATGAGCCGACCAGCGCACTCGATGTCACCGTGCAGGCGCAGATTCTCGACCTGTTGCGCAATCTGGTCGCGGAATTGGGGATGGCACTGATTCTCATCTCCCACGATCTTGGAATCATCGGCGAGGTCTGCGAGCGCGTCATCGTCATGTATGCGGGGCAAATCGTCGAAAGCGCATCGGCGGCGGCTTTCTTTCGAGGGCGGGCGCACCCCTATTCCCAGGCGCTTTTTGGCGCCCTCCCGCGCGCGCGCGGCGGCGAAAAGGCGCGGCTTGCCGCCATTTCGGGTTTCGTGCCCGATCCCCGGGAACTGCCCCGCGGCTGCGCCTTTCGCGACCGTTGTCCGATTGGAACCTCGGTCTGCGAAGCGCAACGGCCCCCCACGATCGCGGTGGCGGAAGATCATTTCGCCCTCTGCCACTTTCCGGGCGCGCCATGAGCGGGCCTCAAATCGGAAAAGTTGACCCGCTGGTCGAAGTCATCGATCTCGTTCGGCACTATCCGCAGCGCGGCGCGGTCTTCGCGGAACGGAAGGCGGTGCGTGCCGTCGATGGCGTGGGTTTTTGGATCGAGCAAAGCCGCAGCTTTGGAATCGTCGGGGAATCGGGCTGCGGGAAATCGACCCTTGCGCGGCTGGTCATGGCGCTCGACCGGCCCACCGCGGGAAGCGTGATGTTCATGGGAAACGACCTGTTTTCCCTAAGCGCGCAGGCCCTGCGGCGACTTCGCCGCAATTTTCAGATCGTCTTTCAGGATCCACAGGGGTCGCTCGACCCGCGCCACAGGGCGAAACGGATCGTTGTCGAGCCTTTGGACGTCGCCGCCCCTGGCATGACCGGGGCCGAACGGAATGATCGCGTCGCGGCGATGCTCGCGGCGGTTGGCCTTCGCCCCGACGACGGCGAACGTTATCCCCACGAATTTTCCGGCGGCCAGCGCCAACGCCTGGCAATCGCCCGCGCTCTGATCACGGAACCGGCCCTGATCGTGGCCGACGAACCGGTATCGGCCCTCGACGTTTCCGTTCAGGCACAGGTGCTGAACCTGTTGCGCGATCTCGGCGACAGCCGCAACGTCACGTATTTGCTGATCAGCCATAATTTGTCCGTGATCGAACATGTGGCCGAGGACGTGGCCGTGATGTATCTGGGCAAATTCGTCGAGATGGGTCCGGCCAAGGAAATATTCACCGCGCCGGCCCACCCCTATACACAAGCACTGGTGGATTCGGTGCCTGATCCGCAAAGGCCGGATCGGCGGCGGCATCGCATTCCCGAGCCGGCGCCGGCGGCGACAACCGGCTGCTCCTTCGCTCCCCGATGCCCGCGAGCGGAAGCCCGCTGCCGAATCGACGCACCGGATTTGCGGCCTATCGCACCTGGCCGCCGCGCGGCTTGTCACCTCATTTGACGATCTGCGGCACTCGATCCCAGGGAAACTCGATCCACACATCCTGCGCGATCGAAGAGACAAACGTATCGACGAAGGGCTGTCCGCGAGGCTTCGCGTACAGCACCGCGCAATGGGCCTGGGGCCTCAGCGACCGCATGACACGGGCCGTGGCGCCGGTGTCGGCCAGATCGTCGATGATCAACCAGCCGGGGGCGTCCCGCGGCGTCGCGTTCAAGACCTGCACGTCGCCGCGCACTCGGTCGTCATAACTGGCGATTGCGACCGCCTCGACCAGCCTTATGTCGAGCGCCCGGGCCACGATCGCCGCCGGCACGAGCCCGCCCCGCGACACCGCGACGATTCCCCGCCACGGACCCTGCCGGGCGAGGAGGCCGGCGAGGGCGGTGGCCTGGTCGTGCAACGTCATCCAGGAAATGTCTAATGTCGGCATGGGCCACGCGATGGCGACATTGCCGGCACGGCTTCAGACCGCTGATTCCGGAACCGGCCACAACATGCAGCCATCGATCCGCCACTCGCCATCGATCCCCTGTTCCATCGGATAGACGGCAACAACGGGAACGCCATCGCGACCGCGGACGTAAACGAGTTGGGCGACGATACCATCCAAGTTCACGATTTCGCGAAAGGCCAACTCTTTGGGTCGATAGAGGGCGGCGTACGACCCCAGAACCATGCTCATGAAACGTTCGGGGGTACGAAACAGCGCGCGGATTTTCGGGGAATTGAGAGCGAAGGCAACAACCGCGTCGTCACGGGAGAATGCGTCGAGTTGTTTTTCGATCTTCGACCGGATGTCCGCCCGGTCGAGGTCGGATATTTTGGCCGAGGGCGGAGTGGTTTGGGCAAATGCCGCGGTTGGGGCGAGAACGAGCGCAATGCAAAAAAACAGGCGGCGCATCGGACAGGCTTTCAACTTGAGTGACCCCAGACATTATAGTGCGTCGAGGTGCCGCCGATAGCCGCGCAATGAAGATTCGTCCGTGTTACAATTCGTTAACCAATGAGGGCGTAGTCTCGGCGACGACAAGGTTTAAGGAGGCTCGCATGGTCGACGATTACTGCATGAGCAAGGCCGAAGAGGCGCTTTCCACCGGCGGCGATCACCGCCGCGCGGCCAAGCTGTTGCGCGATTGGGCCAAGGACGATCTCGATCTACAGGCCGCTCTGCTGCAACCGTTTCTCGGTAGCCTGTGCGCGCTTGCCATTCAACGCGCCGCCGCGAAACGGTCGCGGGCACGTCAGCAAAAACTATCGCCGGCAACCGAGTCGCCGGGAGTCGACATGGCCGAGGTCGTGCGCATGGCCCTTGGCGGGAAGTCTCCGGCGGGAACACCGAAACCCGCATGGTCGCCGACGAACCGGAAGCGGCAGGAACAAGCGATCCACACCATCGCCGCCGCCTATCGCGCCAAGCCCCCGCGCGAGCGGTAAGGCCCGTCCAATAAAGTAATCCCGTCGCTCGGAAAGCGCCGCGGCGCGGCGCGCTTGCGCCTTGGATGCGAGGCCGTCCCGGCCGCCACCACTTCGTGGGGCGACCGATAGGACACACCCCTAGCCTCCCGCCCCGCCCGTCACATACCGATACGCCGGCACATGTGACCGAGACGCTTTTTCAGAAGTTTTATCAATGTCTTATACGGAGCCTGGCGGCGAATCCTGCCGCGGCGTCGGTTAGGCGGCGAAGTCGATGATCGACCCAGGCGCGGCATTTTCGGTGCGGTGAGCCAATTGCGAGTAGGCGTTGATCGCGGCACCGAAGGGCTCGTAATGGGCGCCGGCCGACAAATTCTCTTGAGCGATCGTCTGAGCGGCAAAACCCGTAGTCGTGAAGGAACGTGTCGGCCGAAAATAGGGAGCGACCGATCGGCTCTGACGATTGGCGTCGTTTCGGTAACCGGCATAGGCCTCCGCCCAAGCGGATCGGCGATCAACCGGCCGCCGCGGGGCATCCTCGTCGAGGATGCGGCGACGTTCCGGCCGCAGAAATTCCTGGTTTGGAAATGAATCGACCGCGGAATCGGTCTCGCCGAACCGGTTGAAATCCGGCGGCGGAAGGGCGGCGGAGGTGATGAGTTGCAGTTGCACGCCGGTCCCGGTCCTTCTTCACCCTACCCCGACCCAATTGGGGTGCCGGCTTTACCGGCTTCATTGGTGTCGACCGCATTGTCGCCTATGGCTCCTTAATCGACGGTAAACGCGGCCGAACCGTGATCGGCTTGTTTGGGGGCCCCGCGAGGATTAGAGTTTTCGGCAATCAGGGGGGTAGCCAAAGCCATGTCGCCAGCAGCTCCCGCGCGCGCCGCGGACGCAGCAACGAACAATCTGGATGCGTGGTGGATGCCGTTTACGGCCAACCGCCAGTTCAAGGCTCGCCCCCGCATCCTGGTGGCGGCCAAGGACATGCACTACACCTCGGCCGATGGTCGGTCGATTCTCGACGGCACGGCCGGTATGTGGTGTGTGAACGCGGGCCATTGCCGGGAGCCGATTGCCGCGGCCATCGCCGCGCAGGCCGCGCGCATGGATTTCTCGCCGACCTTTCAAATGGGCCATCCGGGCGGATTTGAGCTCGCGGCCCGGCTCGCCGCGATGCTTCCCGGCGACTTGGACCACACCTTTTTCGTCAATTCCGGGTCCGAGGCGGTCGACACGGCCTTGAAGATTGCCCTCGCCTATCATCGCGCCCGCGGCGAACCGGGCAGGCAGCGCTTCATCGGACGCGAGCGCGCCTATCATGGCGTCGGTTTCGGCGGGATGGCCGTGGGCGGGATTGGGCTCAACCGGCGGCAGTTCGGTGTGGGGTTGCCGGGCATAGACCATCTGCCCCATACCCATGATCTGGCGCGCAATGCCTTCAGCCGGGGACAACCGGCCAACGGCGTGGAACTGGCTGACATTTTGGAGAGACTGGTCGCCCTTCACGACCCCTCGACCATCGCGGCCGTGATCGTCGAGCCGGTCGCCGGATCGACGGGGGTGTTGATCCCGCCCAAGGGTTATCTCGAGCGCTTGCGTCAGATCTGCGACAAACATGGAATCCTGCTGATCTTCGACGAGGTGATTACCGGCTTCGGTCGTCTCGGCACGGCCTTTGCCGCCGATCGCTTCGCGATTCAGCCGGACCTGATGACGGTGGCCAAGGGGTTGACCAACGCCGCGGTGCCGATGGGAGCCGTTTTCGCGCGCAAGGGCATCTACGATGCTCTGATGACCGGCCCAGAGCACATGGTCGAGCTGTTCCATGGTTATACCTACTCCGCCCATGCGCTCGCCTGCGCGGCCGGATTGGCGACACTCAACCTCTATGCCCAGGAAGGGCTGTTCCAGCGGGCTGCCGACCTCGCCCCCTATTGGGAAGATGCGGTTCATTCGCTGAGGGGACTTCCCAACGTCATCGATATCCGCAATCTCGGCTTGGTCGCAGCGGTCGAACTCGAACCCCGCGCCGGCAAGCCCACAACCCGCGCTTATGACGTGCTTGTTGGTTGTTTCGAGACCGGCCTGCTTGTCCGTACGACCGGGGATATCATCGCCCTGTCGCCACCGCTCATCGTCAGCCGGCCGCAAATCGATCAGATCGTCGATATCCTCGGCCGGACGATAAAAGCCACCGCTTGACCCGTTCGGGCGAGCTTGCGGATCGCGTGTGGGCGATCTAAGAACGCTGTCTTGGAAAGTTTACATTAGTTCTTCTTTAACCGTGGATGGCTAGGGTACGACCGCCATATCGGGCGGATTCGTGCCAACGATCGCGCGGAAAGCCGGGAGATGAACGAGGGTCAAGAGGAACTGGCGCGACTGCGGGCGGCGATCGCCGCGACCGGCGACGTGGTCTATGACTGGGATTTGGTCAATGACGCGGTGTTGTGGTCGGGTCGAGCGGCGGAATTGCTTGGCCGCGCCGGTACCCTGGTCGGCGACGGCGATGCCTTCAACGCCCTTCTCCATCCCGAAGACCTGGCTCGACGCCTGAAGGCGCTGTCCCATCATTTCACGACCCATGAGCCGTTCGATTGCGAGTACCGGCTTTGTCCGGAACCCGAGAAGACGATCTGGGTCCATAACCGCGCCTTTGCTCAGTTCGACGCCAATGGCCGCCCGATTCGCATGGTCGGCACCTTGCGGGGCGTAACCGCACGCAAACAAAAGGAAGCCGAACTCGAATATCAGGCAAATTTCGATCAGCTCACCGGGCAGCTCAATTATCCACGGCTCAGGGCGGCGCTGGACCAGGCGATCACCTACAGCATTCGCTACGATGTTCCCGGGGCCTATCTGACGATCGGCATCGACAAACTTTCCCTGATCAATGACGCCTATGGCCCAAACGCCGCCGATTCGGTGATCGTCGATGTGGGACGCCGCCTGAAACGTTCGGTGCGCGCGGGCGACGTGGTTGGCCGTGTGAGTGGCGATCGGTTCGGGGTCGTTTTCGCCAATTGCCCGCCCGGCGACATCGCCGCCGCCGCGGAGAAGATATTGCAAGCGATCCTCTATCCCGAAGTCCTCACGCCGGCCGGGCCGATCCATGTCACCGTCTCGGCCGGTGGCGTCAGTTTTCCGACCGGCGCACACGTGGCCCAGGATGCCATGACCAAGGCCGATATCGGAATGCAAGAAGCAAAACGCTCCGGCCGCAATTGTTTTGTCCCCTATAGCGGGACCGAAGCCGAACGCGTCGGCCAACGTCAGCTGATCTTCCGGGCCAAACGCCTGCAAATGGCTTTGCGCAGCGACGAGCTGTTTTTTGCCTATCAGCCCGTCGTCGCCAGCGCCGGGCGCGGCGTCGATCATTATGAATGCCTCATCCGCATGCGTGATGAGGATGGCACCGTGTTGAACGCGAGCGAGTTCGTTCCGGTCGCCGAACAACTTGGTCTGATGCGCCAGATGGATCGCCGCGTCCTCGAAATGGCCGTTACCGACCTTGAGAATTTTGGCGACGCAAGACTTGCCATCAACATTTCGGGGCTAACGCCCGCCGATCCAGGGTGGCTCCAATCCCTGACCAAACTACTCAGCCATCGACCGGAAATGGCGAAGCGGCTGACTCTGGAAATCACCGAAACAACCGCCCTGCGCGATGTCCAGGAAACGGCGCAATTCGTCGATGCCGCACATCGGTTGGGCTGCCGCGTCAGCCTGGACGATTTCGGCGCGGGATATACGTCCTTCCGACATTTGAAGGATCTCCGGATCGACTGCGTCAAGATCGACGGAACCTTCGTCCGCGACATCTCGCATAGCCGTGACAACCAATTATTTGTCAAGACGCTGGTCGGCCTCGCTCAGGGCTTCCACCTCGACACCGTCGCCGAGTGTGTTGAAAGCGAGCCCGACGCCGAACTTCTCGTTCAAGGCGGCGTCGGTTTCCTACAGGGCTTTCATTGCGGCGCGCCGGCGACTATCAAACCCTGGGAAGGACCCTTGCGGCAAGCCGTCGCCGCGAATGACTCTCGCGGTACCTAGTCCGGGCGTTTCTGGTTTGGGTGGTCCAGCTGTTTCTGGATGGCCTCAAGCTTTGACTTCAGCTCGCTGATGCTGTCGGTGCCCGGCTCGGAAATGCCCGCTTGGGCTATGTCCTCATCCTTGACGAAAGGCGCGAACATCTTCATCGCGCTTTCAAGAATGGCCATGTTCTGTTTGCCCATTTCCTCGAAGCGGCCAAAGGGAAACAAGCCGCCAAAGGCACCCTCGAGATATTTCCGCATCTGTACCTGATTGCGGGCGAAGGATTTCATGCTGTGTTCCAAATAACGCGGAACCACGGCCTGCAAACTATCGCCATAGAATCCGATAAGCTGCCGTAGAAATCCGATCGGCAGAAGATGGGGCCCTTTGGCCTCCTCCTCGACGATGATTTGGGTGAGGACGGACCGGGTGATGTTGTCACCCGACTTGGCATCCTGAACCACAAACTCCGTGCCGTCCTTGACCATCTGGCAGAGATGTTCAAGCGTGACGTAGCTGCTGCTCGCCGTGTTATAGAGGCGGCGATTGGCGTATTTCTTGATCCGAACGGTGGCCGCTGTGGGTTCGCTGTCGGTCATGATGCCGGCGGGGAGGGCTGCGAAGTTGCGGGACGATACACCAATTCGGTCGGTGAGGGGAATTGCCGCATCGCGGCGGCAATGCTGACAACGCGGTGGCGCCTTCGCTATAGTGTGGACCATGCAGGATCCGCCCGATATTGAGGCGCTTGCCCGCCGCTATCTGGACCTGTGGCAGGACCAAATGACTGCGATCGCGGCCGATCCGGATTTCGCCGAAACCATGGGCCGATTGTTCGGACTGATGGCCTGGGCGGCTCCCCCGGCCGGAGGACCGCCACCGACCAGCCCGACCCCCAATGACGTCACCACGAAGCCGCGCGGAAACATGCAAAATGACAATAAGCCACTCGCAGAACCCCCGAATGGGTCCGCGCCCCCTACCGCTCCACGTAGCGACGGCGGCGATGACGTGGCTCGGCTCACGCGCCGTATTGCCGATCTCGAAGCACGCCTCATGGCCTTGGAAAAAGGAAGTGGCGGAGGCGGCGGCCGAACTGGTACGCGACCTCGAAAAAATCGACGCTGAGGCATTCACCGCGGCGGTCGATCGCGAGACCAGACGGCGTTTCGATGGATTCGCGGCCGGAATACTTGCCTATCGTCGTCACCCCTATCGACGCACGCTGGATGATCCCCCAGCGATCTGGAGCGAAGGCACGACCCGCCTTCTCGACTATGGCGGCCCCACCGCTGCCGACGCGCCGCCGGTCCTGGTCATCCCTTCGCTCATCAATCGGGCGTACATCGTCGATCTTTCCGAACAGCGCAGCTTGCTGCGCTTTCTTGCCGCGGCCGGGCTGCGCCCTTTCCTTGTGGATTGGGGAAAACCTGGCTCCGTCGAGCGCAATTTTTCCTTGACCGACTATGTTGCCGGCCGTCTCGAATCCGCCCTCGATGCCGTTCTCGATGCAACCGGCCGGCCCGTGCAGGTTATCGGGTATTGCATGGGTGGATTGCTTGCCCTGGCATTGGCGCATCGCAGACGGCGCGATATTGCCTCGCTGGCATTGTTGGCCACGCCGTGGGACTTCCACGTTGATCGCCAGAATACGGGAGCAACACTCTCCAGAGCGATGCAGCCGATTCTGCCGTGGCTTGAAAGCATTGGGGAACTTCCCGTCGATTTGATTCAGGTTCTGTTCTTCGGCCTCGACCCTTATATGGTCATCCGCAAATTCCTCAACTTTGGCACGCTGGATCCCGCCTCGTCGCGCGCCATTGAGTTTGTCGCTTTGGAAGATTGGCTGAACGACGGCGTTGGTCTGGCGACCGGCGTGGCCCGCGAATGCCTCGTGGGCTGGTATGGCGCCAACACGCCGGGACGTGGAGAATGGCGGGTCGCAGGGCGACCGGTTCTCCCGCAGACGCTCGCCCTGCCGGCCTTGGTTGTTGTCCCGCAGCAAGACCGCATCGTCCTTCCGGCTTCCTCCGAGGTGCTTGCCCAAACCCTTCCGCAGGCCCAGCGCCTGTTGCCGCCCTTGGGACACATTGGCATGGTGGTCGGACGCCGGGCCGAAGAGGAGCTTTGGCGGCCCCTCCTCGAATGGCTTCGCACCTATGCGACCGGCGGACTTGTATCGAACGGCCCGGCTGCATATAAAAAAGCCAGAGTGAGATCCCTCCGTCCCGCGAAGGTCGGGGCTCGCCCGAAAGGACACACTAAATGACCGACGTCGTCATCGTTGGCGCCGCCCGCACCGCTGTTGGCGCGTTTAACGGCTCGTTGAGTTCACTTCCGGCCCACCGCCTTGGGGCGATGGCGATTCAGGAAGCGCTCAATCGCGCCAAGGTCGCCCCCGGCGAGGTCGCGGAGGTGATCTTAGGGCAAGTTCTAACGGCGGGAATGGGTCAAAATCCGGCGCGGCAGGCTGCCGTTGCCGCGGGTATCCCGGTAGAAAAAACAGCCTATGGAATCAATCAGGTCTGTGGCTCGGGCCTGAGGGCCGTGGCTTTGGGTTATCAGGCCATCAAACTCGGCGAAAGCGACATCGTTGTCGCCGGCGGCCAGGAAAGCATGAGCCAATCCGCTCACTGTATGCACCTTCGCAGCGGGGTGAAAATGGGCCCAGCGGAAATGGTCGACACTATGATCAAGGATGGGCTGTGGGACGCCTTCAATGGCTACCATATGGGCAATACCGCCGAGAATGTCGCCCAAAAGTGGCAAATTACCCGCGAGGAACAAGACCGCTTTGCCGTGGCTTCTCAGAACAAGGCCGAGGCCGCGCAAAAGGCCGGCAAGTTCAAGGCGGAAATCGCGCCGGTGAAGATTGTTGGCCGCAAAGGCGAGGTCACGGCCGTCGATTCCGACGAATATCCGCGGCACGGAACAACGCTGGAGGCTTTGGCCAAGCTGCGCCCCGCTTTCGACAAGGCTGGCACGGTGACGGCTGGCAATGCCTCGGGCATCAATGACGGTGCCGCCGCCGTCGTTCTCATGACCGAAAAAGAGGCGGCCAAGCGCGGCATCAGACCGCTGGCGCGGATCGCCTCCTGGGCGACGGTCGGAGTCGACCCCGCGGTCATGGGGAGCGGCCCGATTCCGGCGAGCCGCGCCGCGCTCAAGAAGGCAGGATGGAGTGCCGCCGATCTCGACTTGATCGAGGCCAATGAGGCTTTTGCGGCACAAGCCTGCGCGGTGAACAAAGACCTCGGCTGGGACGCGGCCAAGGTCAATGTGAATGGCGGTTCGATCGCCATCGGGCATCCCATCGGCGCGTCCGGCGCCCGCATATTGATCACGCTTCTCTATGAAATGGAGCGACGCTCTGTAAACAAAGGGCTCGCCACGCTTTGCATTGGCGGCGGCATGGGTATTGCGATGTGCGTGGAGAAAAATTAATCGCGCGGCGAGAACGCTCGGCTCTATGACCGAGCCTGGATTCAATTAAAAGCATCACGGAGATAAGGCATGGCGCGTGTGGCAGTGGTCACCGGCGGGACACGAGGCATTGGCGAGGCGATTTCAAAGGCATTGAAGGCGGCCGGCTGTCGCGTCGCCGCCAATTACGCGGGAAACGACGCGGCGGCGGCAAAATTCAGCCAGGAAACCGGCATCAAGTCCTTCAAGTGGGACGTCGCGAAATTCGACGCCTGCCGCGAGGGTCTGGCGAAAGTCGTTCAGGAATTTGGACCGGTTGACGTCCTGGTCAACAATGCCGGCATCACCCGCGACGTCACCCTCCACCGCATGACCCCCGAACAATGGAGTACGGTCATCGAAACGGACCTGACCTCCTGCTTCAACATGAGCCGTCTGGTCATCGAATCGATGCGTGAGCGCAGCTTTGGCCGCATTGTGAATATCGCTTCGATCAACGGGCAAAAAGGGCAATTCGGCCAGTCCAACTACGCCGCGGCCAAGGCTGGAATGATCGGCTTCACCAAGGCCCTGGCGTTGGAGAACGCAAACAAAGGCATCACCGTGAACGCCGTCGCCCCGGGCTACATAGCCACCGAAATGGTGCAGGCCTTGAAGCCGGAGGTTCTTGAGAAGATCGTGGCGCTAATCCCGGCGGGCCGGTTGGGAACCGCCGACGACGTGGCGCGGTGTGTGGCCTTCCTCGTGGCCGACGACGCCGGCTTCGTCAACGGATCGACGCTCACCGTCAATGGCGCCCAGTATTTGACCTGAGCAAACCGGATCCGCGATCGCCCGGGTGGCGCGGCGCCCGCTATCCCTGATGCCTGGTCGTCAACATCGAGGGACGCTTGGCGAAGGATCCGTACCATTTGGCGAGGTTCGGCCTCGCCTTCCGCCAATCGTCGGCGGCGAAGCGGAAATCGAGGTAACCGAGCGCGCAACCGACGGCGATCTGGCCGATCGTCAGGTTTCCGTCCAGCTCGGCGACGCGTTTTTCCAAATCGTCGAGAGCATGGTTTACCTTGGATTTCTGTCGGGAAACCCAGTCCGGGTATTGCCTGTCCGGCGGTCGCCGACTCTCCTCCCGGCACAATAGGGCTGCGTCCATAACGCCATCCGCCAACGCCTGAAGCCGCAGCGCCCGCCAACGTTCCCTGCCCGCCTCAGGAAAAACCATGGTGCCCATGGCGAGGCTGTCGAGGTACTCGCAGATCACCGGGGAATTGTACAGCGCCTCGCCGTCATCGGTCAGCAACGCCGGCACCTTGCCGAGGGGATTGTCCTTTTTCAGGTCGCCGGCGGCGTCGTTGGAAATCGTGTTGATGCGATCAAGCTTCGCATCAAGGCCGACTTCGATGGCGACGACGGCGACTTTGCGGGCATAGGGAGAAAAGGGCGAATAACGAAGCTGCATGATCCACCTATCGCGTTCTCAGAAAACATCCTTGCGGCGCCGCATTTCGGCGAAAACCGTCACGGCATCGACACCTTCGAGTCCGACCGCTCGCGCCACGCCCGGGTGGTCGGCGCGCAGGAACGGATTGGTCGCGCGTTCATCCACTAGGAACGACGGCACCGTGGACAGGTTGCGCGCGCGCGCCGCGTCCACGGCCCGCGCCCGCTGGCGAAGGCTGGGATTGTCGGGATCGATGGTTAGGGCAAAGCGGGCATTGGCCTGGGTATATTCATGGCCGCAATACACCGCCGTATCGTCCGGCAACCCGCGCAGTTTGAGCAGCGATTCCCACATCTGGCGTGGCGTGCCCTCGAACAAACGTCCGCAGCCCAGCGCAAAGAGCGTATCGCCGCAAAACAACGCGGCGCTGTCGGAAAACCAATAGGCAATGTGGCCGCGTGTGTGGCCGGGGATGTCGAAGATCGTCGCCCGCTGCCCGCCGAGAAAAAAATTCTCGCCATCACCCAACGCGATGTCGATGCCGGGAATGCGATCGCGATCGGCGAGCGGTCCCACGATCCTGCAGCCCGTCGCCTTCTTCAGCGCCAAATTGCCTCCGACATGGTCGCCATGGTGATGGGTATTGAGGACATGCGTCAGCCGCCAACCAAGACCGGCGAGGCGCTCCAGCACCGGCTCGTGCACCGACGGATCGATCGCGGCCGTCGCCAGCGTCACCGGGTCGCGCACCAGATAGACATAGTTGTCGCGCAAGACCGGGATTTGTTCGATGAGCATGGCTGCCATTGGGCGATACCCGCCGCGGCCGGCTCAGGACTCCGCGCGGAGTTTCGGCCGCGCCGCCGGACTCGCCGCCCGGCCGAGGCTGAGACTCCAAACCCCAATGGCCTGTTCCCGTCCCAGGAGCAGCCGGTCCCCGCAATCGCAAAATCCGGCGAGTTCGGATTCGGAATCCGGCAACGTCCTCGCCGCCGCCAGCAGATCGGCGCTTACCGCGATATCGGCTTGGAGCGCGCGGGTCAGTTTTTCCAATCGGCTGGCTACATTGACCGTATCGCCGACCACGGTGAACTCGACGCGGCGCTCCCCGCCGACATCGCCGACGACGACCGGGCCGTAGTGAGCGCCGACCCCGATCCTTATCGGGGGTTCACCCTGTTGGACACGTTGTTCATTCCATGCCTGCACGGCGCGCACGATTCCCTTGGCGCATCTCAATGCGCGTAGAGGATCGTCGGGCGCGGGTTTCAGCGTGCCGAAGGTCGCCATCAAGCCGTCGCCGATGAATTTGTCGATCGTACCACCCTGACGGAACACCTCGTCCTCCAGGCGACCGAAGAAATTGCGCAACAACTCCATGGTCTTGGCCGGCGGGATGGTAGCGGTCAAGCCGGTGAAGCCGATGATGTCCGTGAACAGAACAACGACGTTCTGGGCCCGCCCGGTGCCTAGCGCTTGGTCGGTATCGGTCAGCTCATCGACAAGGTTCGGGGAGAAATAGCGGGCGAGGTTGCCGCGGGCACGCTCGGCAATGGCTTGGCGCTGGACAAGTTTGCGCACGCGGGCAACGACGGCGGCCAACATCCCGGTCGTGACCAAGTAGACAAGGATTTCGTAGATCGCAACCAACAGGTCGACAAAGTACGAATCGAGGCGCCGGGCCAGGATTTCATCTGCGGATAGACCCGGCGGCGGCGCGAACCCGCCAATCGACCCCGGTTGCGCGAGAATCCAGGCAACGCCCACGCCGCGCGCCAGCGCCGCGGTGAACCCCGTCCACAAGACGAAGCCCGGCGAATAACTGAGCGCGGCAAGCGGCAGAAGCAAAAAATAGTTGGCGAAGCTGGCATCCCGCAACTCCATGGCCGCCGGCAAGTCATAGGCCTGAAGCGGGTTGGGCACCGTAATCAAATAGGTCAGCAACAGAATATCGAGCGACATGAAGCCGTATTTGAACCAGGCCCGATGCAGCCGGGCGCGGGCCAGGTAAAGCTGGAGAAGCCCGGTGATGGCGAAACCCGAAAGCGTCAGGATGTCGTAGTACCCGGCGGGTGCGTTTAAGTTGACCAATATCCAAACCGCGATAATGGACACCGCAGCCAATTTGGCCCGAGCGGCCAGACGCACGCCCACATGCGCCTCGTTGGCGAAGGCGGCATCGATTCGCCAGCGGCGTCGTTCGGCCAGCGTGGATATTGTTGAAAATGGATCGGCCGACATGGCAGCGGGGTTCACACGCGATTTGGGGGCACCGGCCGCATCCTATCGGCTTGGCGCCGCGGCGTCTGCGTTGGCAATCCGGCATTGACCGGAGCCCTGCGGACGTTACGCTGGAAACACCATGAAGAAAGCAATGCCCGTTCCGGTGGCCGCGGCGGCGCCTCCGTCCGACGACGGCG
>CAMDDQ010000033.1 GCA_945892765.1 Asaia bogorensis
GGGGCTTCGGCACGCTGATCGATGAGTTGACGCCGCGCTGCGTGGCCCTGCTCGCCAAACGCGACGACCTCCAGCGGCAGATCGACCTTTGGCACCGCGCCCGCCGGGGCCGGGTTTTCGACGCCCCGACCTATCTCGGTTTTCTGCGCGCCATCGGTTACGTCGTGGAGGAGCCGGCGGATTTCGCCATCGGCACCACCGGCGTCGATCCCGAAATCGCGCTCACGGCCGGCCCCCAGCTCGTCGTACCCATGACCAACGCACGGTATGCCCTGAACGCCGCCAATGCCCGCTGGGGCAGTTTGTACGACGCGCTCTACGGTACCGACGCGATCCCGGACGACAACGGCGCGAACCGGGCCGGCGCCTTCGACGACATCCGCGCCCGCAGGGTGGTCGCCCGCGCCCGCACCTTCCTCGACGAGTGCGCGCCGCTGGTCGCCGGCAGCCATGCCGAGGCGACCGGCTACACCATGACGAACGGGGCGCTGATTGTCGCGACGAAAGCCGGCCCGACCGGGCTGAAAGTCCCGGCCCAATGCGTCGGCTTTCGTGGCCCGGGGGAATCGCCTTCGGCGGTATTGCTGCGGCATCATGGCCTGCATGTCGACATCGTCATCGACCGAACCCGTTTCATAGGCAAGGGCGATCCCGCCGGAATCGCCGATGTCGTGCTGGAGTCGGCGCTGACCACGATTCAGGATTGCGAGGATTCGATCGCCGCCGTCGACGCCGAAGACAAGGTGCTCGCCTATCGCAACTGGCTCGGCCTGATGGCGGGCAGGCTGACCGAGACCTTCAACAAGGACGGCCGCGCGGTCACCCGCCGCCTGAACCCCGATCGCCAATACACCAAGCCCGATGGCGGCACGCTGGTTCTGCCGGGGCGCAGCCTGATGCTGGCGCGAAACGTGGGACACCATCTGTTCACCGATGCCGTGCTGCGACGGGATGGAGCCGGCGAGAAAGAGACCCCGGAGGGTTTTCTCGACGCAGCCGTCACGGCGGCGATCGCGCTGCACGATCTCGGCGGCAAAGCCCCGATCCGCAACAGCCGAACCGGATCGGTCTATATCGTGAAGCCAAAGCTGCACGGGCCTGAGGAAGTCGCCCTCACCGATACATTGTTCGCCCGCGTCGAGGACATGCTGGGGCTGGCCCGTAACACGCTGAAAATAGGCATCATGGACGAGGAGAGGCGGACTTCCGCCAACCTGAAGGTGTGCATCCTGGCCGCCCGCGACCGCGTCGTGTTCATCAACACCGGCTTCCTCGATCGCACGGGCGACGAGATTCATACGTCGATGGAGGCCGGGCCGATGATACGCAAGAACGAGATGCGCGACGCCGCCTGGCTCAAGGCGTATGAGGACCGCAACGTCGATATCGGTCTGAGCTGCGGGCTGCGCGGCAAGGCGCAAATCGGCAAGGGCATGTGGGCCGCGCCCGACCGCATGGCCGACATGCTCGCCCAAAAGATCAGCCATCCGCGGGCTGGCGCGAACACCGCCTGGGTGCCTTCCCCGACCGCGGCGACGCTGCACGCGCTCCATTATCACCAAGTCGATGTCGCGACTCGCCAGGCCGAAATCGCGTCGCGTCCGCCGACACCGATCAGCGCGCTGCTGACCGTTCCCGTCGCCGATCCGCCGCAATTCTCGCCGGACGAGATACGGCAGGAGTTGGACAACAACTGCCAGGGACTCCTGGGTTATGTCGTGCGCTGGATCGACCAGGGCATCGGCTGCTCCAAGGTGCCGGACATTCACGATGTCGGGCTGATGGAGGATCGCGCCACTCTGCGCATTTCATCCCAGCACATCGCCAATTGGCTGCATCACGGCGTAATCGGCAGGACCGAGGTACAGGACGCGCTCCAGCGCCTGGCCCTGGTCGTCGACCGCCAGAACGCCGCCGATCCCGCCTACCGGCCGATGGCGCCCGGCTTCGACGGGCTGGCGTTCCTGGCCGCCCGCGACCTCGTCTTCGAGGGACGCGCGCAGCCCAGCGGATACACCGAATTCATCTTGCACCGGTGGCGGCGGCGAGCGAAGGCTAAGACCTGAACGTCGCGGCGGATTCGGCGAACGGCACCGGCGTCACGGAGGCAGACATGGCCAAGCGCATCGCGATCGCCGTTGATTCCCTGGGCACGGTCACGGCGATCGCCTATCCGGCCGCGAAGCCCAGGCGCGCCAGCGTGACATTCATCCTGGCCCACGGCGCCGGCGGCAACCAGGAAAGCCCCTTCATGGTGGAATTTGCCCAGGCGCTGGCCGCCCGCGGCTTCGGCATGCTCACCTTCAATTTCCTCTACAGCGAAAAAGGCGCCGGCGCGCCCGGGCGCGACGATCTCGCCGGCCTGGTTTTCCTCGGCTACCCGTTGCACCCACCCGGCCAGCCCGAAAAACTGCGCTCGAAACATTTGCCCGACATCAAGACGCCCATGCTGTTCATCCAGGGCTCCCGCGACGCCTTCGGCACGCCGGAGGAATTGCGGCCGATCCTGCGTGGATCAAGGGCCCCGGTCGAGCTGTGCGTCGTCGAAGGCGGCGATCATTCCTTCAAGGCCCCGAAAAGCGCCGGCCGCACGCCCACGCAAATCCGCGACTTCATGCTCGACGCCATCGAACGCTGGGTTGTTGGCCTCAAGTAACGCCTCACCCCGCAGGGGTGGCCCGTCGGCGGGACTTTACTTAGGGGCGCGGTCGGCCTTACATGCCGGGCTGCTCAGGGAAAAATCGGGGTTATTGGAGTGACCGACTACGTTCGCAGGATTCTCGACGCACGGGTTTACGACATCGCCGTGCAAACGCCGCTCGACCGCATGACGCGGTTGAGCCAGCGGCTCGGCGGCGACATCATGTTGAAGCGCGAAGATTTGCAGCCGATCTTTTCCTTCAAGATTCGCGGCGCCTACAACCGCATTGTGCGGCTGCCCGACGCGGCGCGCAAGGCCGGCGTCATTTGCGCCTCGGCCGGCAATCACGCGCAGGGCGTGGCGCTTTCGGCCAATCGGCTCGGCATCGCGGCGACCATCGTCATGCCGGTCACCACACCGCCGATCAAGATCGACGCCGTGCGCCATTGGGGCGGGAAGGTCGTGCTGCATGGCGACACCTTCGACGAAGCCGTTGAACATGCGCGGCAGCTCGAAAGCAAACACGGGTTGACCTTCGTTCATCCCTATGACGATCCCGACGTCATCGCCGGCCAGGGCACCATCGGCGTCGAAATCCTGCATCAACATCCCAACCCGATCGAAGCGATATTCGTGCCCATCGGCGGCGGCGGGCTGGCCGCGGGCATCGCGTCCTATGTCAAATTCTTGCGGCCCGAAACCAAGGTCATCGGCGTGGAGCCCGTCGACGCCGCCTGCATGAAGGCGGCCATCGAGGCCAATGCGCGCGTGGTGCTGAACCGCGTTGGGCTGTTCGCCGATGGCGTTGCCGTGCGCCAGGCCGGGGAGGAGACCTTCCGCCTGTGCAAACAATTGCTCGACGTCGTGTTGGTCGCCGATACCGATGAAATCTGCGCCGCGGTGAAGGACACCTTCGAGGACATTCGGGTCATCGCCGAACCCGCCGGGGCGCTGTCACTGGCCGGGCTGAAGACTTATGCCGCGGCTAACCCGCGCCGCACCGGCGCCTTGGTCGCCATCAACAGCGGCGCCAACATGAATTTCGACCGGCTGCGCCATGTCGCCGAACGCGCCGAGATCGGCGAGGGCCGCGAAATCCTGCTCGCCGTCACCATCCCGGAGGTGCCCGGCTCCTATCGCCGCTTCGTCGAGGTACTCGGCAACCGCACGATCACCGAATTCAACTATCGTTACGCGTCCGACAGCGAGGCCCATGTCTTCGTCGGGCTGAAGCTCACCGACGTCCATCGCGAAAAGGCCGAACTGCTCGAACCCCTGACGAAACTTGGCTACAAGGTCGTGGACATCAGCGCGAACGAAACCGCGAAGCTCCACATCCGTTACATGGTCGGCGGCCGCGTGGCTGGCCTGCGCGACGAAATCATCCTGCGCTTCGAATTTCCGGAAAGGCGGGGCGCGCTCGCCCAATTCCTCGACGGCGTCGGCAACGACTGGAACATCACCTTGTTCCATTACCGCAACCACGGTGCCGATTATGGCCGCGTGCTTGCCGGGCTTATGGTGCCGCAGGCCGATCGCGCGCGGTTCTCCGAACGCCTGGCGCGCCTCGGCTACCCCTATGAGGACGAGACCGACAATCCTGCCTACCGGATGTTTCTCAGCGGATAGGCGATTGGCCCGCGGGCCTTAGCGCGGTTGCAGCCTCTCGGCGGCCTCCATGAGCGCCTCGTCAAAACCCTCGGGATCGAGCGTGGAGGTGACGGCGCCGAACTTCGGGCTTTCCCAGCGCACCGAAGCGCCCTTACCGCTGGCCAGCGCCGCCGCGAGGTTCAGGATATTGAGCCGCCCCAGACCGCTGTCATCGCCGCGCATGGTCTGGCCGCCCTCGACCCGCGCCCAGGTGACGGGCAGCGCCGGCTCCGTTCCCGCCTTGGCGACCAAGGTCGCCCCGCCCGCGGATTCCAGCGCCAGCGCCACCGCGGTATCCACGCGGTCGCGATCATCGGTCCCCAGCAACAGCAGGACACAGCGCGTCCCGGCGTTGGCCCGGCCGGTGCCGCATTCGACGAGCCAATCCGATGCGCCGGCCGGCGCGATAGCCGCGGCCGCAAGGATCAGCGAGAGAAAGGCTCGGCGCATGGCTTGGCTCTCCACCCTTGTGCTGAAGCACGAATAATAGGCCCCGCGGCAGCGGCCACCAAGCGCAATTGCCGCCGCGCGGGCAGTCGTGATCGGCGCGTGTAGAATGCGCCGCGGCGGTACACGGGAGAAACAGCGCATGAGTCTCGCATTCCTTGCGAATGTTCGCCTGCCGATCCTGATTCACCTGGCGACGGTCCTGCCGGCGCTGGCCATCGGCACCTGGCTGATTTTCCTATCGACCAAGGGCACCCGTCCCCATCGCGGTTTCGGCGCGCTTTATCTCGCCTTGATGACCGCGACGGCGGCGACGGTATGTTTCATCCGGCCATTGAGCTTCCTTCATCTCTTCGTCCCGGTCACGCTTGTCAGCGTTTTCGGCGCCTTGTGGTCCGCCCGCGCGGGAAACATCGCCAGCCATCGCGAATTCATGCTCGGCCTTTATTTCGGCGGCCTGATTTTCGCCGGAGCGCTTGCCGTCCTGCTCCCCGGCCGCCTGATGAATCGCGTCGTTTTCGGTTAAACGCGCCGGAGTCTCCGAAACACCACGCCGCGACCTACAATCTTGGACTAACGTTCACGAAGGAACTTGCTGAGGAGGCTCTCGACCGCGCGGCAGAAGTCATATTCAATCTGCTGCCCTAGAGAGGCGCCGAAATCTGCCTACGGTGCGGCCGGCTGCAAGCCTAGGCCAGGCCGCGCACGTCGGTGAGGTCGGCATCGAAGAAGACGGCGCCGTCGAGTTTCGCGCCGGTGAGGTTGGCGCCGACGAGTTTGGCCCCGGTGAAGTCCGCGCCTCTGAGATCAGCGCCGGAGAAATCAGCGCCGGAAAGATTGGCCGGCCATTGCCGATTGCTGGGCGTGCCATCGGGCTGTTTGAGTTCCACTTGCGTGAAGTGGCAGCGCGACAGCCTTGCATTGGCGAGGTTGGCGCCGGTCAGATCGGCGCCCCGGAAATCGGCGCCCTTGATATTGGCGCCGGTCAGATTCGCCCCGGTCAGGTTCACATCGTGCAGCTTGGCGAGCGACAGATCGCCTTCCGTCAAATCGGCTCCGGTCAGATCGATCTCCACCAACTTCCCTGCCGACAGATCGGCGCCGGCGGCGCGGGCGCCGCCGAGCCGCGCCTGGCTGAGATCGGCGCCGGCGAGGCTGGTGCGCGCGACCTCGATGCGGCCGCCCTCCCCTTCGACGATGGCGGGGCGCAGATCGGCCTGGCGGAGATCGGCGAGGATGAGCGTCGCGAAGCGCCGCCGCGTGGCGCGCAGCTTCGCCCGGAAGAAATTGGCGGCGGACAGTTCGGCGTGGTCGAGATTGGCGGCGGAAAGATCGGCCGAGCGGAAATCGCCGGAACTCAGCACGGCTTTCGACAGGTTGGCGCCGTAAAGGATGGCGTCCATCAGCCGGACATGGGGACGCCGGATGCCGCTGAGATCGGCGCCCCTCAGCCCGGCGCGCACGCCGTCGCGGTGCCCGATGAGGAAACGTTCGTGCCGGCGCAGGATGTCGTCGACTTGTTTGTCGTCCATGGGTGTTGCCGATTGTCCCTTCAGGCCGAATGCGGCGACCGCGGCGATTCGCGAATCGAATGATGCGCCCAGTGACTCCCGCTCACTGTGATGGCGGACACAGGGGGCGAAGAACGGTTCACACCCCAGGGCCGTTTGCGACCGCGGGAAGGATCGTTTCCCAGCCGTCGCCGGCCGCGATCAGGCAGGACAATCCGTTGGGCAGCGTCACGAGGATGGTCCAGGTCGCGCGATTGCGGCTGGCGAAGATTTCCACGACGCGGCCGCCAGGCGCCAGACCGAAGGCGATCGGCGATTCATCGTAATTGAAGGAAAGCTGGCGGATCGCCTCGCTTCGCTTGAAACAAGAGGGCTCCGCCAAGACCGGCGCGGCAAGACCCGATAACGCGATGGCAGCGAACAAAGCCCGACGCAGCATGACGACCTCCTCTTGGTCAGTGGATCGACGCTTCTTCGAACCTCCCGTTTCGATTTTTGGCGAGAACCTTTGCGCGAGCGGCCACGATAGCGCCGGCATGGTTAGCGTTCCCTTAATGCAGGAGTCGCGGCGGCGAAAATTCCGGTCTATGGTGTTGGCGTCGTCTATCGAAACAGGGGACCCCCATGGCTAAAGGTCAAATGCGCAGCAACAAAGAAAAGAAGAAACCCAAGCAGGACAAGGCGAAGCCCGCCGCGGCTCCCAAGAAAAAATAGCGCCTCCGTTTATTGCGTGAAGAACGGGCGGCGGGCGACACCCGCCGCCCGCATCACATGCCGATCGTTGCCGAATTTCCTAAGCAAGCGGGCGATGCGGCCAAGGCGACGAATCGCGTTATGGCGAAACTAAACTCCTGGTCAATCTCGATGTCGACGATCTCGACAAGGCCATCGGCTTTTATACCGAGGGGCTGGGCTTGCAACTCGGGCGGCGATTTGGGAGCGGTGGAATCGAGTTGCTCGGCGCGGAGGCCCCGATCTATCTGTTGGTCAAGGCGCCCGGCACCGCCCCCTTCGCCGGTGCGAGCACGAAACGCGATTACCGCAGGCATTGGTCGCCGGTGCATCTCGATTTCGCGGTCGACGACATCGAGGCCGCCGCAAAACGCGTCGAGGATGCGGGTGCCGCTCGCGAGAGCGCCATCACCGAACATCGCTGGGGCCGCATGGCGCTGTTCGCCGATCCCTTCGGCCACGGCTTCTGCCTGCTCCAATTCACCGGGCGCGGCTATGATGAAATCGCCGACTAGGCGCGCGGGCACAGGCAAATCATGACCGCCTTCCTGGCCTGGCTGCAGGACACGACGCTCGCGCATTCGGTCGCTCATGACGACACGTTGATCGCCCTATTGAGCGGCCTTCACTTGATCGGCATGACGGTGACGGCGGGCGGCGCGCTGGTCTCCGGGTTGCGGCTGTCGGGTCTGCTGCTGACGGAGCGGCCGATTCGCGAAATCGCCGGCGCCGCGTCGCGCGGGATGGATTTCGGCATCGCCCTGAGTTTCGCCAGCGGTTTTGTCCTTTTTGTGCCGCGCGCCCTCAGCGCCGCCGGCATGGGATTGTTTCAATTGAAAATGGCTCTGTTGCTGACCGCCATCCTATTCCATGTCGGCTGGTATCGGCGCCTCGCGCGCGCCGCCGCGCCCGGCGCGTTTGCCGCCCGCCTCGGCGGCATGCTGGCCATCACCTTGTGGCTGGCGATCGCGCTTGCCGGCAGCCTTTTCATCCTGCTCGAATAGGGCCGCGCGTGTTGGAAATCCTCGAATGGCTCGAAACCACACCCATCGCCCTGGTCGTCCGGGAATCGGATTGGGGATTCCACTACGTCGTCGGCACCCACATCATGGGCCTGGCCTTCGCCGTGGGCACATTGGTCTGGATCGACCTGCGGCTGATGGGTGTTGTCATGAATTCCTGCCCGGCGGCGACACTGCAGCGGCGGCTCCTGCCCTGGTCGCTGTTCGGTTTCGCCGTGATGTTCACGAGCGGCATCGCCCTGTTCATCGGCTTCGCGACCAAAGCCGTCGACAACACCTTTTTCTGGCTAAAGATGCTGGCGCTTGTGCTCGCCGCGGTGAACGCGCTGGTCTATCACCGAATCACCAAACACCGAATCGCGCGATGGGACGACGCCCCTCCGCCCGCGATGGCGAGGATGGCGGCGATCACCTCGCTGCTGCTGTGGGCCACCGTCATCCTCTGCGGCCGCATGATGTCCTATACGATGTTTAGCGGCCCCGGATAAGAAGCCCCGTGCCACGCATCACCGGGGATTGATGCGAACCGGCCGCGAACCTAGATAAACTGGCGTACTTCGCCTTCCTAGGAGCCAAGAACGATGTTGGCGCGCATGACCGGATTTGCCCTCGCCGCCGCGTTGGCCGTCCTTGTGGCCGGCACCGTCGCAGCGCAATCGCCCAAACCAACGACCGCAGCCGACCCCAGGGCCCTCGCGCCTTTCGAGTATCGCTCCGTGTTCCAGGATTTCCGTAAATTCGGCCCGACGGAAACAATCCCTTGGAAAGACGCCAATGAAACCGTCGCCAAGGTCGGCGGGCATGTCGGCGTCCTGGCGGCGCCGGAAACGCCGCCCGATGGCCGCGCCGGGAACTAAACAGCCATGAGAGCGCGCATCCTCGCCCGGCATTTCCTGGCCATCGCGATTCTGGCATTGGCGCCCGCTGCCGCCTTCGCCCATCAGGGCATGCAAAGCGTCGTGGCGCTGGTGGCGCCTCATGTCGCCACGGAGCTGCGCTGGGTCCGCAACGTCAAGGACGCGCAGGAGGTCCGCGGCACGGTGGCGAAGGTGCTGGCGGCCAACCCGCTGACCGTCCATGACGCGATCGAGGTCGTGCTGCTCAACAATCCTGGCCTGCAAGCCGCCTATAACGAACTGGCGATCGACAAACGCCCGTTCGAGCAGGATTTGTACCTGACCGCGCAGCTTGTCGTGCGGCTCGCCGCCGAAACCGCGAAGGCCTATTTCCGCGCCGTCGCCGCCGGACAGATCGCCGATTTCGTCACCCAGGCGCGGGCCGCCGCCGATGCCGAGGCGGAACTGGCGCGGCGCATGGCCGAAATCGGCAATTGGACCGCGCTCGATTACATGCACCGGCAACTCGCCTATGCCGAGGTCACGGCGCTGTCGGCGCGGGCGGAACTTGCGGCCAGCACGACGCGCGAACAAATGGCGCGGCAGATGGGGGTCGCGTCCGGCGCTTTCGCGCTTGCCCGCGCCCTGCCCCCGGTGCCGGAACGGCCGGCGCGCGCCGACGGGCTGGATGCGCGGACGCTCGCCGAAAGGCTCGATCTCCAGGCGCTCCGCTACGAAGTCGAGACGCAGCGCGGCGTGTTCGGGCTGTCGCGCGTGACCGGCATCGTCGCTTTGACTCAAGCCGGCAGCCTGCGCGCGCCCGACGCCGACGAAGCGTCGTTGATGTTCAAGGACAACACCGTGCCGGTTTTCGATTGGAGCGAATCGACCGATCCCCTGGCGGAATACACATACATGAATGCGGTGCATCGGCTGGCGGACGCGGTCGTGGCGGCGCGCTCGCAGATGCACGCCGCTTATGCCACCTATCGCACTGCCTTCGATCTGTCGCACCATCGGCGCGGCGAAATCCTGGCCCTTCGCAAGCGCATGGGCGATGAAAGCCTGCTGCGCAACAACGGCATGTTGAACAGCGTCTTCGACCTGCTCGGCGAAAGGCGCGAAGAGATCGCCGCGGTCATCGCCACGATCGAGGCCGACCGCGATTTCTTCCTGGCCGAAACGGCGCTGCGTTATACGCCCGCGGTTGATGTCGCCGGCATCGTTCTACCCGTCGATCAGGCCGAGGCCGCGCCCCACAGCCACGGCCCTTCCGGACATTAAGCGCGAGGAGATAGAGACCATGGTTTCCCGTCGCGAGGCGATAAGCGGAATCGGCGCGGCCTTGTTGGGCGTGGCCGCGGTCGCGCGCTCGGCGCTGGCCCAGGTGCCCGACCCGCCGAGTCGGGATTCGCCGGCTTTCCAGCCGCCGCTGATGCCGCCGAACGGCCCGCCCTACCACCCGGTGGTCACGCTCAATGGCTGGACCTTACCCTGGCGCATGAAAGACGGCTGGAAGGAATTCCATCTGGTCGCCGAACCGGTGATCCGCGAACTGGCGCCGGGCATGAAGGCCAATCTCTGGGGTTACAACGGCCAGAGCCCCGGCCCCACCATCGAATGTGTCGAAGGCGACAGGCTTCACATTTTCGTCACCAACAAACTGCCGGAACACACCACCGTGCACTGGCACGGCGTTATCGTGCCCAACGGCATGGATGGCGTCGGCGGCCTCACCCAGCCGCAGATTCCGGTCGGCAAGACCTTTGTTTATGAATTCGAGGCCCGGCATAGCGGTACCTTCATGTATAACCCCCATGCCGACGAAATGGTGCAGATGGCCATGGGCATGATGGGCTTTTTCGTCGTCCATCCACGCGACCCCGCCCAACATCGCGTGGACCGCGATTTCGTCTTCCTCACCAATGCTTATGACATCGATCCCGGCGCCAAGACACCGCGCATCAACACCATGACCGATTTCAATCTGTGGTCCTGGAACAGCCGCGTCTTTCCCGGCATCGACCACCTCGCCGTGCGACGCGGCGACCGCGTGCGTATCCGCATCGGCAATTTGACGATGACCAACCACCCGATCCACCTGCACGGACACAATTTCCGAGTGACCTGCACCGATGGCGGCTGGGTGCCGCCGGGCGCGCAATGGCCGGAGACCACGGTCGACGTCCCGGTGGGCGCGATGCGGGCCGTGGAATTCGAGGCGACCGAGCCGGGGGATTGGGCCTTTCACTGCCACAAATCCCACCACGCCATGAACGCCATGGGCCACGACGTGCCGACCATGATCGGCGTCGATCATCGCGGCGTCGGCCGGCGGATCGTCAGCCTGATCCCGGATTACATGATCATGGGTGAACGCGGCATGGCCGATATGGGTGAGATGGAAATGCCGCTGCCCGACAACACGCTTCCGATGATGACCGGGTTCGGGCCGTTTGGGCCGCTGGAAATGGGCGGCATGTTCACGGTCCTAAAGGTGCGCGACGGCTTGGCTCGCGACGATTACCGCGATCCCGGCTGGTATGCGCAGCCGCCCGGCACCGCCGTCCGCGAATGGACCGGCTGAACCCGGCTACCGCGCCTTGATCGCCCGGGCCCGCGTCTCGGCGGCGTCGGCTTCGGCCGCGCGCCCCGTCTCGCGCAGGAGCACGGCGTAACTTTCGAGGATATTGGCGAGATAAGGATGCGCCGAGCCGCCGGGCAATTCGGTGCGCGCCAGCGCATCGACCGCGCGCCGGTACAGCGCCTCGGCCGCTTCGTAGTCGCGCCGGCCGCGCAGCAACACGGCGAGATTGTTGAGGCTGATCGCAACGTCGCCGTGATTGGGGCCGAGCGCGGCCTCGCGCAGGCCGAGCGCCCGCCGCACGATCGGCTCGGCCGCTTCATCCTTGCCCTGGGCATGCAGCGCGATCCCCAGTTCATGGAGGATGACGGCGGTGAAAATCCGGTTCGCGCCATGATAGGTCTCGACCAAGGCGAGGGCGCGTTCGTAGACCTCTTGCGCCTTCGCCGGTTGCCCCTGCATCAACTGAACCTGCGCCAACCGCGACAGCAACACGCCGAGTTTGAGGTTGCCCGGTCCCCAGGTGTTTTCGCCGATGACCACCGCGCGCATCAGCAACGGCTCGGCCTTGGCATAACGGGTTTGCGCCGCGTAAACGCGGGCAAGGGAATCGAGCACGATCCCCAGGCGCTGGTCGGATTCGCCAAACCGCTCCGCCTTGCGCAAGGCGCTGGCGATGTGGTGTTCCGCCGCGGCGTAATCGCCGCGCGCCGCCTGCATGGAACCGGCGGACAGGGCGCGCTCGAACAGGGTGCGGCCTTCGCCCACCGCATGGCCGCCGGCCTCCCCGCGCGGATGTGAGCCCACCACCCGGCCCGGCGCCGTCTCGAACACATTGGGCCAGAAAGCCGCCACGGCCAGCCAAAGGAACACGCTGCACAAGCTCGCCAGCGGCCACAACCGCAGGTTTTTCATCATCCCAACCGGGGCTCCAGGGTGAGCCGCATCATACCTTGAGTTCGTCCTTGGTTAGCAAGAGCAGGCGCCGGGCGTATGATGAGGGGTTCATCGCCGGCCGCACCATCGACGATCTTCGGAGCCACGACCCGTCACCATGATGTCCACTAATCTCTACGATCGCCATGTCCTGCCGCACCTCATCGCCTGGGCGATGCGGCACCGCACATTGTCACCCTATCGCGCCCGCATAGCGGTTCAGGCCACCGGCCACGTGCTCGAGATCGGGATTGGCTCCGGTCTCAACCTGCCTTTCTACGATCGGGCCTCCGTCGCCGCCGTGGTTGGGCTCGATCCCTCACCCGCCCTTTTGGCCAAGGCACACAAGGCGGCGGTGGCCGCCGGCATCGCGCTGACGACCATCGAGGGGTCGGCCGAGTCGATCCCGTTGGAGAGTTCGAGCATCGATACCGTGGTAATGACCTGGACCCTGTGTAGCATCAACGATCCGGCGCGCGCGCTTGCCGAAATCCGGCGCGTCCTGAAGCCTGGCGGCCGGCTTCTGTTCGTCGAACATGGGCGCGCGCTGGATGCCGGGGTCTTGCGCTGGCAACGCCGGCTGACGCCGTTGTGGAAGCGATGCAGCGGCGGGTGCCACCTCGACCGCGCCATCGACAAGCTGATCGAGGAGGCTGGCTTCGGCCTCGAGAGGATCGACCGCGCCTATATGGACGGACCGCGGCTTTTCACGTTCATGTATGAGGGCGCCGCCCGCCGGTATGTTTGAGGGCCGCCCCGGGATATATTGACCTCATAGCGGCTGGAGGGTCCATCCATTCGGCGCCGCGGGCGACGGGAGAGAACGATGCCAACAACTACCTTCGGTTTTGCGACCCGCGCGGCCCTCGCCGGTGCCGCCGCCCTGGCTACAGGCGCGAACGCCTCGGCGCATGAAATCAAGATCAGCTTCCTGCATTTCAACGACATGTACGAAATCGCGGCGGTCGATGGGGCCGGCGGATTCGCCCAACTCGCCGCCGTGCTCAAACGCGAGGAGGCGAAGAACCCGCATAGCATCGTCACCTTCGGCGGCGCCTTGGTGGGGCCGGCGGCCTTGGCGAGCCGGGCCAAGAACGCGCCGATGATCGATCTGGCCAATGCCGCGGGAATCGACGTCGCCGTCTTCGGCCAGCCCGATTTCGCGCAAGGCACGGAGGCGTTGCGACAACACATCGCGGAATCGAAATTCCACTGGCTGGACAGCAATGTCGTGGACGCTGACGGAAAGACGCCGTTGGGGCTAAGGAAAATCGCCTTCCGCATCGTCGAGGACGAAATGGACATCAAGGTGGATTTCCTCGGTTTGGTGGCGCCCGATGCCGCACCCGCCATGCCGAGGATCAAATTCCTGCCCGTCATCGAGGCGGCGCGCGAGGCGGTGACGGCGCTGAAAGCCGAAGGCGCACATATGATTGTGGCGCTGACCTCTCAGCCGGCGGATGACGACCGCGCCCTGATCGCGGCGGTGCCTGAAATCGACATGGTGCTCGGCGGACGCGACCGCGAAAGGCTCAACGCCAGCGTCAATAAAATCCCGCTCGTCAAAACGAGCATGAGCGGCGAGGATTTGGTGAAAATCGATTCCCTGATCAACGCGCATGGTCAACTCCGCACCCTGCGGAACTCGGTCAACCGCTACGACACCAAAGGCGTGGCCGGCGACCCGGAGATCGCGGCCCTCGTCGCCAAATGGACCGAAATCGCGCAAGGCCGGGCGCCGAAGTAATCCCTTTGTCGGAGCTAACGCCGCTGGCGACCGCGGCCCTGGCGGCGCGCAAGATCATGCTCGTCGAGGGGCCGGCGGAAGTGTTTCTGGTTCCGCCGCTGCTTAGACATACCAAGGGAATCGATCTCGACGGCGCCGGCGTCGCCATCATTCCCATCCATGGCATTCATTTCCACGACTACGCGACCCTGTTAGCCCCGGGCACGCCACCCGGGAAATGCGCCATCGTCGCCGACCGCGACCTCCGCCCCAGCGACGCGGACGAGACTATCAACAGCCTGGACACGCCCAGCGCCCCGCCCGACCTCTCGGCTTTGGAAAGCGCGCAATTCCGGGTTTTCACCTGCAAGACGAGTTTCGAACGGGCGATCACGATCGAAGGAAATCTCGGCATGTTGGCCTTGGCCGCCGACGACATCGGGGCGCCGCTGCTCGCCCAGCGGTTGCGCCTGGGGGAAGAAGCGCTGAACGATACGCGGCTCGGCGAGGCCGAACGCAAGGACATCCTGAAGCCGTTGCGTCAGATGGTTCTGGATACAGCACGGCGTTTCGGCAAGGCGCGATTTGCCCAGCTCGCCGCCGGTCATGCCGAGCGCGCCCGCGACGCGCCGAAATATCTGGTCCGCGCCGCGACCTGGCTGATCGAGACCTAACCGGCTCGCCGTCAAGCCTTGGCGGAAGCGGCCTCTTTTGCCGCGGCGATAAGTCCGTCGTCGAAGCCACGGGCCTTGATCGCCGCCGGCCGCGCGCCGATTCGCTGGACATAGTCCACGAACACCGGACGTTTCTCGATCGTGCCGCCTGACATCCCCCAGCCGATATGCGAGCCGACATAAACATCGGCGGCGCTGAACCGATTCCCGACCAGGAAGTCGCGCCCGGTCAGCGCGGTTTCCAGAATCGCCAGGAGCTCCGGAAACGGCCCGTAACCGACCCGGCCGCGGCGTTCCGGCGGCACCTCGAAACCCAGGCTGCGATTGACGGAGGCGGCTTCCAGCGGTCCCGCCGAGAAAAACAGCCAGCGATAATAAGGCCCGCGCAGCCGGTCACCGGGCGGCGGCGCCAGTCTCGCCTCGGGAAAGGCATCGGCGAGATAGGCGCAGATCGCGGCGCATTCGGTGATTAGCGTTTCGCCGTGCCGAAGCGCGGGAACTTTGCCCATGGGGTTGATGGCGAGATAGGCGGGGGCCTTCATCGTCGTGCCGTAATCGAGAAGTTCGGCGCGGTAGGGCTGCCCGATTTCCTCCATCATCCAGCGCGCGATGCGGCCGCGCGACATCGGATTCGTGTACAGCACCAATTCATCGGCCACGGGAGCCTCCTGGGTTGCGGGCGCGGCCCGGCGTGGGGACGCCGGACGGGCCGAAGATGCACTCAATCATCGTGGACCCGCGCGATCCGTCGCATTTGTATTTCGCGATGTCGGGCGGCGGCGTGCATGAAACCACCGACAAAGGCCGGACCTGGACACCGCTGTTCGAGGGTCTCAGCGTTGTTTTCGGCGATGCCTTCAATCTCGAGTCCCACGATCCGCATTGCGTCCGCATGTGCGCGACCAATCCCGACCGGCTGTATCAACAGAACCATTGCGGCATCTATCGGCTCGACCGGCCGGGCCGCACATGGGATAGGATCGGCAAGGCCATGCCGGCGGAAATCGGCGACATTGGCTTCACGATGGTGGTTCACCCGCGCGACGACAACACCTGCTGGGTTCTGCCCATGGATGGCGGCACGGTTTGGTTGCGCGTTCGCCTGCAGGGCAAACCCTCGGTTTTCGTCACCCGCGATGGTGTCCAAAGCTGGCGCAAGGTCGCCAACGGGCTGCCGAAACAACAGGCGTGGTGGACGGTGAAACGGCAGGCCATGGCCGCGGACGCGGAAAATCCGGTCGGGCTGTATTTCGGCACCACCGGCGGCGAGGTCTGGATGAGCCGCGACGAAGGCCGCAATTGGGAAACGATGGCGCGCAACCTGCCGGAGATCTACGCGGTGGAGTCGGCGACCCCGGCGTGAAGACCCCAACGCCCCGATGAAGGTGCTGATCCCGACGCCCCTGCGTTCCTATACCAAGGAGCGCGAGGTGGACGCCGAAGGCGCGGCCCTGGCCGCGGTCTTGCGTGATCTCGACCGCCGCTACCCCGGCCTGCGCTTCCGCATGATCGACGAACAAGACCACATGCGCGCCCATATCCGCTTCTTCGTCAACGGCGTGCAGACCTTCGACCTCACCCACCCGCTCGGCCCGGCGGATTCCGTTCAAATCGTCCAAGCCCTGAGCGGCGGATAAGTTTTGGGGGCATTGGGGGCCCCCCGGCCCCCATGACTGTCTAGGACTCCGCCCCAGGCGACCCGCGCAGCTTCTTGATCCTGCCGCGCCGCTTTTTTCCTTCGGCACGGCGAACGCGCGAAGCCTTGGTCGGCTTCGTCGGCCGGCGCCTTACCTGGCGGATGGCGGCCGCGCGGATCAACTCGTACAGACGTTCGCGCGCGTCGGCGCGATTGCGGTCCTGGGTACGGTGCCGCTGCGCCGTGATGACGATCACGCCGTCCTTGGTCAGCCGCCGACCCGCCAGCTTCTCCAGTCGGTGGCGTACATCCTCGGGCAGGTTGGGCGAGCGGCGCACGTCGAAGCGAAGCTGGACCGCCGTCTCGACCTTGTTGACGTTCTGGCCGCCGGGGCCGGACGCGCGGATGAAACTTTCGATCAACTCGCTTTCCTCGATGGCGATGTCGTCGGTAATCCGAATCATCGTGTGATGCGGTCAAGGGGCACGATTCAGAAGCCGCCGGTCAGTATGTTGGCGGCACCGCCGGCCGGGATGATGCGTTCGTCCACTTTCCGCGTGCCTTCATATTTGAAGACCTTGCCGTTGGTCCGCATGCCGTTTTCGTATTCGTCGTCGGTCTGGGTGCTGCCGGCGGGTTTGGGGATTTTCTCGAAACGGCCGTCGGGCAGGATTGTGTAAGGCAATCTGCGGAAGCTGACTCTCTGCGGATCGAGCGTGATGCCGCCGGTCACTGGATCGCCGCTGGAAAAGGTGTAGATGAAGGGCGTCCAATATTGCTTGGGGTTGGCGGGCGGGGGCTTCTGCTCCGTGGTCAGCGCCGCGGCCGCGGCCAGCCGCATCGACCGCGCCTGCGCGACCCATTGTTTCAGCGCGTTGGCCACCGCCGGCAAGAGGTTCGGGTTGTCGGCCACCGCCTGATCGGTGCCGCTTTCGCAGGACAGCAGCCAGCAATGGGGCACTCGCACGCCGACGTGCTTGCGGTCCGGCAAGTCGCGCCATTGCGGGTCGCCATCGAGTTGGGTCAGCGCGCGGGTGATGCCCCGCACCGTGCTCTGGCTGCTTTGGTGAAAGATGAAAATAATCTGGAATTCGACGATGTCCGCGGTGATCGGCGGGTTGGTCAGGAACTCGGCGAAGGCAATGATGGTGCGCCGGATGCGGTTCGCCGAATCGAGATAGGAGGTGCCCAGCGTCCCCGCCAGCCCGCCCAATGCGGCGACCGTGGCGGGCGTGCCGGCGACGAAGGTCTGCAGATTGTAAGTGCCCGGGCGGCCGGGGTTGCCGAACTGCACCCGGCCTTTTCGCGGCAGGAGCTGCTTGATCTTCTTGTCGTTCTGCATGATGACAAGCGTGTGCATCGTGACATCTCCCTATTAACCGAGCTTCCCGCGCCTTCCGCGAAATTGCATTGTGTGGACTGCGGCTCGCTTTGACCTCCGCCTATTTTTGCGCCTATTCGACTTGCGCGACGATTTCCGTTGGAGGACGATGGGAGTGTCCATCAATACATCCGCGGGAGGCGACCCAAAATGGTCACACTCAATGTGAACGGCAAGAACTACAACGTCGATGTCACGCCCGACACCCCGTTGTTGTGGACCTTGCGCGACAACATGGGCATGACCGGCACCAAATACGGCTGCGGCATTTCCGAATGCGGCGCCTGCACGGTTCGAGTGAATGGCCAGGCCAAGCGTTCTTGCGTCACCCCGGCCGGTTCGGTCGTCGGCGCGCAGATCACCACCATCGAAGGCCTGTCGGCCGATAGCAGCCACCCGGTCCAAAAGGCGTGGATCGAGCTGGACGTGCCGCAATGCGGTTATTGTCAGTCGGGCATGATCATGGCGACCGCGGCGCTTCTAGCCCGCAAGCCGAAGCCGACCGATGCCGACATCGACAAGACGATCACCAACATCTGCCGTTGCGGGACGTATCAGCGCATTCGCGCCGCGATCCACCTCGCCGCGAAGAACACGAAGTCCTAATGGAGGCAACATCTATGACCGATAGATTGGAAATGAACCGCCGGCAGTTCGTCGTTTCGACGGCTGCGATCGGCGGCGGCATGGCCATCGGCGTCGGCTTGCCGGGTCTTCCCGGCTCGGCGTTGGCGGCCCCCGGCGACGTCAATATCGGCGACTGGATCGTCATCAACGCCGACAACACCATCACCGTCCGCTACACGGTGATGGATATCGGCATCGGCTCGGCACAGGTCGTGGCCCAGATGATCTGCGAGGAATTGTCCTGCGACTGGTCGAAGGTAAAGACCGCCTACGCGACGCCCGACGCATCCTTCAAGACCCAGGTCTTCAAGGGCAAGGCCTTCGCGTTGAGCGACAAGCGGCCGAGCGCGAATGTGGAGCTGATGCTGCAAGCCGGCGCCTCGGCGCGCGAGCGCCTGAAAGCGGCGGCGGCGGCGGAACTGAACGTGCCAGCCGCGCAGCTCGAAGCCAAGGAAGGCTTCGTCATCCACGCCGCGTCGAACCGCCGGTTGCCCTATGGCCAGCTTGCCACCAAGGCCGCGGCGATCAAGCTGGACAAGGAACCGGACATCAAGTCGCCGGACAAGTTCACCTTCCTCGGCAAGTCCATGCCCATCGTGCCGCCCGAACAGGCGCTGTTGAAGGTGAGCGGCAGGGCGATCTACACCATCGACGTGAAGGTCCCGAACATGCTGCAAGCCGCGGTCAAGGCGGCCCCGGTGTTCGGCGCGAAGCTGAAGCCCTTCGATGCGAGGCCCGCCATGGAACGTCCCGGCGTGCGTCATGTCGTGGAATTGGGCAAGGTCAACAAAGCCTCGGCGGCTCGCGCGGGCAGCGCGCTCCGCAGCGGCGTGGCCGTGCTTGCCGATACCTGGTGGCAGGCCAAGACCGCGCTCGATCTGTTGACGCTGGAATGGGATGAAGGCGCGGCCGGCAAGACCAGCAGCGAAACCATGCTCAAGGCGCAGCTTGCCTTGCTCGACAAACCCGGCAAGCCCCTTGCCGATGGCAAGAAGGGCGATGCGGAAGCCGCGCT
>CAMDDQ010000034.1 GCA_945892765.1 Asaia bogorensis
AGGACGCCATCGATCTGGCCACCGCGGCGGCAACCCTTACGTCGGCCAGCGGCGCGGTCATCACCGGCGGTGCCGGTGGGACCGGTGGCAGCGCCACTGATGGCGCGGGCGGCGTGGGCGGCGCTGCCGGCATCGCTATTGACGTCCAGTTCGCCTCGACCCTCTCGCTTACCGCTACCACGGTCACCGGCGGTGCCGGCGGCGGCGGCGGTACTGGCGGCCTCACGGGTGCCGGCGGCTTGGCCACGGCGGGCGGCATCGGCCTCAACGGCGCGACGGCTGTTACTCTCACCATCGGAACCGGCGCCAGCACGATCACCGGCGGCGCCGGTGGCAAGGGCGGTACGGCGGGCGCCACGGGCGCCGCCACCGCGGGCGCGAACGGCGGCATCGGCGCGACGATCACGGCGGCATCGACCGCAACGATCACCGGCACGGTCACCATCACCGGCGGCGCCGGCGGCGCCGGCGGTACGCCGATCGCAGGCAGCGGCGCCAACGGCGGCGTCGGCGGCATCGGTCTTAATCTCGCCCACACCATCGGGGCCCTTGGAACCGGCGTGGCCGCAGCGGGCGGCGCGGGCGGCGCGGCGAGTAGCGGCGTCGGCACCGACCGGGCGGCCGCAGCCGGCGGCGCGGGCGGCACGGCGGTCAACATCGCCACCACGGCCCATACAACGCTCACCTTCGGGGCGATCACCGGCGGCGCGGGCGGCACGGGTAGCGCTCAGACCGGCGCCGGTGCGACGGCCAATGGCGGCGCGGGCGGCCTCGGCTTCACCACCAATCAGACGATCACGACCCTGACCCTCGGCGGCACGACGGCCGGCGGCGCCGGCGGCGCGGCGGCCACCACCGGCACCAGTTCCAGCACCGGCGGCGGCGTCGGCGGCGCGGGCGCCGTGGGCGTGACGATCGGCGCGGACGTGACTACCCTTACAGCCAGCGGCACGGTCACCGGCGGTAAGGGTGGCGCGGGCGGCGCGCTCGGAACGACGGCGACCGGCAGCGGCGGCGCGGGTGGCGTCGGCGGCATCGGCTTGACTTCCACGGGGATCATCACCACCCTCACTACCAGCGCGGCGATCGCCGGCGGCGCCGGCGGCGCGGGCGGCGCCTTGCTGACGACTAGCACCGCCGGTACCGGTGGTGCGGGCGCCGTCGGCGGTGTCGGCTTGAGCCTCGGCGCGGCGGCAACCACTGCGACGATCGGTGCCAACGTCACCGGCGGCGCGGGCGGCGCGGGCGGTGCGGCGGGCGCGGCCGGAAGCACGGCAGGCAGCGGCGCCAACGGCGGCGTCGGTATCTCGCTGACGGCGGCTGCGGGCACGCAGGCGATCACCATCAGCACCGGCGTGACGGTTGCCGGCGGCGCGGCGGGCGCGGCGGGCACCACCAACAGCGGCACGGCGGGCACGGCTGGCACGGCAGGCACGGCGATCCTCGTCGGCGCCCTCGGCCAGACGCTCACCATTACCAACGCGGGCACGATTTCATCCGCGGCCGCGGCGATCACATCGACCAACACCGCGGTGACGACCATCACCAACACGGGCACGATTGCCGCCGGCAGCGCGACGCTGGCAGCGATCACCTTGGGCGGTACCGGTGCTCACGTCATCAACTTGAACACGGGCAGCGTCGTAACCGGCACGATCAATTCCGGTGGCGCGGGTGTCGGCACGATCAATATCAACGCCACCACCTTCAGCACCAACGGCATCATCGGCGGCGCCACCGCGTTCTCCGCGGTGAACGTCGCGGCTGGCAGCACCACGACCGTGAACAACAACATATCGGCGACGACGACTTCGATCGCCGCCACCGGTCAGATCACGATCGGCGCGAACTCGACCTTCACCGGCATCCTGTCGAACAGCGGCACGGTTGCCCTGGGCGCCAAGACCGCCACGGTGACGGGAAACTACACCGACGGTGGCGCCAACTCGGCGGTTTCGCTGACGATCGGCAACACCCAGGCCACGACCGGCCAGTTGGTCGTCGCCGGCGCCGCGCCGGTGTTCAGCACGGCGGCCAAGACAACGACGATCACGCCGACCACCACCGGGACCGCGATCCGCAATGGCGACAAGGTCATCCTGGTCGACTCGACCAACGCCGGCACGGTCGCGGGCACGGTCACGGTCACGGGTAGCGGCTCGGTCTCGTGGGCTGCAACCACGGGCACGGCCGGCACCGACCGCTTTGGAACGGCCTTCACCGCTCCCGACCTTATCTTGACGGCGACGGTCGCGGTGCCGGCGGGCTTGACCGGTGGCGCAGCAGCCCCGGTGGCCTCGCTCAACAACTACGGTGGCACGAATGCGGGTGTGTTGTCCCTAGCCTCGGCGTTCCAGAATCTGACGGCCAGTCAAGCCACGGCGGTCGCCGACCAGTTGACCCCGACCAACCGCGGCGGTGGCAGCAATGCCGCGGCGGTGGGCAGCACCAATCAGGCCCTCAACACCATCGAGACGCGCGTCGCCGCGGTTCGCGACGCCAACGACCAGACCGGCGTGGCCGCCGGCGAGGCCGCTCCGGGGCTCCAGACCTGGATCCAGGGCTTCGCCTCCACGGCCGACCAAGGGCGGCGCGAAGGGGTTGACGGCTACGACAGTGATAGCCGCGGCATCGTGATCGGCGCCGATACCCGGATCTTCGAATCGGCCCGGGCCGGCTTCGCCTTCAGCTACGCCACGACCGCCGTCGACGACGCCGGTGCCCGTATCGGCAGTGGCAACGACATCGACAGCTACGGCGGCACGGCGTACGTGAATTACTACGGCACGCCGTGGTACGTGGACGGGTTCCTCGCGTACACGCACCACAATTATGACAGCATTAGGTTGATCAATATCCCGGGCTTCAACAACAGGCTCACGGCCGACTATGATGCGAACCAGTACACCGGGCGCGTCAGCGGCGGCTATCCGTTCAAGATCGGCTCGGCGACGCTGACCCCGATCGCCAGCTTTACCGCTAGCCGTCTCAATGTCGATGGCTATACGGAAAGTGGCGCCGGCGGGTTGACCGTGGCCGACAATGACGTCACGTCGTTGAAGAGCGCCATCGGCTTGCGCCTGTCGCAGGAATGGAAGACGGCGACGTCGTCCTTCACTCCGTCGATCTCGGCGCAGTGGGGCCACGAATTCGATGACGACGCGGTCGACACTACCGCCAACTTCCAGGGCGGCGCAGCATTCACGACAGCCGGCGTCAAGCCAGAGTCCGAATCGGCGCTGATTGCCTTGGGCGTTGACTGGAAGGCCAGCCGCAACCTGACGCTGACGGCGACCTATCAGACCGAGTTGAAGGATGAGTACACCTCGCACAGCGGCCTGCTGCAACTGCGCTGGGGCTTCTAACTCGATCGACTAATCCGATAAACGGGAAGGGGGCTCGGACGCATGTCCGGGCCCCCTTTCTTTTTGACGTCGGCCAATCCGAGGCCGCTCGGTGGGGCGGAACGCCCGCCGCGATTCCCTGGGCAACAATCTCAGGGGTCGCGAGACCGCCAAAATCCTGCCCCTGTAGCCAGGCGACCAAACGCATCGACATCCGGGCCTTTGCGGCCGCGAGAAACCGTGGCTCCACCAGCCACGATGCGCGGCCGTCGAGGACCTCGGTCCGGATCAAATCGCTCGGGCGAATCTCGTTTACGCTGAAACTCGACGTTCGCATCGCCGAGGACAGGACCGCTGAGTTTCGCCGTTGGGTGACAGAGGGCTGGACGAAATTCGCCAACACGATCCAGGGCAAGTCGCTGGGCGCGGCGGAGGCAGTCAGCCTGGCGAGTGAACTCAAGCTCTGGCAGAACCGACTCGCCGCCAGCGATGCCGGCGATCTTTGTGGCGTTCGTGTTTATGCGCTCAAGAACATCGCGAACAGCGAAGTGATGGGCCGTTTCCTGGACCCCCGCGAGACAGACCATCGCGATGACGCGGATCGGACGATACCGGATCGCTCGCGCCGGCGATCAAAGCGGCGATGTCCGAGCACCAGCGGGGAAGACGGCGACGGCCGTGACCTTGTACGCCGGTGTGTGGACCACGCGATCGCGAAGCGGGCCGGTCAGGAGATTCAAGGCGACGCCTGGATCGTGGAAGGTCGCGAACAGGCATCCCGCCTCCACGCGATCGGTTTCCTCGACCGGCAGAATGACCGCGCCATGACGGCTTTGGACGCGCACCGGGTCTCCAGTCCGCAAGCCCAGGGCGCGTGTCCGCGGGCGACATTTCCAGCACATCGGTGGGTCGGAGGCGCAAGTTTTCGGTGCGCAGGGTCATCGAGCCGGCATTGAACTGGTAGAGCGAGCGACCGGTCGACAGTAGGAAGGGGTAGTCCACCGACTCCCGCTCCGGCGTCGGCACATAGTCGATTCGTGCGAGCGGCGCGGTGGCTGCGCGGGCGAAGGCCTGCTTGTGAAGTATTTCCGTCTCCGGATCGGCTTCGTCGCGGCATGGCCACTGCAAACCGCCGCCATCGAGGCGCTCATAGGTGATACCGCGCGCCTCCGGCCAAACCGCTCGTACTTCGTTCCAAATCTCCTCGGGCGAGGTGAACGCAAACGCCGCGCCATGGCCCATGCGTTCGGCCATCGCGCAGACGATGCGCCAATCGGCAAGCGCCTCCCCGGGCGGCGGCACCGTCGCGCGCACGCGCTGCACGCGGCGCTCGGCGTTCATGAAGGTGCCATCCTTCTCGAAGGCGGAGGCGGCGGGCAGGAAAACATGGCCGAAGGCTTTCGCGGTCTCCGTCATGAAGAGATCCTGGACGATGACGAGATCGAGCTTGGCGAGAGCCGCCCGCGTCGCCGGGACGTTGGCGAGCGTCGGCAGGATGTCGTAGCCGATGATCCAGAGCGCCTTCAGCCGTCCCGCCGCCGCTGCGTCGATCATCGCCATGAGATCGAGCCCACGGTCGTGGGGTAGGACCGCGCCCCAAACCTTTTCGAACAGGCCTCGGCGTTCGTCGATCGCCACGGAGCCGGTTAGAATTGCGGGGTCGCAACCCATCTGCGCCGCACCCTGCACATTGTTCTGCCCGCGCAGCGGATTGATGCCCGCGCCCGGCTTTCCCATGTTGCCGGTAAGAAGGGCGAGGTTCACCAGCGCCATGACGCTTTCGGTGCCCTGGGTGTAAAATCGCATCCAACAATGACCCCACCCCAAATGCTTCCCAAAACATTGATCTGGTTGTGAAAGATTGCGAATGAGGGGGTCGCGTGACGCGCCCAATCGTGACCCCTCTCAGAATGACGATCACGTCGCTACATCAATGGCTTATTGTGAACGTGGGGTGGGGTCACGGTTGGACGCGATTTTACAATGCAGCCCGCGCGATCGGGACCGGTACGGCCGCACGGTGGCGGTCTGCTACCTCGCCGGCAGGACTATCGACATCAACCGGAAGATGGTGCGCCAGGGCTGGGCTCTCGCCTACCGGCAATATTCGCGGGATTATGTTGTGGTGGAGGCTGAGGCGAAAGCCGCGCTCGCCGGCATGTGGTCGGGTAGTTTTCAGGCTCCCTGGGAGTACCGAAGAAAGTAGCGCCCTAACCGGCGGGGCCTTCCTTCGCGCTAATATCGGGGAATGAAAGTACCGCCAGCGAATGATATCAGCTGGGCCGACCTCGACGGCAAGCTCGCCGCGTTGGAGGTTGTGTGCCGCACCTGCGGCCGGGCCGGGCGCTACAGCGTGGCGAGACGCATTGCTGAATTTGGCCGCGACGCCTCGGTTTACGATTTTCTTGCCACGGTGAAGGCGGGGCGAGGCTGCAGCGGCAAGGGCTCCAGCTTGATGTGGGAGGGCTGCGTCGTCTATGCCCCGGACCTATACAGGTACCGGCGCGCGTTGCCCTACCGTGCGGATAGGAAGATGGAGACATGAGGTGTGAAATCGTGTCCAACAATGACCCCACCAGAAGGGAAATATAACGCATTGTATTAATTAGATAATATCGCGCTTAGGTGGGGTCGCGTGACGCGTCCAACGCCGACCCCTCCCGGCCGCCAGATTTGAGCGCTTCATCAATGGCTTAGCAGCACGCAATGGTGGGGTCGTTGTTGGGACCGATTTCACAATCGGGTGCGGGTGCGGCCGATGAAGGAGGCTAGTAGCGGACGTCGTAAATATCGACCGGCTTTTCGGGTTCGAGCTCGGCGTTGGCGGTGGTCTCACCGGTCACCTCGATCGAGGAACCAAACGCAACGTATTTGCTCTGCGAAACCTGCAGCCGATATTGACCACGCACCACGTTGAGGACCGCTACGCCGGCTTCGTCGGTGACCGCGCGGTACGGGAAGGCAGTCACCGTCGCGCCTTCCAGCGGAGTCCTGCTTTCCTTGTCGGTCACCTGCACCCGGACGATACTGTCGGGCGGCGAGACGAACCTTACGGCGAAGGTGCTGGATAGCCCTTCGTGGGCAATCGCCACGTCCGCTATCGGGACATGCATCTTCGATGCGGGGGCCTCGACCTCCCAGTTGTGAAGCCCCTGCTTGCCGGGGGCGACGCCCTCTACCTCCGCGAAGTAGAGGGCGGTCGAGCCCGGCCAGACATTCCCGTCCAATCGGCCGGCTGCCACCTGCTGCTGGTCTTCGTCGAAGACCGTGAACTCTCTTCCTTGCTGCGGACAGCCGCTGGTGCATTTGATCCCGACCTTGAAGCGAAACGTCTCTCCGCTCGCAACCGTCGACGGTACGTCCCAAACGACGATCCGGGTCGCGTGGGGTTTGACGGTGATGGAAAACCGCTCCGCGACCTCTTTATACGAGAGGTCGTCCGTTGCCCTCGCAGGGCACACCACCGACCACCAATAGGTCCCGACCTCGGCCGGGGCTTTCAAAGCAGTTTCGCCGGTTTCGTATATTCCGCCACCGAACCTGATGACTTTGGCACTGCCGACGAGGGCGCCGTCGTGATCCTTGATCAGCAGCGCCTGTCCCTGCAGGTCCAGCGCCGGGGAACACGAAACCCGAGCTTTAAGCGTCAGCTCGGCAGCGGCATCGACCTCACTCGGCGATACCTCGACGATCACACTGCTGATCGCATGCGTAGTTTCGTGGTCTCGTGTCATGTTTGCGAAAGGCTTGGCAGAAGGTGCGTCGACAGTGAAGCGCCGCGACTAAAAGCGGCTAGCCGCTGGGGAGCGTCGTTCAACACTTATCGCATCGCCGCTACTTGGTCTGCCGCAACCGGCCCGTGTTTGTTTTCCCAAGAATTGCGGATGTAGGTGGCTACAGCGGCGATCTGGGCATCCGAAAGCTGGAAGCCGAATGCTGGCATGTATTCTCCGCCCATGAGAATGTGCTCAATCACCAGCCGCTCGTCCCGCAGCCTGGAGTTCCCGGCAAGCGGCGGCGCCGCGCCTTCACCCTGGCCTGTCGCCTGGTGGCAGGGGGCGCAGTTTTCGGTGAAAAGCCCGTCCCCCGTCGTGACCCTGGCAGCAACCCCCTGCGCGGCCACATCGGCCACCGTGAAGCCGAGGCTGATAGCCGTTGCAAGCAGTCCAAACAGTCCAAGAATTTGTACGGTCGCTTTTTCCGGCGTCATGGGTCTGCCACTGGGAGACTGTCCGATGGCGCGACAGGCCCCACCGGACTTTGCGCGTTACGCGCCCACCATACAGGGCTTATCAAAACAGGCGATATCAGGCCCGCTCGTTTACGGCGTTGGTGCCGGCAATGTAGCCATGAGTGCAGGCTTTGCCGAGGCCATGCATCAGGTGAGCTCCGCTGGCTTCGCCGCCGGCATAGAGACCCGGGATGACCTGGCCCTTCATGTCGAGGACCTGGGCCTTGCCGTTGATCCTCAATCCCCCGCATGAATCATGCGATTCGACAATGATCCGAGCGGCATAAAACGGGGGTGTTGCGATGGCGTACATGGGGGCGTCCGGCCCACGGTCGAAGTCGGGGTCGGCACCCTTCTCTACGAAAGAGTTCCACTTGGCCACCGTCTCCTTCAGGTATTTCAGGGGGACCCTTTGATGTTCGTTTCCTTTTTGGATGGCGACGGCCAGGTCCTCGATCGTGTCGGCCTTGAAGAAGAAACCGTCGTCTCCCGTGTACGGAGGCTTGATGTCCCAGTTGCGACGCGCGACCGCCGCCGAATCGAAGATGGCCCAGACCGGACCGGCGAGAAAATGTGGCGCCTGTGAGCCCTCGTTGATGGCTAGGGCAGCGTCCACGTTGAAGTTATCGTTATAGACTTCCTTGACCACCGCAGGGCTGGCGTTGCTGCGCCAATCCCCCTGAACGTACTTATTCCATGGCTTGATGGCGCCACCTTGGGGATACTGGCCCTGCCCCAGCTGTTGCGTCAGCCCCATCTCGTTGAAGAATCGCTTTCCGACCTGGTTGACGGCGATCAGACTGTCGAAGCCGGCAGCGCCGATGTTCATTCCAGCCGAGCGACGGTAGGGGAAGTGAGCGGCCCCTGGAAACTCGAAACCAAAGGCTTGATCCATGGTGGCAAGCACCGGGGGAATAAAACGGGAGTAGCTGTTGTGGTAGTTCTGCTCCATCCCGTCGAGGCCTGCCCCGACATTCATCCCGGCAATGATGCCGCTGGCGTCGGCGGCGCGGCCTGGCCCGCCCAGCCAAGCTGAAGTCTTCACTGACATAGATGGCTCCAGGGCCCCCGGGTGGAACATGGAGCGGAACTGCGGGTTGCCATTGTGTCCGCCGGTGCCAATGATGATCGCCTTGCGCGCCCGGATCGTGATGGTCGGCCGTTCTTCCTTGATCAGGCCCTTGGCCCATTCGCCGCCGGTGAATTCGCCATAGCTGACGAATTGCGCTCCCGTGACGGGATCCTTGCGGGGCGTGAAGCTTGCCCGGATACCGAGGACCCGCCCGGAGAGCTGGCTCTCGCGGATGATCTCGTCCATGTGGCGGTTGAGGATGAACTGGACGCCCTTCTCCTTGGCGCTCAGCTCCAGGGGTCTAGCGATCGCGGTGCCCCGCCCCATGATGCCCGGCCCGCCACGGGTTTTCTGGTCGTCCATGACACAGGGTGAGAAGCGACTTGCGCGCCCCAGGAGCGTTCCCGCAGCGTCCCGTCCCGCATCGTCCTGCGTTACCGTTCCCGCTCTCACGTCGGTGACAGCCCCCACTTTGAACATCGCCGTCGCCCTTCTCGCGCGGGACAGGCCTCCCTGACTGTGAGTGCCGGCAATGCGCGTGAATTTGACGTAGTTGTCCAAGAGGAACTGCCTGACCGGGGCAACGTTGTCGGCCCAGGCACGCAGGACTTCCCGGTTGTTGTACCGGTATGGGGCTCTGCCCCCTGTGTTCACAACAGTCCAGTCGGTCTGGTCCCGAAACAGAAGATCGGGATCGTCCGTCATTGCCTCATTGGGTTCCACCGGGGGGACCGTGATCAACCCTTGCGGGTCGCCTTTTCCTGCGAGGTCCCTCAACTGCACTGCATCGCCGCCGCCCAGGGAGACGTTCCCGTTGCTGTGAATCATGCTTCCGCCGATGTCGAAGTTCTGTTCGACAACGATTACCGACGCGCCGAGGTCGCGGGCGCGGATCGCGGCGGGAAGCCCCGTGGCTCCGCTCCCGAGGATGACGATATCCGCTTCGTAGTCCCAAGTAATGGTTTGGGCTTGCGTGGGGCCGGTCGACGCGGTGCCAAACACTGCTGAGCCAACGCCGATTGCGGCACCGTGCTTGATAAAGTTGCGTCGATCGAGACCCTTCTTGTCGAGTGTCGATACTGGATCGCCTACTTTTTTCTTGGACATGCTCGCTCCTCCCCTGAGCGGAAACCCGGTGCTTCTAGCCGATGAAGGTCTACGCACCCTGCCCGGCGGGGGCAACGCTCCGCCCAGCCGCGGGCTTGTCACGCTCGTCCTTACGCAAGCGCGCTCCTGACCGTCGCACGGGTCGCCGAACCTCGACTAGTTGGGCCGTAACCGCGACGATACGGTTTTTATGGGTCAGAAGCTCAGCGGTATACTGCCATGTTCGCGATCCGGGGTAAAGCAGACGCGCCGAACCTCATCCTCGACGGTGGCGATCGATCACTGCAAAATCGCACCCAACAATGACCCCACCCCAAATGCTTCCCAACACATTGATCTGGTTGTGAAAGATTGCGAATGAGGGGGTCGCGTGACGCGCCCAATCGTGACCCCTCTCAGAATGACGATCACGTCGCTACATCAATGGCTTATTGTGAACGTGGGGTGGGGTCACGGTTGGACGCGATTTTACACCCTGGGTGTGTTCGGTGAGGCCCAGACCGTGCACACACATCGCAGGGGCCGTGCGCGCAAACAGGCGGGCTGCGCCCCGGACGAGATCGCTCGGAACGCCGCAAATAGCGGTGGCACGCTCCGGCGTCCAGGGCGCGATGAACGCCCGGAAGGCGTCCCAATCGGTCACCCGCCCCCCGATGAAGTCGGCATCGGCCAAACCCTCGGTCACGATGACATGGGCGAGCGCGTTGAAAAGCGGAATATCCGTGCCCGGCCGCGGGCGCGGATGGAAAGAAGCGAGCGGGGCAAGCTCCGTGGCGCGGGGGTCGATCAGGATCAATTTCGCCGCACCGCTCCGTACCTGCCGCTTGATGCGCGCGCCCACGACGGGATGGTTTTCGGTCGGATTGGCGCCGGCGATCAGGATCGTGCGCGCCCGCTCGATTTCGTCGAAGGCATTGGTCGCGGCCCCCGTTCCGAGCATCGCCTTCATGGCCGCCGCGGTCGGCGTGTGGCACACGCGCGCGCAGCAATCCACGTTGTTGGCGCCGAGCACCGCGCGAGCGAATTTCGGAACGAGATAATTGTCTTCGTTCGTGGCGCGCGCCGAGCCCACGATACCGACGGCCGACGGTCCATGCCGCGACCGGATCTGCCCAAGCGCCGCCGCTGCGGAGTCGAGCGCCTGCTCCCACGAGGCCTGTTTCCACGCGCCGCCCGCGCGCAGACGCGGATGAAGTTCGCGATCGGGCGCGTGATTGAAGGCGAAGGCGTACCGGCTGACGCAGAGATGGCCTTTGTTGACCGGCGCGTCGATAACCGGGCGCGTGCGGACGATCCGGCCTTCCGCGACGCCGGCCTCCAACTCGCAGCCGACGCCGCAATAGGCGCAGGTCGTGCGCGTCCAGGTCTCGACGCGCGACGACGGCCCTTCGATGCGGTCGGTCAAGGCGCCGGTGGGGCAGGTATCGGCGCAGGCGCCGCAGCCGACGCAGCTGCTTGCGGCCAGAGTGGTCCGCGAATCGGGAACGATGTGGATCTGGTCGCCGCGATCGATGGCGTGCCATACCGACTGACCCTGCACCTCCTCGCAGATGCGGACGCAGCGGTAGCAAGTGACACATTGGGACATGTCGACGCGAAGATAGGGATGGGAGACGTCGCAGGCCGATTCAGCCGTCCCCGGCCCCGACGGCTCGACGCCAAATTCCGCGAGCAGCCGATGCAGCTCTTTGTCCGCCCATGCCGCATAGGCGGCGGGCGAAACGCGACGCGCCATCCAGGATAGGAGTTGGCGCCGGAACGCATGCAGGGCATCGCCCCGCGTCCGCACGACCATGCCATCCGCGCACGGCGGTCGTGCAGGCCGTCAGCGGATGGGGGCGCCGTCAACTTCGACCGCGCACAGCCGGCAATCGCCCACTGGCCGCAGGCGCGGGTCGTGGCAGAGCGTGGGAATGGCAAAACCCGCGCGGCGGGCGGCGCCAAGGATCGTCTCCCCTGGCGCCGATTCGATCAGACGTTCATCAACCCTGAGGGTTGGCATGGGCCAGGCTCAATCGCTGGAGCGCGCCGTTGGTTCCCAAAGCTAGGCGGCCGTCACACCCGGCCAACGCCGGAAAAGGCGGCCATCCTGCAACGCCGTGAGGGAGATAGTTTTCATGTCGCATTGATCGGACTCTCGGATGAGCCGCGCATAAACGATCCGGTCGGATTTCTCGACGATTTCGAACACGCACCAGATGTCGCTTGAGGGGCGACCGAAGATGGAATGGCCGACCGACGAAAACCGGCTGCCAATGTCGACGCGTTCTCTAGGCATCTTTCTCTCAATCGCGGCAAATTGTTGGCTACCGGCAGCGCCTGCGGACACCAATCGGCGCCGTCGTATCGATCTTCGGAAGAAATTGTCGTTCGTAGCCGAAGCGGCGCCATGGCCCCGATTGAATGGCTGGAATCACGGCAAAGAAAATCTGCAGCGCGATCCCCGGGCCGAGGCTGGAGCCCAGGACATCGCGTATGCTGGACGACCATGTGGGCAAACGCAAGAGGTGTTCCAGGCTCGAATCGCAACGAGCCAGATGCGCCGCCTATTGATCGAGCGCAAGATCGTGACGTTAGGTCGCGGACCGCTTCACGGACTTGATCTGCGCGCGCGGGCGCCCGGACAAATCGGCGATTTTTTGATCCTGAGCCTCGATGATCTGGCGGACCGCATCATCGTCGTCATCGTCGAAGCCTTCCAGTTCCGAGACCAAAACCTTGCGGTTGGAGCTGCGCGTGCCGTCGTCGTACCAGACGTCGAACAGAACGACGTTGGATTCCTTTTGCTTTTTCTTGCTCCGACCCATGATTTTTCTCCTAGGCGATTGTCCCTAGCAAGCCGCGGTGGCCGGCACCTTAGCGCCGGCCGTGTCTCTATGCACTCATAACCGAGCGGCGTTGGGAACCGACCACCCAATCCAAAAATCGAACCCTTCACAAAGTCCGATGTTGGGTCGACGCGCCGGTAGCGGCCCTGAAGTCTAAGTGCGGATTTCCTTATTTAGTAGTCCATTCCGCCCGAGGTTGCGGACGACGCGTCGCGCTTGGGCTGGTCGGCCACCATGACCTCAGTCGTAATGAGCAAACCGGCGACGGAGGCCGCTCCCTGGAGCGCGGCCCGCACGACCTTCGTCGGGTCGATGATGCCCTTCGCGACGAGGTTGCCATATTCCCCGGTCGCGGCGTCGTACCCATAGGTATAGGTGTCTTTGTCGAGGATTTTGCCCGCGACGATCGCCCCGTCGGCACCGGCATTGATCGCGATCTGGCGTGCCGGCCAGGCAATCGCTTTGCGTATGATGTCCACGCCCGAACGCTGGTCGGCGTTGGCGGTCACGACCTTGTCCAGCACCCGGCCGGACCGCAACAGCGCCACGCCGCCGCCCGGCAGTATGCCTTCTTCCACCGCCGCGCGGGTTGCGTGCATCGCGTCGTCGACCCGGTCCTTCTTTTCCTTGACCTCGATCTCACTCATCCCACCGACCTTGATCACTGCCACGCCGCCGGCCAATTTGGCGAGCCGCTCCTGCATCTTTTCGCGGTCGTATTCGGAGGTTGTCTCGATGATCTGCGCTTTGATCTGGCCGATGCGGCTCTCGATGCTGGCCTTCTTTCCGGCCCCGCTCACGATGGTGGTCCTATCCTTGTCGATCGTCACTTTCTTGCAGCGGCCGAGCATCGCCAACGTAACGCTCTCCAGCTTGATGCCGAGGTCCGTCGAGATCAATTCGCCGCCGGTCAGGATCGCAATATCGTCGAGCATGGCCTTGCGGCGGTCGCCATAGCCGGGCGCCTTGACCGCGGCCACTTTCAGCCCGCCGCGCAGCTTGTTCACGACCAGGGTGGCGAGCACCTCGCCCTCGATGTCCTCGGCGATGATCAACAGCGGCTTGCCGGCCTTTGCGATCACTTCCAGGAGGGGGAGCATCTCGTGAAGTCCCGACAGTTTCTTTTCGAGGATCAAAATGTACGGGTCGCTCATCTCAACGCGCATCTTTTCGGCGTTCGTCACGAAATAGGGCGAGATGTAGCCGCGGTCGAACTGCATGCCCTCGACGACCTCCAACTCGGTGGCCAGCGACGTCGCTTCTTCGATCGTGATGACGCCGTCATTGCCGACTTTTTTCATGGCGTCGGCCAGAAAGCGGCCGATCTCGGCGTCGCCATTGGCCGATATCGTCCCGACCTGCGCGATTTCGTCGTTGGAGGTGACTTTCCTCGAATTTTTCTTGAGGTCGATCACTATCGCGCTGACCGCCAGGTCGATGCCGCGCTTCAAATCCATGGGGTTCATGCCGGCGGCGATGGCCTTGACGCCCTCCCGCACGATCGCGTGGGCGAGAACGGTTGCGGTCGTGGTGCCGTCACCGGCCTCGTCCGAGGTTCGCGATGCGACCTCGCGCACCATTTGCGCGCCCATGTTCTCGAATTTGTCTTCCAGCTCGATCTCCTTGGCCACGCTCACGCCGTCCTTGGTGATGCGCGGCGCGCCATAGGCCTTTTCGATCACGACGTTGCGGCCCTTGGGGCCGAGCGTCACGCGCACGGCGCGGCTGAGGGTGTCGATGCCGCGCAGCATTCTGTCGCGCGCATCCGCTGAAAACCTGATTTCCTTGGCAGCCATGTCTTTGAACTCCCGTCCCTGTCTCTATGTTATCCTGCGCGCCCGCGGCACAGCGCCGACATCGGGTCATGCCTCGCCTTGGTGGGCTGAGGCCGTGCCCGCGCGTCTTGACCAAATTTTTTGGGCGGCGGATCGAAAGATCGTCGCGTAATCGATGACGCTTTATATGGGCGCCGCATGAATTAATACTAGAACGATCCCGACAAATATTTTATCCGGCAAAGAAATTGGCTGCCGTTTTCCAGAAAGACGAAAAGAAATTCTCGGTCGTGGCCGGTGGGCTGGCAATGCAATCGGAACCTCGTTCACATGAATCCGCTGCTATATTTTTGCGGCCATTTCCCCAAGATTTTGAGCGGGGGTCCATGCCGGCGATCGGAAACATCGTGAAGCCATTGGCGATGCTCACCGCGGCGTTCGTGGTCGTCGGCGTTGGGATCGGCGGACGGGTGAAAGCGCAATCGGCGCCGCGACCGGGCGATCCGGCAATCGGTCTACAGACGTTCCTGGCTTGGTGCGCGCCCTGTCACGAATCGGCAGCTGGCGCGCCCAATGTGCTGGGCCCCAATCTCTTCGGGGTTTTCGGCCGGGAGACCGGCGTGGACCGGAATTTCGTCTATTCCAACGAGCTGATCGGCGCCGACCTCTTTTGGACGGACGAGACCCTGGATGAATGGCTGGTCAATCCGCAGAAATTGGTGCCGGGGACACGTATGGACTTTCCCGGATTGGACGCCAAGGACAGAGCCGACGTCATCGCGTTTCTGAAGAAGAACCGATAGGAAACAAGCTTGGCGCCAGGGGATGGCGCGGCCGCGCCGAGGATTGAAATCATAGCCCCCTTGGCGATTGACCGATCCAGCATGCGTGGTACGGTGCGGCGGTCCATCGGGCGCAGGCGCATGAACGACACCGTGACTCCAAGCCAGGCTAGGGCGTTGCCGCTGGTGCTGGCTTCGGCCAGCGTTATCCGGCGAGAACTCCTGGACGCCGCCGGGCTTTCGCATGTGGCCGAGGCCGCCGATGTGGACGAAGGTGAAGTCAAACGCCGGCTGCGAAGCCAAGGCGCACCGGTTGACGCCGTCGCCGAGGCCCTGGCGACACTCAAGGCGCAACATGTCGCCAGGCGCCACGCCGCCGCCCTTGTGATTGGGGCCGACCAGATTCTCGATGCCGACGGCCAATGGTTCGACAAACCGGCGGATGTCGCGGCGGCGCGCCGGCAATTGCGGACTCTTCGGGGCCGCAGCCATGAATTGGTCAGTGCCGTCAGCGTCGTTCGCGACGGAGCGCCGGTGTGGTGGCACGTTGCCCGCGCCCGTCTGACCATGCGCGATTTCAGCGACACCTTTCTCGACGCTTATCTCCAAGAGGCGGGGCCGAAGGCTCTCGAATCGGTTGGGGCCTATCAACTGGAAGGCCTGGGCGTGCAGCTCTTCGATCACATCGAGGGTGATTATTTCGTCATCCTTGGGCTACCCCTGCTGCCACTTCTCGACTTTCTTCGCCGGCAAGGCGCGATCGCAGCATGACGCTGACCGGCCGCGCGAAACTGGCCGGCGTGATCGGGTGGCCCGTCAGCCATTCCCTGTCGCCGCGACTGCACGGCTTTTGGCTCGATCGATACGGAATCGACGGCGCCTATGTCCCGATGGCGGTGGCACCGGAGAATTTCGCCTTGGCCCTCAAGAGTCTCGCCTGTCTCGGTTTTGCCGGGGCGAACCTGACGGTGCCGCACAAGGAGGCGGGGTTGGCCGCCGTCGATGAAGTCGACGATCTCGCCCGCCGCGTGGGGGCCGTTAATACTGTGATCGTTCAGTCCGATGGGCGGCTTTTCGGAACCAACACCGACGTCTTTGGTTTTTCCGAGAATTTACGAGAAGCCGCGCCCGCGTGGCGGGCGTCTGCCGGTCCTGCCGTGGTGCTGGGCGCCGGCGGCGCAGCGCGAGCGGTGTGTGTGGCGCTGATCGACGCCGGCGCGCCGGAATTGCGCCTGGTCAATCGCACGGTCGAGCGCGCGGCCGTTCTAGCCCGAGAGATCGGCGGGCCGATTCGCGTTCACACCTGGAAAGATCGTGGCCCGTCGCTCGCCGGGGCCAATTGCCTGGTGAACACGACGGCGCTCGGCATGTCTGGCAAACCGGGGTTGGACATCGATCTTTCGACCCTGCCGCGTACGGCGCTTGTTCACGACATCGTTTACGCTCCGCTCGCCACGCCCTTGCTCACCTCGGCGCGGGAGCGCGGGAATCCGGTTGCCACCGGCATCGGGATGTTGTTGCACCAGGCAAGGCCGGGTTTCCGCGCCTGGTTCGGCGTTGATCCCGAGGTGACTGCCGATTTGCGGCGCCATGTCCTGCAAGGGCTGTCGGGCTGACCGGTCATGGTCATACTCGGCCTTACCGGCTCCATCGGCATGGGTAAGTCGACCGCATCGCGCATGCTGCGGCGGATGGGTATACGCGTCCACGATGCCGACGCTGCCGTCCATGACCTTCTGGCGCGGGAAGGCGTTGCGAAAAAAGCCGTCGCTGTCGCGTTCCCCGAAGCGGTGGCGGGCGGCCGGATCGACCGCGCCCGGCTGGGCCAGCGGGTATTCGGCGATCTCCCCGCGCTCGCCCGGCTTGAAGCCATCCTTCACCCCCATGTTCGCGAAGAGGCGGAGCGTTTTCTGCGGAGCGCCGCACGCAACCGAGCCCGCCTCGTCGCCCTCGACATTCCGCTTCTTTTGGAGACCCGCGGCGCCGCGCGCTGCGATCTTGTCGTGGTGGTTACGGCGCCCCATTTCGTTCAGGCGGCCCGCGTGCTCGGTAGGCCTGGCATGACGAAGGAACGCCTGAAGGCGGTTCGCGCGCGTCAGATGCCGGAGGCCGAAAAGCGGCGCCGCGCCGATTTCGTGATTCGAACCGGGCTAGCCCGTCGTTTCACCTGGGATCGTCTGCGGCAAATCGTTCGACATGTCCGGGGCCGCCGCCCCGCCGCTTGGCGCCCGCGCCGACAAAGGGAATAAGATGCGTGAGATCGTACTAGACACCGAAACCACGGGCCTCGATCCCGCGGCCGGGCATCGAATCGTCGAGATCGCGGCGATTGAACTGGTCAACCATCTGCCGACCGGGCGAGAGTTTCACGCCTACATCAATCCACAGCGCGACATGCCGGACGAGGCCTATGCTGTCCACGGTTTGTCGCAGCAGTTCCTATCAGGGCATTCCGAATTTGGCGCGATCGCCGCGAGCCTGATCGAATTCATCGAGGATTCGCCGCTCATCATCCACAATGCGGAATTCGATCTTAAATTCCTCAACGCGGAATTCGCGCGCATCGACCGGGCGTCTTTGCCGCCCACCCGCGCCATCGACACATTGCTCTTGGCGCGCCGCAAATTTCCCGGCGCCCAGGCCGGGCTCGATGCCCTGTGCCGTCGCTTCGACATCGACAATTCGGCGCGTGAAAAACACAGCGCGAAGTTAGATGCGCGGCTTCTCGCGACGGTTTATCTGGAGCTGATTGGCGGTCGCCAGGCGGCGCTGGGTCTCCTCGCCGTCACCGCCGCGTCGGCGTCTGCGCCGGCGAACGTCGCGCCCAGGCCGCCGCGGGCACATTTGCCGACCGCCGCCGAACTCGCTGCGCATGGCGCCTTCATCGCCACTCTCAAATCGCCGATCTGGAGGCTTTGAACGGTAGGAAACACGACGGTGGTGCTCGCAGGCTCCGCGCCGGTGGCGCGGAACTTTGCCCGCGCGTGTTAGTGCAAGGTCATGAACGCGTCGGCGAATCGGGCGGTCGCGGCACCCATGAGATCACGATGGGCAACGCGCACGGAATGAAGCTTGCCGTCGAGATTGCGGCTCCAGAAATCGAGGAATTTCGTCAAGGCCGGGAAGCGCGGCGCAAGGTCGAATTCCTGCCACACGAAGGTCTGAAAAACACCGGGGTGATCGGCCAGGCGATAGGTGATCTCGGCCGTCATTAGCCGATAGCCGCGTAGGCTGCGTTCAATCTCCATCATCAGGGTGCTGTCTCCTTGAGAAACCATCGAGGATGCCGAACCGGCACCGCGATTGTGGGTGGTCCCTCATCGCGCCGCAATGAAATATTCATATATTTCAATTGATTAGCAGCATAGACCGGATATTGCTGCCATTTCTCGCCGACGCGCAGCTTGACACCGTGTGGTGCCGAACCTAGATGTTTGGCACTCGTCGTTGGCGATTGCTAACAAGCCCGCGGCGTTCGATTCACACTAATTTGAAAGCTACGGAGGTTGATTAATGAAATTCAGGCCTTTGCATGATCGTGTCCTGGTCCGCCGCCTCGAAGGCGACGACAAGACCGTGGGCGGGATCATCATTCCCGATTCTGCCAAGGAAAAGCCGATGCAGGGCGAAGTTATCGCCGTTGGCGCAGGCGCCCGCGATGACAGCGGCAAGATCGTGCCGCTCGATGTCAAAACCGGCGATACCGTGATCTTCGGCAAATGGTCGGGCACCGAGGTCAAGATCGACGGCCAGGATCTCCTGATCATGAAGGAGAGCGACATCATGGGCATCATCGAAGGTGGCGCCGCCACCA
>CAMDDQ010000035.1 GCA_945892765.1 Asaia bogorensis
TTGCGATCGAAAAAGGCCCTAAGGAACGAGGCCGAGTAGGAGCCGTCCGCGGACCTTGCCCTTTCGCGGGGCTGGTAGGGCCAGGCCCCGGTACCCTCATGGTAATAGACATCATGCCCCAGCCGGCGCAGGCCGATCGCGTACTGCAGATAGTCCCAGGCGACGCCGCCGACCGGATACAAGCCGACTAGTCCGGTGACGACGATGCGCAGCTTCGAATCCAAAATCGCAGTCCGCTGGGTTTGGTCCGAGTGAAAAATCGAAAATTAGGCTTACGTGGAATTGGCCAGGCGTTCGAGTATTTTCCTACCTTGCTCGCCCCCGTCGCCGGTTAGGTCGAATTCGACAACCTGGGCAAGGGCCGCGACATGAGCCTTGATCCCGTCCACACTCGGCGCCGCTCCCCCAAGATAGGCATGCAGCGACGCGGCAATCATAGAAATTATTGCAAAACAAAATACTTCTCCCTTACCCTTCAGATCATGAGCGAGACGACGTATCGGTTCCAATTCGGTCTGAGTAGGCTCCGCGCCAACCTCGGCGATCATTGTTTTCAGGCTTGCGCGGTCGGCCGCAAACTGGGCCAAGAACTGCCCTTGTAAGGCCGCCACGCCGGCATGGGCGGCGGCGACGCGGCCATCCCAATCCAGCGATGAACCCTTCAATTCCGGTTCGGTCTTCACGGCGCACGGTCCTGGCATCGGCCAATCTCGTTCCACCCCGGCGGTTGAAAAACTCAACGACAATAGCGAAGCCTAAGCCGACGGTCATCGCCATGCGAAATCAGCGGCGAAGCCAGACCCCTTAAGGATCGGCCTCGCCGCCGGACAAACCTAAGCAAACAACGGGTGGCGGCCGCGTTTATTCCCGGTCGGGCCGGGCGACCGCACAGGCGACGTCTTATGATTGACTGCGGTCGCGCCGCTGCTGATCGCGAACGGCGTCGAAGTAGCAAAAATCGTGGCCCTGTTTCCAACCGAAGGAATAGTCAGCCTCGGCCATGCGGGCACGGTCCTGGGAGAAAGTTGTTGGCTGGCCGACTTCGTATCTTGCGCTTTGGCAGCCATCGGTATGCCCGGCCCGATAGGCGGCAGTCTGCGGAACCACCTGTTGCTGAGCGCAAGCTGCAAGTGCGGCCATTGCCACGACGGCGGCCGCAAATATGGGCAGGCGCAAATATGGGCAGGCGCAAAACACTGGTATTTTTTATCTTGGGCTTGTCTCCGAAAATGAGCGAAAACGTTCTCATCTATGGCGTTTTCTCGATTGTGCAAGCTAGTCGGCTGCGAATGATTCGCAAACAAGTTCTTAATCCTAAGTTCAGGCACGGCGTGGTACCCGGAACTCATGGGAAAAAATGCCGACATCGTTGCTCCGATGCCGCCCCAGGCCGGCGTGGATGGCGAGAAACAAAGTGTGCAGGAAACGCCGACGGCCGTCGTGCAACATTACAATGAAGTCATGCAACCCCACGCAGCGGGGCCGGACACCGACGAACACCTGATGACCCTTGTCGCTGCTGGCAATCATGACGCCTATCGGCTGCTGGTAAACCGGCATCTACCTCGAGCGCTTTCATTGTCGCGGCGAATCATGGGGGATGCGGGTATCGCCGAAGAGGTTGCGCAGGAGGCATTCTTGAGGGTTTGGGTGAAGGCTTCGGCGTGGCGGCCGCGGGATTCGATTGCCGGAGGTGCCTTGTTTTCGACTTGGTTGCACCGCGTGTTGGTGAACCTGTGTATCGATCGCAAGCGGCAACGGCCGCTCGTCGATCTGGAGAGCGCGGGTGAACTCACGGATCCCGCGCCGCCGGCCGATGACATGATCGAGCGGATCGAGCGAAAGAAAATGTTGGATGCCGCCATGGCCGAACTGCCTTTGCGTCAGAGGACGGCTTTGGCGCTTTGTCATTTCGAGGGTTTGAGCAATATCGAAGCCGCGTCGGCGATGTCGCTGACTGTCGGCGCGGTCGAATCCCTGCTCGTTCGTGCTCGACGCACCTTGCGGCGCAGTCTTGATGCCATAGCTGGGGAAACACGGCAGGAACGGGCATGAACGAGAACAGACTCGAATTTCTGTTGGCCGCCTGCGGCGCCAACCCCGAACGCTGGCCGCTCCCCGAGCGCGCAGCCGCGCAACTTCTGCTCGCCGCCACGCCGAGACTGCGTGAGTTGGCCGAGGCGGCTGGCGGGCTTGACTTGCATCTCGAAGCGGGTCGTGTTTCACCCCCTGGCATTGAAGTCCAAGCCCGGCTGACCGCCGCCATTCTTGCCCGCGCCAAGATGGAGGAGCAGGAGAGGCCTCCAGCTCCGCTGCTGCGTCGGGACGACGGCGTCGCTTGGCTCGGTTGGGCGCGGCCGTTGTGGCCGAATCTGGTCGGCATGGCCGCTTCCGCCGCTCTCGGCTTTTTCGTCGGGTGGATGGACATCGACGCCTTGGCGCATTTATTGACCGACGAGGTCGTTGGCGAAGTCACAATCGAGGAGGACTCGTCATGGTAAGCTTGGAAGGCCGATCCCGCTGGTTTAGTCTGGTTCTCATGCTTTCTATTGCGGGGAACCTTTTCCTGGGCGGGATCGTTGCGGCCCGCTGGATCAATCGACCGGACCTCAGCATGGGGCCGCCTCAAGGGCCCCAGGTCGCCTTGCGCGGCGTTCCGCGTGAATACCGTAAGGCGATCGAAGATGTCTTCGCCGCTAAACGCCCCGAAATGGCATCCGCCTTGGAGGCAACGAGGCAGGCTCGCAACATGATTCGCGAAGCCCTTGGTGCCGAGCCGTTCAATGCCGCGGTTCTGCAAACGGCCTACGCCACGCTGAGGGAACGCAGCATGACCGTTCAGCAGAAATACAATGACGCCACTGTCGAAGCCGCCGCCAAATTGCCGGCGGAAGTACGTAAGGCAATGGCGGCAGCAAGACCTGGCAACCGCCCCCCGGGAGAAGGCAGATGACCACCGTCACCGCGGCTCATGCCGCCATTCGCTTCGGGTTAGGGGCATCGCCTGGGCAAATCGACTCAATCGCCGGCGATCCCCGCGGTTGGCTGCTTTCGCAGTTGAACAGAAACACGCCAACACCGCCGGAATTGCTCGGCATGACGGCCGGGGCGGAGCGCACCCGCCAATACCTGCAGATCAAGGACAAATCCGCCGCCGCCGTAAAGCGGCTGATCCGCGAGGATTATCGCAAGGCCTATCTCGGCGAAACCGGGGCGCGGACATCGGTTCATCTAAGCGCCGGCCCGCCCTTTCGCGAAAGGCTGGTTGCTTTCTGGAGCAACCATTTCACGGTGTCGGTGCAGCGGCCCGTCATTCTCGGACTCGTCGGCCCTTTCGAGCGCGAGGCCATTCGGCCCCATGTCGTCGGTCGCTTCCGCGACATGCTCGGCGCCGTTGTCCACCACCCCGCCATGCTTCTCTATCTCGACAACGCCGAATCCATTGGCCCCAATTCACGCCTTGGACAGCGCCGAAATCGTGGGCTCAACGAGAACCTCGCCCGTGAGATTCTCGAGCTTCACACGCTGGGCGTCGATGGCGGGTACACTCAAACCGATGTTCGCGAATTCGCCCGCATCTTGACGGGCTGGTCGATTGCGGGCCTGAAAGACGCCAATCCCGGCGGGTTCATGTTCCATGCCACGGTGCATGAGCCGGGATCTAAGACACTTCTTGGCCGCAAATACAGCGAAGCCGGCGTCAGCGAGGGCGAGGCCGCGCTCGATGCACTCAGTCGCCACCCCTCCACCGCCCGCTACATCGCGACGAAATTCGCACGGCATTTCATCGCTGACGCGCCACCGGCCTCCGCGATCGACCGTTTGGCGCGAATTTTCCAGGAAACCGATGGCGACCTTGGCGTGCTTGCGCGGGCTATTGTCGATGAGCCAGAAGCCTGGAAGACGCCGCTCGCCAAGGTTAAGTCATCGTACGAATTCGTCCTGTCCGCCCTGCGTGCGATCGGTTTTTCGGGTGAGACCGGCCCGGTGCTCGCTAGCCTGCGTGAATTCGGGCAGGTGCCCTTCTCCGCACCCTCCCCGGCCGGCTGGCCCGACACGGCGGCGGATTGGGTGGGACCGGAATCGACGTTGCAACGGGTGGGTTGGAGCGTGGCCCTTGCCGATCGTATCGGCGAACGCGGACGGCCGTTGACAATGCTCGACAGCACCCTGGGCCCATTGGCCGGGGCCGACACGCGCGCCGCCATCGACACGGCGCCGAGCGTGACCGACGCCGTGGCCATGCTGTTCGCCAGCCCCGAATTTCAGCGGAGGTAGCCATGACAACACGCCGCAAATTCCTTCAAGGCGCGGCCGCGATGGTTGCCGCATCGCCGCTGCGTGTCGCGCTTGCCGCGGCGCCGACGGACAAACGGTTCGTGGTCGTCATTCTCCGCGGTGGGCTGGACGGCCTTGCCGCGGTCCCACCCTATGCTGACCGGGATTACCGTGGCTTGCGCGGCTCCCTCGCAATCGCCGCACCCGGCAAGGCCGATGGCGCGATCGACCTCGATGGACGTTTTGGGCTTCATCCGGCGTTGGCGCCGCTCCACTCCTTCTATTCACGTCGCGAACTCCTGTTCATTCATGCCGTCGCCTCGCCCTATCGGTCGCGATCGCATTTTGACGGACAGGACCTCCTGGAAAATGGCACGGACACGCCCCACGGCACCGGAGACGGCTGGCTCAACCGTGCGCTGGCCTTGTTGGGCACGGATTCAGACCGGCGCCTTGGCCTGTCGGTTGGCATGAGCGTGCCCCTGCTCTTGCGTGGCAAGATCCCGGTTGCCGCCTGGGCCCCCACCCAGTTGCCGGAGCCCGGAGAAGAGTTCCTGCGCCGCGTTGCCGCGCTCTATCGGCGCGACGCCGTGCTTGGTCCGGCCCTGGCCGAAGGCATGAAAGCCCACAACATGAACGAAGCCGTACTCGACTCGGAACCCAGCATGGGTGGCCGGCGCGCCCGCAATGGCAATGATCCCCAGGCATTTGCGACAGCTGCCAAATCGGTTGCCAAATTGTTGGCAGCAAAGGCCGGGCCGCGCATCGCCGTGTTGGAGTTGGGGGGATGGGACACCCATTCAGGGCAGGGCTCGACCAGCGGACGGCTGGCCGCCCCACTGGCGCAACTCGCCGAGGGCCTGACGGAGTTCGCGGCCGCGAGCGGACCGGCTTGGAACGATACCGCGATCATCGTGGCCACCGAATTCGGACGCACGGTTGCGGCCAATGGCACCGGCGGCACCGACCATGGGACCGGCGGGGTGGCCTTTCTGCTGGGCGGCGCCGTCGCCGGAGGCCGCGTGGCCGGAACCTGGCCCGGCCTTTCGGCCAACGCACTCTTCGAGGGCCGCGATCTTGCGCCGACGACTGATTTACGCTCGGTCTTCAAGGGGCTACTCGGCAGCCATCTCGGGCTCCCCACGGATGCCTTGGAACGAGTGGTCTTCCCCAATAGCCGTGAGGCGCCGCCGCTTTCAGGTTTGCTGCGCGCCTGAATGCGCTTGACACGGCGTTAGTTTCCGAAGGATGACACCGGCCGACCGCCGATCATGCCGGCGGCATCGGCATCCTGAAGGAGCGCAGGTTTTCCTTTGTCGCGCAGCGTTCTCGTCACCGGCGGCGCCGGTTACATCGGCAGCCACGCCTGCAAGGCGCTTGCTCGCGCCGGCTATTTACCCGTAACCGTCGACAATCTGGTCTATGGCCATCCCTGGGCGGTCAAATGGGGACCCCTGATCGAAGCCGATATTGGTGATGGCGACCGCATTCGGCGGATCGTCGCCGAATACAAGATCGAAGCTGCCATCCACTTCGCCGCCTTTGCGTATGTCGGCGAGTCCGTGCGCGACCCACGGAAATATTTTCGCAACAACGTCACCAGCGGGCTTGCGCTGATCGAGGCGTTGACCGACGCCGGCTGCCGTAACATCGTCTTTTCCTCGACCTGCGCCACCTACGGAATACCGAATGCCGTGCCGATCGGCGAAGACCACGCGCAACTGCCCATCAATCCCTATGGCGAGACCAAATTGTTCATCGAGCGCGCCCTGCGTTGGTGGGGCGAAGCCTATGGGATGCGCTGGGCGGTGTTGCGGTATTTCAACGCCGCCGGCGCGGATCCCGACGGTGAGGTCGGAGAGCAGCACGATCCCGAGACTCACCTCATACCGCTCGCGATCGAGGCCGCGCGGAACCAAGGCAAACCGCTGGAAATATTCGGCGATGACTACGACACGCCCGACGGGACCGCGATCCGTGACTACATTCACGTCATGGACTTAGCCGAGGCGCATGTCCTGGCCCTCCGCCACCTCCTATCCGGCGGACCGAATCTGGCCCTGAACCTCGGCACCGGTAACGGAAACTCGGTTCTGCAGGTTGTCGGCGCTGTTGAGAAGGTTGTTGGTCATCGGGTTGCGGCGCGCTTCGCCCCGCGCCGGCCTGGCGATCCTCCCGCCCTCATCGCCGATCCTAGGCGTGCGAAAAATGCCCTTAATTGGCAACCGGATATGAGCGACATCGATACTATTGTACGAACTGCGTGGAAATGGCATACGAAGGCCGTGCGATAAACCAACGCGGGAGCGGAATAAAACCGAGTTAGTGCCGTTGTCCAGGAAGCGTGGTTTTCGGCTCGATACAATGTCGTTGCCTTTGCGCCGCGCTTGCGCCGGGAAATGGTGTCGGGCAACATGCGGGCGAGTTTGGAGAAGACGGACGCGGCAAAAAGCGTCCCATCGACAAAAAGCGGCTTAACAAAACGCGTTTTAATAAGCGTCTTTAGAGGGGGAGATAAATCGGCCTACCTTCGAGGGGTGGGTAGGCCGCAGATTTCAGGATGGTCTGGCGGACGCGGCTATCATGCCGGCGCTCGCGGCCGTTCATCCCCTTTCAGCCACCCAATCAACGCAGCAACGCAAATCCGCGTCTTTCTGGTTGCGAACAGGAGCCGACTAGGTTTTCGCGCATGCCATCGAATCTAGCCCCGGTCGAAAAAGCCCCGTCCGCGTCGTTCGCGGCCGGACAGCCGAGAATCCGCGTCGAAGGGAAATTCCTATTCGCCGGAGCGGAGAAATTTTTCCTGCGCGGCGTGACCTACGGGCCGTTCGCGCCAGCCGCTCACGGCTCTCAGTTTCCAGAGCCCTCGATGGTCGATCGCGACTTCGCGCTGATGGTCGAACTCGGGGCCAACACCTTGCGGGTGTTCACGGTGCCGCCGCGTTGGCTGCTCGATCGCGCTGCCGCCTTCGGCCTTCGCGTTCTGGTCGGCTTGCCCTGGACCCAACACGTCGCCTTCCTCGATTCCGATGAAGTCCAGGACCAGATCCGCCGCGCCATTGTCGGCGGGGTCGCCGGCTGCAAGGACCATCCTGCGGTCTTGGCTTATTTGATCGGCAATGAGATCTCGCCCGACATCATCCGCTGGCATGGCGCCGACAAGGTTCGCCGCTTCCTGGGTGAGATAGCGGAGCTGGCCCGCGCGACCGATCCCGGCGCCCTGATCAGCTATGCCAATTTCCCGTCCACCGAATATTTGCCGGTGGATTTCGCCGATTTCCTTGCGTTCAACGTCTACCTGCATCGCGAGGCCGATTACCGGCGTTATCTCGCCCGGCTGCACAATTTGGCGGTCGATCGCCCCGTGGTTCTGACCGAATTCGGCATCGACTCCCTGCGCGAAGGTGTCGATATTCAGGCCAAGACGTTGGCGTGGCAGATTAAGGCCGCGTTTGAATCGGGCGTTGCCGGATGTTTCGTTTTCTCCTGGACGGATGAATGGTTCACCGGGGGATTTGCTATTCCCGACTGGGCGTTCGGCCTGGTCGATGCCGAGCGCCGGCCGAAACCGGCATTCGCCGCGGTCCAGGCTCAATATCGCGCGCCCTTGCCGCCCGCGCTTCCGGCCTATCCGAAGGTTTCGGTCATCGTCTGTGCCTACAACGCAGACCGAACCATGGCCGCCTGCCTTGAGTCGATGGAGCGACTGAACTACCCGAATTACGAAATCGTCATCGTTAATGACGGCTCCACGGACCGCACGCGCGAGATCAGCGAACGCCACCCCTCCTTCCGCCTCATCAATCAAGAAAACAAAGGTTTGAGCGTCGCGCGCAATGTCGGTTTTGCCGCGTCGAGCGGCGACATCGTCGCTTATACCGATTCCGACTGCGTCGCCGATCCGGACTGGCTGACTTATCTCGTCGCTAAGTTCCAGACATCCGATTGCGGTGCCGTCGGCGGACCGAATTTCCCGCCGCCGGAAGATGCGCTAATTCCGTCGGTCGTCGCTGTCTCGCCGGGCGGCCCCACCCATGTCCTTCTCGACGACCAGACGGCCGAGCATATCGCCGGCTGTAACATGGCCTTCCGCCGCGAGGTGCTCGAACGCCTTGGTGGCTTCGATCCGATTTTCCGCGCCGCCGGCGACGATGTCGATATTTGCTGGCGCGTCCAGAATGCCGGCTTTGTCATCGGCTTCAGCCCCGCCGCCGTGGTCTGGCATTTCCGCCGGAATACCTTGAGCTCCTATATTGGACAGCAGCGCGGCTACGGCAAAGCCGAAGCCATGGTCTACAAAAAGCACCCGCAGCGCTTCAACGCCTTCGGCCAGGCCAGTTGGGCGGGCCGCATTTACGGCGACATGTTCTCGGCGTTAACGCCGGGCAAGCCAGCCATTTACGGTGGAATCTTCGGTTCAGCACCGTTTCAGTCGCTCTACGCGCGACCGACCCCGCTGCTCTGGTTCCTGCCGTTGACGCTGGAATGGAACATCGCCGCCGCCCTGCTGTTTGCGTTCGCCCTGATCGATGGCGGGTATGCCTGGTTCGGCATCTTGCCCCTGGTGATGTCCTGGGGCCGCTGCCTGCACGGCGCCTGGCGCGCGCCGCTCGATCCCCGGTTCCGGGATGTCCGCGCGCGTATGCTGGTCGCGCTGCTTATTTATCTCGGCCCGCTGCTGCGCGGCTGGGAACGGGCGCGCTGGCGCATTCGCGGCTTCAACGGCGTTGAGGCCTTCCCCTTGGAATCGACGCGGCAGCCGGCGCGCTTTTCCTTGCGCGGAATGGCGATGAACCTGTCCTACTGGACCGAAAGCGGCCGCGAAAAGGACGCCCTTATTAAGGGCATCATTGAATTCCTGATCCCGCGTAAGTATTTCGTCGTCATCGACGAAGGCTGGAGCGACTACGACCTCAAGATCGCCCGCGGGGTGTGGGCACGGGCGTTCATCCGGGTCGGCGTCGAAAACCATGGCAGCGGCAAACGGCTGTTCCGAGTGAGGTGCGCGCTGCGGCCTTCGCGGATAGGCAAGGCGGTGCTGGGTGGTTGTGCGATCCTGGCGGCTCTTGGCGCGGCGACATCAACACCCATGGCGGCGGCGGCGGCGGTTGCGGCGGCGGCGGTATGCCTGGGCGTCGTGGTTTATCAGAACCAACAACTTGGCGGCATCCTGCATCAGGTCGCCGAAATCGTTGCCCATCGCCTCAACCTTGTCCGCGTCGACGCGGACGCCCCCCGCGCGATGGCCAGCCAGAAGGCCGTGGCACCGGCGGAATAGGTGCGCCGTCTAGCTGCCAGGAAAAAGGTTAGCGTCGCATGACGACCGGCCTCAGCTCGATCTCCCAGAGCATCGACAAGGTTTTTCCCTATCTAAGACCCTATCGGCTGCCCTTGATCGGGGCGTTTAGCCAAGTCTTTCTGGTCAGCGGGCTCGAATTGCTGCGCCCTTGGCCGGTTAAGGTGATCGTCGATCACGTCGTCGGGGGCACCCCGATGCCGTGGTCCGGCGCCACCGGCTGGATGACCGAGACGTTGCTGCTGATGGCGGTCGTTTCCGTCGTGCTCATTCAAGCGGCCGCGGGCGGCATGAGTGTTCTCAACAACTTCACGTCGGTGGAGATCGGGCAACGCCTGGTCCGCGACCTCCGGCGCGATTTATTCGCGCATCTTCAGCGGCAGTCGCTTCTGTTTCATACTCGCCATCAGGTTGGCGATCTTCAGTATCGAGTCGCCGCCGACACCTTCGCCATCCAAAGCATGATCATGAATGGCTTGATGCCAGCCGTGCAGTCTCTGGTCATGTTGGTCGGCATCTTCATCATCATGATCCAGCTCGACACCAACCTGACGCTGATCGCGCTGGTCGTCTGCCCGCCCCTGTACCTCGCCATTTCAGCCTTCAACAAACACATCGGCTCTGCCGCCGAACGGGCGCGCGACAAGGAGAGCGCGGTCTATGTGCTGCTGCAGCGCGTCATGCCGGCCATGCGCGTGGTTCAGGCCTTCACCAAGGAAGACGAAGAACACGCCCGTTTCATGGCCGCAAGTCACCAGCAGCTCAATGCGGCGCTACGGCTTTATACCTGGCAGACGGCCTATTCCGCCGTCATTCAGTTGCTTGTGGCGGGCGGCACCGCCGCGGTGTTGTGGTTTGGCGCCCGCGCCGTGATGTCGGGCGGGCTGACGATCGGGGAAATGCTGGTTTTCGTCAGCTACCTTGCCGTGCTTTACGGTCCGATCACGGGCATCAGCGAGACTTGGTCGCTGCTCCAGGCGGCACGCGTCGGCGTGATGCGGGTCTTCGACATCCTTGATCAGAACATCGACCCCAAAGACGGAACACGTGCCCTGAAGCGCGAAGAGATGCGCGGAGACATCGCTTGGAAGGGTGTTCATTTCGACTATTCCAAGGAATCTCCGGTGCTGCGCGGTATCGACCTTGACGTTCGCGCCGGCGAGAAAATCGCGATCGTCGGTCCGACCGGCGCCGGAAAATCGACGCTGCTCAGCCTCCTTCCCCGCTTCTACGACCCGAGCGCCGGCAGCATCGAGATCGACGGCGTCGATGTCCGGGAATACCGCCTCCAAGACCTGCGACGGCAAATCGCGATGGTTCTGCAACCGGCGCTCGTTTTCCCGGTGACGATCCGGGAAAACATCGCTTATGGCCGCGACCGCGCCGAGATGGGCGAAATCGAGCGCGCCGCGCGCCTCGCCCGCATCCATGAAACCATCGAAAAACTGCCCCAGGGCTACGAGACAGTCATCGGTGAGGCCGGCGCCACGCTCTCGGAGGGCGAAAGGCAGCGCCTGACCATCGCGCGCGCGATCCTGCGCGACGCCCGCATCCTGATCTTGGACGAGCCCACCTCGTCGGTGGACGCCGAGACCGAGGCCCTGATCATGGAGGGGTTACACCAGCTCACCGATGGCCGTACCACCTTCATCATCGCGCATCGGCTGTCGACCGTGCGTCGTTGCGACCGCATCGTGGTGCTGCGCGATGGCCACATCGCCGAACAAGGCGCGTTTGAGGAACTCTTGAAGCGGGACGGCCCGTTTGCCGCGCTTTACGCGACCCAGTTCGCGGAACAGAAACCGCTAAAGCTGGTGTCCTCGCGGGACTAGCCCCATCCGCAGCCGCCACTCCCCGGCCAAGGGCAAAAGAGAAGCCCCGCTGTGGGTCAGCGGGGCTGGGAGGTAAGATGATCAGCTTCGACGCCTATAGTTCACCAAGAAAGAGGAATGGCGCTGCATTGATTGTCGAAGCAGCAACGTAATTATACCAGGATCGCGTAAACGCAAAGATGATCGCGCGGCCATCGCTTGTCGAACTCGCGACATTTGGTGCGATATTGGGCCAAAACACCAAGGATTATGCCATTTTCCGCCCTCAATCGGCGGCTATGCAACAAATGGACGCAATGCGTCACAAAGACACGGGCTTGCGCCGGCTCATCATCCAAGCCGCAACGACCAGGCAAAGGCTGACCGCCACGAGCATCATCGTGGCCAACGCATTGATCTGGGGGCTTAGGCCGAGGCGCACGCTCGAAAATATCAGCATCGGCAGTGTCGTCGCGCCCGGACCGGTGACGAAACTGGCGATGACGAGATCGTCGAACGACAATGTGAAGCTCAAAAGCCAGCCCACAACAATGGCCGGCGCCGTCAACGGCAGGGTAATGCTACGCAGCACAGCGAGTGGCCGTGCGCCGAGATCGAGCGCTGCATCCTCGAGATTGCGGTCGAACCCGGCGAGTCTGGCCTGAACAACAACCGCCACATACGGCATCGTGAAGCTCACATGGGCGATAACTATCGTCGCCATCCCCCGCTCGTTTGGCCAGCCGATCGAATCCTCCAGTCCGACGAAGAGCAGCAGGAGCGACAAGCCGGTGATGACCTCCGGCATGACCAGCGGCGCCGCCAGTAATCCCGCGAACACCGTGCGCCCGGAAAAGCGACCGAAACGGGCCAGGGCGAACCCGGCGGGCGTCCCCAGCAACACCGCCACCGTCGCCGACATCGCAGCGATGGACAGACTCAACCACGCCGCGTCCACGATGCGCTCATTGGCCAGAACCTCGCCGTACCAACGCGTCGAGAACCCGCCCCAGACGGTAACCAGGCGCGATTCGTTGAAGGAATAAATCACCAGCAAGGCGATCGGCGCATAGAGAAATGCGTAGCCCAGCCCTAAGAGGATCCGTGGGAACCCGGCGCGCGCCGCGGTCATGGGCGGTCCGTCTCCACGCCCATGCGCTGAAAGGCCAGAATCGGCAGCAGCAGAACCGAAAGCATTGCGATCGTCAGCGCCGCGGCCGCGGGCCAGTCTCGATTGATGAAAAACTCCGTCCAAAGGACACGACCGACCATCAGCGTATCCGGACCGCCCAGGAGGTCGGGGATGACGAATTCCCCCGCTGCAGGAATGAAAACGATCAAGGATCCGGCCGCGATCCCGTGCCAGCACAACGGCATCGTGACCGCGAAGAAGATTCGCGACGGCCGGCAACCGAGGTCGGCGGCCGCCTCCACGAGCGTCCAGTCCATCTTTTCCAAAGCCGCATAAATCGGCAGAACCATGAAGGGGAGATAGCTGTAGACGATGCCAAGGTGAACCGCGAAATCGTTGTTCATGAGCGACAGCGGTTCGCCGACAATCCCCAGCGAAATCAGAACATTGTTGAGGATTCCCGTGGGCTTGAGCAAAGCCATCCAGGCGTAGACGCGAATCAGGAACGATGTCCAAAAAGGTAGCATGACCAGCAGCACAAGGAGGTTTCGCCGTTCCGGACTCGACCGCGCGATCACATAAGCCATCGGCAGGCCGATGAGGAGACAGACAAACGTCGAAACCGCGGCAATACGCAGTGAGCCAAGGAAAGCATCGAAATAGAGGCTATCCGAGAAAAGAAGGAGATAGGCGGAGACGGAGGGTTGGAAGGCAATGCCATCGGTGCTCATCTCGAACAGCGAGGCATAGGGCGGCCGCTCGGCCGTCGATTCCGAGAAACTGATCTTCAGCACGATCGCGAGCGGTGCGAGGAAGAAGGCCAACATCCACGCAAAGGGCGCGGCAATCGCCAAAGTCCGATGACGGCTCCTCATTCGAACAGGACCACACCGGCGCCCAGCGGCCAGGATAGTTCGACGGGCTCGCCCTGCCGCGGAATTGCAACAGCCGTGGAGGCGGTGAACAAAACCGACTTGCCATTCGGCAGTTCGATCCGACAGCTATGACTTTCGCCGCGAAACACGGCGGCGCGCAGGACGCCCCGCATTCGGCTGACCGGCGCCGCGCCGATGGCTTGCGTCATTCGCTCCGGGCGGATGGCGACCCAGGCTCGGCCGGTTCGAGCCGTGCCCGGTTCGTCCGGCACGCGCAACTCGGTGTCGAGATCAACGAGGCGCAGCACCACCGAGCCAGGCTCCTGCGCCAGAATCTCGCATTCGAACAAATTAACGGGGCCAAGAAAGTCGGCCACATATCGCGAGCGGGGCCGGTCATATAACTCCGGCGGCGCCCCGATTTGCGCCAGCTTTCCGCCCTTGAGGATGGCAATGCGCGAGGCCATGCCCATTGCTTCCTCCGCGTCATGCGTCACGACGATGAAAGTGATGCCGAGCCGCGCCTGGATGGAGACCAGCTCCTGACGGGTTTCTTCGCGCAGCTTGCGGTCGAGCGCGGCCAGCGGCTCATCAAGCAGCAGCACCTTCGGGAGCTTCGCGAGCGCGCGGGCCAGCGCCGTGCGTTGGCGCTGGCCCCCAGAGAGCTCGTGGGGCCGGCGGCGCGCGAATGACGTCATCTGAACCAGCGCCAGCATTTCCTCCACCCGCCGCGCGATTTCCGATCGGGAAAGATTTTCCTGGCGAAGACCAAACGCGATGTTGCTCTCCACGCTCATATGCGGAAACAGAGCGTAGGACTGAAACATCAGGTTGACCGGCCGCAGATAAGGGGGCATGGCGGTCACATCGGCGCCATCGATCGAGATGGTTCCGCGATCCGGCCGCTCAAACCCCGCCAACATGCGCAGAAATGTCGTCTTGCCCGAACCCGAGGCGCCGAGGAGGCAGAACAATTCACCGCGGCGGATTTCGAGCGACACACCTTCGACCGCGGACACGCCGGAGAAGGATTTGGCGATATCCTGGATGCGAATGAAAGACCCCGGATCCGAAACGGCGGTCTCAGCCGCCGCGCGGCTCATTGCCCGCCGACCTTCTAGCGGCCGGTCGTGATCCGCGTCCAGGTCCGCGAGCGCAAACGTTCGTAATCGCGGCCGCCGGATGAAACGGTATAGAAGCGCTTGCGCGTCTCCGCGTCGGGATAAATCGCGCGGTTGTTCCTGATTTCAGGGTCGAGCAGCGGCAAGGAGGCAAGATTGCCGTTGGCGTAGCCGATGAAATTCGAATTCGCCGCCGTCACCTCGGGGCGCAGCACGAAATTGATGAAAGCATGGGCGTTCTCCGGATGGGGAGCGTCCACCGGGATCACCCAGGCATCGATCCATACGAGCGCGCCTTCCTTTGGAATTGAATAGGTGACCTGAACGCCGTTCTTGGCCTCGCTGGCGCGTTTGGCGGCCTGTATGATGTCTCCCGACCAGCCGAAAGTAAGGCACGCATCGCCATTGGCGAGGTCGTTGATGTACTCCGACGAATGAAAGCGGCGGATATTCGGGCGCAGCTTCATCATCAGCGCCAAAGCGGAATCGAGGTCTTTCGGGGTGTGGCTGTCCGGCTTGCTTCCGGTGTAGAGCAGCGCCGCCGGAAGCACATCGGTTGCCGAGTCGAGCAGAACGATACCGCAGGATTTAAAGCGCGCCGCGATCGCCGGGTCGAAAATCATACGCAAGGAATCGATCGGCGCGTCGGGCATGATCTGCTTGATCTTGGCTGCGTTGTATCCGATCCCAGCCGTTCCCCACATCCAGGGCACCGCGAATTGGTTGCCGGGGTCGTAAACGGCGAGTTGGCGCATCAGCTCAGGATCGAGATTCTTCAAATTCGGAATCCGCGCCTTGTCCAGCTTGCGGTGCAGCTTGGCCGGGAGCTGCTGGGCCAAGAACGGCGAGGCTGTCGGCGCCACGAGATCGTAGCCGCTCTTCCCCGCCCGCAGCTTGGCGTCGAGCGTCTCGTTGCTGTCGTAGACGTCGTAGTTGACCTTGATGCCGGTCTCCACCTCGAAGGCTTTAAGGGTGCCTTCGGCGATGTAGTCGGACCAGTTGTAGATGTTGAGGACCTTATCCTCCGCCGCCCACGCGGCGGTCCCGGCGGAAACAATGCCGAGCACCAGCCCGATCCACCTTCGCATGATCCGTCCCCTCCCCTGCAATGCACCACAATTTTCGCCCGCGCGCGCCGGATTGAGCCCGCGGCGGATTGACCTGTCAATGCTTCAGCCGGCAAGGTCGCGCCGCAAGGCCGCGATCGCGCCATCCCAATTCCCATCCGCCCTCTGCCGATAGACATGGAAATCGCGGAACCATGGTGTGCGCTCGCCTTCGACGCGCCAGCGAAACTCCGACGGATGAGGCACCAAGACGTGGCAGGCTACCGATACGCCGGCGCGAAGGTGGACGTTGGTATTGCTGACGGTCACATAAGTATCGATCAGCGCGAGCAGCGCCAAAACGTCCTCGATGTCTTCATTGGCACCGGTAAGATCGCCCAACTCTCGGCCGAGCCGGTTCTCCATCTCCGCGACCTCCCCGGGACGTGGCTGTCGCTGCAGGGCGATCACTGACCCCGCGACGTTCGCCAACACATCGGCCATTCGATCGAGAGGCGCTTGTTTGAATAATTTCCCGGGGCCTTTGACTCCGCCGCGCCAGGTCACGGCGATATGTGGCCGCGGACCGACGGAGTCGAGCCGCCGGCGCCAATGATCCAGGCGCTCGGGCAGTGGCCGCAGCTTGAGCGGCGGCGGCAGGCTCCCGCTGTCGCCGCCGCCGAGGAGATAGGGCAGATCACCCTGAAAGACTTTTTCTCCATCCGGCGGCGCGACGCCGTCGAACACGATTTGGTTGAACCCTTCGATGCGGCGGAGGATGGAGGCTATTTTCGGCGACGCCTCGATGACGAACTCCGCGCCCCGTGCCTTGAGCAGCGGGGCGAAGCGCAGGAAAAAAAGCTCGGCGCCCAGCCCCTGTTCTTTCATCAGGACGAAAGTGCGACCGTGCAAATCGGCCGGCAATTGCGCTAGAGGAACTGGCACGCTGTCGCGGCGCACCAGCGGTCGCGACCTGTAGTCGCTCCAGCCCAAATCCAATTCGCCGCGGGCCAATTCCACGAGCGCACGGTTCATGGCCGCTTGCGGGAAATCCGGCTTGAAGACCAGAGCCAGTCCATAACGCGCGACCGCCTCGTCCAGACGGCCCAGCCGCCGCATCGCAAAACCAAGATTGTTGTGCGCTTCGGCATATTCCGGATCGATGGTCAGAGCCCGTAGATAGAACGCGACCGCGTCATCGATCCGGTCTCGCTCTTGGGAAACCATGCCCAGGTAATTGAGAGCCGAGGGATAGTCCGGCTTAAACGAAAGCGCGGAGCGGAGGGAGGTCTCGGCCTCGTTCGGTCGGCCAAGTGCCTTCAAGGCGTTGCCGAGATTGCTCCAGCTCGCGGCATGGTCGCGACGCAGCCTGAGGGCCTCGCGATAGGCGGCAACCGCTTCTTCGAGCCGGCCCATGGCTTTGAACGCAACGCCGAGATTGTTGTAGGCATCGACATGTCCGGGCGCGCGTTCGATCAGGCTCCGATAGGCCGCCGCTGCGGCCTCGACCTTGCGTTGTTCTTGCAGGGAAATGGCGAGCAGGTAGGCCGCCTCGACGTCGTTGGCATCGAGGGCGAGAAGCCTGCGGTAGGCGGCCTCCGCCTCGGGCCACCGCCGCGCCAAACGATGGCGATGGGCCGTGTGCCGCGCCGGACTCATCGGAGGCCGGGGGCGGCTCCGGCGCCGCCATCAGGCGAAACTCCAGATCGCGATTTCGCAGCCCCGGAGGCAGATCACGATCGTGGCGTGGGCGATCCTAGCGGATTTTCGAATGCTTAAAGATGACCTTCTCGCGAAAAGTCCCAGATTCTTCGTCATATGTCTCGGCCACGACATGGACAGAGTCGAACTCCCGGCTCCCCACCAGTTCACGGGCCTGGGTGATCGCCTCCCCTTGGTTCGAGGTACGCACCTCTATCATCCAACGGTCGTCCTTCAACGTCCTAACCTCGAAATTCATGGGCTTAGTCACCGGTCCTCCAAACCGTTGCCCGGCCACCTCGTTTTCGACGAGGCTTTGCAGGTCGCCCCCTGCCTGCCTGGCCGAGAAATCGTGTTGCGCCAAAATACTATTTTTATCGCTCGGGCCATCGCTTTTCGATGTTTCTCTGCCCTAGGCGGGCGCTTTTGTTTGACAGCGGGCTTGGACTTCCTATGATGCGACGCCATTGGTTCTGTTGCACGGTTTGGCTTTCCGGTTCCGGCAGGCTGCCAGAAATATAGGTTTTATGAATTTTTCCGATCTGGGACTTAGTCCCGACCTTCTGCGCGCCATCACCGACGCAGGGTACGAGACACCGACCCCCATTCAGGCTCAAGCAATCCCGGAAATCCTAGCCCGACACGACGTGGTGGGATGTGCACAGACGGGAACCGGGAAGACCGCTTCTTTCACCCTGCCGATGATTCAGATGCTGGCCGCCGGCCGCGCCCGGGCGCGCATGTCGCGCTCGCTCATTCTTGAGCCGACGCGTGAGCTTGCGACCCAAGTAGCCGAAAATTTTCAAGTCTACGGAAAGTATAACAAACTCTCGATGGCGCTCCTGATCGGCGGCGTCGCCTATGGCGACCAGGACAAGAAGCTCGACCGCGGCGTCGATGTGCTGATCGCGACGCCAGGTCGGCTTCTCGATCATTTCGAGCGCGGCCGCATCCTTCTTAACGACGTGCGCACGCTGGTCATCGATGAAGCCGATAGGATGCTCGACATGGGTTTCATTCCCGACGTCGAGCGAATCGTCGGTCTGTTGCCGCCGTCGCGCCAGACGTTGCTTTTCTCAGCGACGATGCCTCCGGAAATCCGGCGGCTCGCCAATGCCTTCCTAACCAATCCCAAGACCATCAGCGTGGCGCCGCCGGCATCACCCGCGGAAACCGTGACCCAGGCGCTGGTCTTCGTGGAAGCGGAGATGAAACGCGAGGTCCTTCGCCAGTTGCTCGGGTCCGAAAACGTCAAGACCGCCTTGATCTTCTGCAACCGCAAGCGCGATGTCGACATACTCGCCCGTTCGTTGAAGCGCCACGGCTATAATGCTGCCGCGCTCCACGGCGATATGCCCCAGGACCGTCGGACCGAAACACTTGAATCCTTCAAGCGCGGCGAGATCTCCTTGCTGGTCGCCAGCGACGTGGCTGCGCGCGGGCTGGACATCGACGAGCTTCCTCATGTTTTTCTCTTCGATGTGCCCATCCATGCCGAGGACTACATCCACCGCATCGGCCGCACCGGGCGCGCTGGACG
>CAMDDQ010000036.1 GCA_945892765.1 Asaia bogorensis
ATCCGATAGCGCAAGCCGCTCGATGTTCCTCGCCATCGCCGGTCAGAAACACGCGGGCGATGCGCTACTGCCGGACATTCTTGCCGCGCTCGATGGTTTGCCGCTGGCCATCGAGCTGTTCGCCGCCGCCGCCGAGGCGGAGCCCAATCTGGCCGGTCTGTGGTCGGAATGGCAGCACAAGTCCACCGCCCTGTTGCAACGCGGCGCCGCCGACACCCGCCAGACCAATCTTGCTCTTTCGCTCGATTTGTCGATCGATGGCGGGCGCATGACGGTGGAGGCGCGGCGCCTGCTGGCGCTGCTCGCCTTCCTGCCGGACGGTATCGCACCTGCCGATCTCGACGCGATTCTTCCCGGCGCCGGGCCGGCGCCGGCGCGCATCCTCCGCCCATGTCCGTCTCGCATACGATGAGGCCGGGCGACTGCGTGCCCTCGCGCCGGTACGCGCCTATATGCGCCGCCGCGGCGATTTGCTTCGGGACGATTTTGCTCTCCTTGTTGGCCGCGTCTTCGATCTCGCGAATCGTGGTGGTGCCGTCGGCTGGGACGATGGCGCCGAGGCGGTCGCCGCTCTGACTCCCGAAGCCGGCAACGACCGGTCGGTCCTGTTGGCGGCTTTGGAGCGAGATGTCCAACCAAAACAGGCGGTGGCCGGAATCATTGCCTTCGGCCAATTTCAGCGCTTCGCCGGGATCGGCGACACGCGCGCGCTCGATAGCGCGCGGGCGGCGTCCGCCAGGCATGGCTGGCCCGAACTGGAGGCACAATGCCTGTTTTGGCGGGGGTTGGTTGGGTTTCAACGTTCCGACGACGACGGCGCCCGCGCGCGCTTTGAGGAAGCGCTGCCGCTCTATCGCCGGGTCGGCGCCACACTGGGCGAGGCAAACTGCATCCGGAGCCTCGGAGAGATCGCGCTTGCCCGCTCCGACCACGACGGCGCCCGCAGGCGCTTTGAGGAAGCGTTGCCGCTTCATCGGTGTCAATTTGCTTCCAACCGCGACCCCCCTTTCGCGTCCAATAATGACCCCCCTGGAGCAGCAGAGGTGGGCTTATCCACGTAGTGCATAGGAGGGACCCGCGGCCGGCGCCGCGCGTTCCAATGCGCCGGCGGCGGCGGCCGTGGGAGGTGCCTGTGCACCCACGTGGGTAAGCCCGGGTGGGGGCCGGGGGAGGGTTTGTCAGTTGCGGTTTTTGAACCGCCAGCTGGTGTTGCCGGTCTCGATGATGTCGCAATGGTGGGTCAACCGATCGAGCATGGCGGTGGTCATCTTGGCGTCTCCGAACACTTGCGGCCAATCGGAGAAGGCGAGATTGGTGGTGATCAGCAGCGAAGTATTTTCGTAAAGCTTGCTGATCAGATGGAACAGCAGCTGCCCGCCGGATTGGCTGAATGGGAGATAGCCGAGTTCGTCGATGACGATGAGGTCGTGGCGCAGCAGTTTCTCTACGAGCCTTCCGCTCTTGCCTGCAGCCTTTTCCTGCTCGAGCTGGTTGACGAGATCGACGAGGTTGAAGAACCGCCCCCTGGCGCGGGTGCGGATCACGGCGGAAGCGACGGCGATGCACAGATGGGTTTTGCCGGTGCCTGTGCCGCCAATGAAGATTCCGTTGCGCTTGGCGTCGAGGAACGCGCCGGTCGCCAACTCGCGCACCTGTCCCTGATCCACGGGCGTGTCGGTGAAGACGAAGCTGTCGAGATCTTTCAACACGGGGAACTTGGCCCCGCTGATCCGGTAGCTGATCGACCGGGCCTGGCGGTGGGTACGCTCGGCACGGATGAGACTGGCAATGAGCGGATAAATCTCGTCGCGCCGGGCCAGTCCCTTGCCAGCGGTCTCGTCAAAGCTGGCGCGCATGCCATAGAGCTTGAGCTCGCTCATCGCGTCCAGAATCTCATGACGTTCCATTAGGCGACAGATAGCGGCGAAGCTGGACGATGCCGCGCCGGGCCGACGAAATTTCCATGCGCAGGGCGGGATCGCCCCGGTTGTCGCACACCTTGTCCTCGATGTCGGCGACCGCGGCCTCTAATTCGTCGGTCATCTCGCCGAGATGGTCCACCAGCTTCTCCGCGATCAAGGCGAGCAGCGCGCCGATGGTGCGTGGCCCCTTGCCCAGCAGGAGGGAGCGCCGGATGTCGCGGAGCGCGTCGAGCGAATGGGCCGTGTCGCGCAGCGAGATGCACCGCGCCGCCTGCGCCCAGATGTGGACCGGCACGAGTTGAGTCCGCGAGCGGCCTCCGCCGCGTCGATTGCCGCCGCCGATCGGTTGACGCCACGCAGCACGATCAGCATGTCGTCGTCGAAATCCTGAACCCGCGGGCGCGACTCCTCCGCCAGAAGCAATCCGGCGGCTTGGGGATCGACCCCAGCTTTTTCGCGAACCCAGGCCCGGGCGGCGGGATCGTCGCGTTCCAGGTGCATCCACAGGAAACCGTCGGCTGGCCGCCATTGGGCGATGCCGGCCCAGGTCAGGTCGCGGACCTTGCCGTCCGCACCCATGACCACGGCGAAACGCAAGGCGGGCTCGTCGCCCGCCGAAAGCGTGTTATCGGCGCCCATCGTCGAATATTACTTTTTCGGATTGAGTTGATGTAGGAGGATCGAGTTGCCGTTGGGATCGAGACACACGGCCATGCGGCAGCGCGGGCCGTGAATGATGTCGCTCTTGAACTCGACGTTCTTGGCCTTGAGATCGTCGATAAAGCGCGTCAGATCGTCATCGACTTCGAATGCCACGGTGCCGCCCGCGGTGGCGCTGGGCGCGTCTTGCGTGGCATTGGAGCTGGCGAAGCGGCCGCCGCCCGGCAAATCGTACTCCACCCACCATATGTCGCCGCGATTCCCGGCCAGTCCGGGCTTGAGCCCAGGCGTCTCCTCGTAGAACTTTCGCGCCCGCGCGACGTTCTTGACGGGGTAGGACGTGAACGCGACTTTCCTCAACACCTACGCCTCCCGCGTTGCTCAGGGGAGAGTCGCGTGGGCCGGCGGGGTCAGGCGGCGAGGGGGACGGATTCTTCGCGTGTGGTGGTGACCAGCACGCGGACTTCGCCGGGACCGCGCACGCCGAGATTGGATTCTAGAAGCTGCGGTACCTGCTGCTTGATTTCTTTCAGGAGCGCGTCGTAACTCTCGGCCTCGACCTTAAAGCCGGGGATTTCGCTGCTGCTCGCCACCCAGCGCCGGGCCGCTTCGTTCCACTCCGCCTCGATGGCATAGGCTTGCTCGCACATGGCTGGCTCCTTCGCATCTACCTGCCGCCAAGAATAGGCCACTGGCGCCGCCGGCGCAAATTCTCCGGCAAAACGGCTCTAGGCCTTTCCGGTCTACGGCAGCGTGGCCCCGGTCAGATCGGCGCCTTCGAGGTCGGTACCGTCGAGCCCGGCCCCGGTGAGGTTTGCCCCAATCAGCTTGGCACCGCGCAGCTTGGCCCCGGCCAGGCTCGCGAGGGTTAAATCCGCGCCGCTCAAATTGGCCGGCCAAAACCGCCCGCTCGGCGTGCCGTCGGGCTTGCGGAGTTCGGCGGGAACCAGAGCGGTGCGGGTGAGATTTGCCTGCGTCAACTTGGCCTCCGAAAAATCGGCGCCTCCGCAATCGCTGTCCGACAGATCGGCCCCGGCCAGATCGGCACGCGCGAAATTGGTCAGCACCAGGAGGCATTGGCTGAGTTTGGCTCCGGCCAGCGCGCAGCCGGCCAAATCGGCGCCGGAAAGATCGGCGCCGGATAGATCGGCCCCAGCTAGGTCGCGCCCGGCGAGCGCGGCGCGCCGGCCCTCGCGCCCGCCGGTGGCGATCCAGCGGTCGTGTTGCTTGATGGCGTCGCGCAAATCCCGCGGGATGCGCTCCAGGTTCCGCAACATGATCGCGCCGCTCAACCGCACGCCGCTAAGATCGACGCCGTCCAGAACCGCGCCGCGTAGCACGGTATCGCGCAGATCGGCGCCCTTGATGATGGCGCCGGTCAAATTGACGCCGGTGAGGCTGGCGCCTTTCAGCTTGGCGGAGGCCAGGTTGCAATCGGACAAATCGGCTCCGGTAAGATTGGCGCGGGTAAGGTTGGCGTCGCCGAAATTTGTCCCCAGAGCTTACGCCTGCCGCAGGCTCGACCGCGACAAATCGGCATAGGCCAGGTTGGCGTTGCCGAGCTTGGCGCGGTCCATTTGCGCGCCGCTCAAATTGGAGTGGGAGCCCGGCGCTGGCTGCTCCCCGGTCTTGCCGTAAAGCAAGACACCGGGCCGCAGATCCACTTCCCGCAGGTCGCAACTCGTCAGTTTTGTGCCGGTGAGCTGGCTGCCGCGCAAATCCGCCTTGTAGAGATTGGCGCCGGTAAGATCGGCGAATTCCAGGTTCACCCCGAACATGTCGGCGTGGCTGAGATCGGTGCTGACCAGGATCGTCCGGCACAGATTGGCGCCAGCCATCGTTGCCTGGCTAAGCAGCACGCGCGAAAAATCGTGACCTGACAGGTCGGCTTCCTTGAAATTGGCGCGCACGCCGTCGTTCTTCCCGGCAAGAAAACGCTCATGCCGTTTCAGAATGTCGGGGAGTTCGCGATCGAAGCGGTCTTGTCCGAGCATTGGTCTCTGATTTTTTTCAGCGCAATTCCGGGGAGTCTAGACATCTCCGGCGGTTCTGTCGCGCCCACCTTCGTCTGTGGGTAGAGCTGTTTCCTTCACCAGCCATGCGACCGAAGCCCTGCCGCGTTCGCGCTGGCGCAAGGCCGAATGTAACCACGGCGCCAATTCCGCCAGCGCCGCGTCGAATCGCCAGGGCGGATTGACGATGACCATGCCGCAACCGTTGAGGCGCCCGGCGTCGTCTTCGGGATGCAATAGCAATTCAACGACCAATGCCTTCGTCAGGCCGGAGGCCGCGATGTCATCGTGGAAGCGTGCGATCGGCCCGCGGTCCTTGATCGGGTACCACAGCGCGTAGATTCCAGTCGGCCAGCGGCGCAGCGCGTGCCGCAGCCCGCGCTCCATGCGCGCAAGCTCGTCCGCCTTCTCGAAGGCCGGATCAATCAGCACCAGCCCGCGTCGTTCCGTGGGCGGCAGAAAGGCCTTCAGCGCGGAGAAGCCGTCGAGATGCCGCACGGTCACTTGACGGTCGCCCGCGTAGTCGGCGGCAAGACGAGCTTGATCCTCGGGATGCAGCTCGGTCAACACCAGCCGATCATCCGGCCGCACAAGTTCGCGGACGATGCGCGACGAACCGGGATACCACCGCCGCGCGCCGCCTTCGCCCCTGGCCGTTGCCGCCAACGCCGCGAGATAGGGCGCAAGCGTGGCTGGCGAATGGGGAGCGTCGAGCAGGCGGAGGATGCCGTGGCGGAATTCGCCACCGCGCCGCGCCTCATCCGAAAACAGATCATAACGCGCCAGTCCGGCATGGGTGTCGAGATAGAAGAACGGCTTGTCCTTCGCCTTCAGGGTCTCGACGAGCAGTGCCAGGATCGCGTGTTTGAAAACATCGCTGAAGGAACCGGCATGAAAGGCGTGGCGATAGTTCAAGGCGCCTCGATCCTATGTCGGCGATCGATAGAGATGACGGCCGCCCTTGGTGTCCTCGACCACATAGGCATCGGTTTCGTCTTCGGCGCGGCTCAGATGGACCGGACCGATCGGCACCTTGCCGTGCCCGCCCGGTATGTCGAGGACGTAGTTCGGCTGGCACAGACCGGAGACCCGGGCGCGCAAACCGCGCACGATGTCCTGCCCGTTGGCTATGGTCGTGCGGAAATGGCCCGTGCCGGGCGCCGCGTCGAGGTGATGCAGGTAATAGGGCTTCACCCGAGCCGCGACGAGCGCGCGAAAGAGAGCTTCGAGCGTCGCCGGATCGTCGTTGACGCCCTTGAGCAGGACCGTCTGACTCAACAGCGGGATGCCGGAATCGGAGAGACGACGCAGGGCCTCGCGCGCCCGCGGCGTCACCTCGCGGGGATGGTTGCAGTGGATGACGACGTAGACCGCCTTTTCGGCGGCGAGTGCGCGGACCATCGCCGGCCCCACGCTCTCCGGCGCCGCGACCGGCAAACGCGTGTGGATGCGGATCGCGCCGAGGTGGGCAATCGCGTCGAGCGCCCCGATCAGGCGGCCCAGGCGGCGCGCGGACAGGATCAGCGGGTCGCCTCCGGTAAGGATCACCTCCCAGATGGCGGGGCGTTGGCGCACATAGTCGAGTGCCGCCTCCATCTCCGCCGCCGTCAGCGCTTCACCGCCCGGCCCCACGCGCTCGCGCCGGAAACAGAATCGGCAATAGACGGCGCAGGCATGGACGGGTTTGAGCAGCACTCGGTCTGGATAACGGTGCACGATGCCCTTGACTGGTGTGAAGCGGTCGTCGCCGGTGGGGTCGGCCGTTTCGTCGCGGGTCGTTCTCAGCTCCGCCGCATCGGGCGCGAATTGGCGGCGGATTGGGTCTGCGGCGTCGGTGCCCATCAGGGCCAACATGTCCGGCGTGACGCCGATGGCATAACGGGCGGCAACCGCCTCCAGGCTGTCGCGCTCGCTCGCATGGGCGATGCCGGCGCCAACCAGGTCGTCAACGGATCGCAGCGTCCGCCTGGGCGGGGCAGGGAGGTCGGTCATCGCTCGATACCTTGGAAATCGGTTACCGGCGCCCACAATACATCCTCGATCCGCGTGGTGCCCGTGGCGAGCATGACCAGCCGGTCGATGCCGAGCGCGATGCCGGCGCAATCGGGCATCCCGTGGGCCAGGGCGGCCAGGAAATCCTCGTCGATCGGATAGCAGAATCCATAACGCGCCTGTTTCTTCGTGCGGTCGGAATCGAATCGCCGTCGCTGCTCGGCCGGGTCTGTCAGTTCGCCGAAGGCATTGGCTAGTTCGAGCCCGGCGACGTACAGCTCGAACCGTTCGGCCACACGTGGATCGCCGGGCTTGGCGCGGGCCAGCGCCGCCATCGACACGGGATAGTCGTAGATGATCGTCGGGGCGCCGACGCCAAGATGCGGCTCGATGCGATCGAGGAAAATGCGGAAGAACACATCCTCCCAGCTATCGCCGACCCCTGGCTCGATGCCGATACCGCGGGCGGCGGCGGCGAGACGTGTGACATCGGGTGCGGCCGGATCGGGCGCGGTGGCCAGCAGGTCGATCCCGGCGTGGTGCGCGAACGCCTCGGCCACGCTGAGGCGGCTCCAGTCGGCGAAGGGGTCGCTAGCTTTGGTGTCATGGGTGAAGCGCCATCCATCAGCCGCCGCGATGCAGGCGCGCAGCAATCCTTCGCAATCGTCCATCAGCGACCGGTAACCCGCGCCGGCGCGATACCATTCGAGCATGGTGAATTCGGGATGGTGGATGGCGGAGCGCTCGGCGTTGCGGAAGACCCGGGCGAGCTGGAATATCCGCTCCATGCCGCCGGCCACCAGCTTCTTCATCGCGAATTCGGGCGAGGTGTGCAGATAAAGGGCCGTCGGCACTCCGCCCCAGGGGCTTTGCAGCGCCGTGGCGAAGGCGGTTAGATGGGGCTCCAACCCCGGCGAGACTTGCAGAGCTGGCGTCTCCACCTCGGTGAAGCCGCGTTCGGCGAAGAAGCCGCGGATGGCGGCGAGGATGCGCCCGCGCGCCTCCAGGAACGGCCGCCGCGCGGCCAGGGCTTCTTGTGTCCACCAGGGCATGGCGGGTTGTATAACGCGGAGACCCTCGCGCGGGAGATTTTGTGTGAGGTCGATGCCTCAGCCGCCGCTATCCAATCTTCCCCGGCAGCCGGGAAGGACCGGGCTCAGGTTGGCGGGATGAGGAGGCAGCCGGCGTTGTCTTTTTTCCCGAGTAGCTGCTGGCAGGCTTTACGCGCTTCGGCCTCGGCCAGCCCGGTCAGGCGGGCGCGGTACAACGTGCCCTTTTTGTTGCTAACCGGCAGGATGGCGATTCTGGTGCTGGCGAGCACTTGGCCGAGTTTGTCGGTCACGGTTTCGGCCGCGCGCTGCGCCTGTTGAAACCGGGCGAAGGCGCCGACCTGGATGCTCCAGCCGGAATCGTCGCCATCATCGGCGGCCGGCGGCGGAGGTGTCGTAGCGGGTTTGGCTGCCTTGGAAGCGGTCCTGATGGCTGGCGCCGGTGCCTTAATGGCGGCCGGCGGCTTGGCCGGCGCGGCAGCCTGCGCAACCGTGGTGCCGGCGCCGGCCTCGCGGAAACCCTTGTCTAATAGCTGCGCCATCAGGCGGTCGCGGGCGACCTGCGAGGTGCCGCCGAGGACGACGCCGACTAGCCTGCGGCCATCGCGCATCGCCGACGCGGCGAGATTGAAGCCCGAATCCCGGATATAGCCGGTCTTGATCCCATCCAGCCCGGAATAGCGGTTCAGCAGGCGGTTATGCGTGGGAATCGTCGTGCCCTCGTAGTTGAAGGCGGCGGTGGCGAACAGGGGATAAAATTTCGGGAAATCGCGGACCAAAGCGTGGGCGAGAATCGCCATGTCGCGGGCGGTCGTGATCTGATCAGGGTCGGGCAGCCCGGAGGCGTTGCGGAAGGTGGTGCGGCTCATTCCGATTTCGCGCGCCCGCGCCGTCATCATCGCGGCGAAACGCTCCTCGCTGCCGCCGAGCGATTCGCCGACCACGACCGCCACGTCATTGGCGGATTTTACAATCAAGGCCAGCACAGCGTCGCGCACCGTCAGAGTGTCACCGACGCTTAGACCCAGCTTGGTCGGTTCCTGGCTCGCTGCGTGGGACGATACCGCCAGGCGTTGGTCCAGACGAAGGCGGCCGGCATCTAGCGCCTCGAAGGTGAGGTACAGCGTCATCATCTTGGTCAGCGACGCCGGATAGTGGCGCGCGTCGGCATTGGAGGAGTGCAGGACACTACCGGTATCAGCATCGATGACGACAGTGGCTTGCTGGGGCTTGGCGACGGGTTGGGCGGCATTGGCCGGCGTGGTGGCCCAAATGAGAGCGGCGGCGAGGGAGGCGACGACCCGCGTTGTCATTCCGGTAATGCCTATAGGTTGTTGCAAGGCCCATCCCCTCCTATATCTTGACACGTGCTCGTTAACGATTTGCCCGACCCGTTGTCACAATGGCCTGCCACAATTTCGCCCAGATTATGAATCAACACCGAACCTGTCCAGAAATAATTTCGCGATTCCATGCGGTTGGCAGGAAGCGGCGGGTGCCGCGGGTGCTTTCTGCGTCCACGCTCCTCCTTATGGTCCTGCTGATATCGGCTTGTACCTATACCGGCGGCATCGACAATCCGGTTGCGCGCAAGTTCTCCTGGTTCAGCTATCTCGGGGGCGACGATATAAGGCGCCTTTGCACGAAGGGCGCCGACCGCTATCGCTTTGTCTACAACGCCGATTACGAAGAACAGGTCCGCGCCTACGATCTGCGGCCGAGCGCGACCGGCACCGGCGCCGTACTTTGGGGCCAAATCGTCGGCGCGCCGAATTTGGTGGGGACGGCGGGTTTCGCGGCCAACGATCTGCTCGCGCCCTGGCGCGGCACCTCGACCCGCAAGGATTTGTCGGAAGCCGATTACCGCGCCCTTCTGAAGGCCGTGGACGACGGCGCCTTCGCCGAGCCGCCGCCGGCTGGGCTGCAACTGAATTCCTGGGGTTTTTATTGGGTGGCGAGCGCCTGCGTCGACGGGCGATTCCTCTTCAACGCCGCCGCCCATCCGTCGCCGCGTTTTGCGGCGCTGCGCTTCCCGGAGATGCTAGCGCGCCACGATTTGAGCGGGATACCCTGGAACCCGCGGCGTGCCGTGGCTCCGGAAATCGGCGGACAGCCGGCCGGGCGCCAGGAGGATTTGAGTCGCCAATATTTTCTGCTGCGCGCCGGCCCCGGCGGGCTGAACGGGCAGTTGACGCTCTTTTGATCGACCGGGAGCGCCGGCCACCCATTAGCTCATCCGAAACCCTTTTCGGCTTACCCTCGAACCCATATCATTGAAGATGGCCACCGACACGGCGCCCAACCGGCTCCGGCACCGCGCGATACTTTCGGTCCCGACGGACGACACATGAGCGACGACGACAAAAACAATGATGACGTCCCCAACACTGGGGTCGTCCTGCGCACGCGCGCCAAGACCAAAAAGCCGGCCATGTACAAGGTCTTGATGCTCAACGACGACTACACGCCGATGGAGTTTGTCGTCCATATTCTCGAACGGTTCTTCAACAAGGGTCGGGAAGAAGCGACCCAGATCATGCTGAACGTCCACCGGCGCGGGGTGGGGATTTGCGGCGTCTACACCTTCGAGGTCGCCGAGACCAAGGTAACGCAAGTCATGGATTTCGCCCGGCGCCATCAACATCCTTTGCGGTGTATCCTCGAGAAGGAATAGGATCGACGCATGCTGTCGCGCAATCTCGAACAAAGCCTTCATCGCGCCCTGGCCTTGGCCAACGAGCGCCGGCACGAATACGTCACGCTCGAACATCTCCTGATGGCCTTGACCGAAGACCAAGACGCGATCGCGGTGCTCAAGGCCTGCGGCGTCGATGTCGACCGGCTGCGGCGCGACGTGACGCGTTACCTCGACACCGAATTGGCGAGCCTGGTTTCGCCGCGGCCGGGCGAGGCCAAGCCGACCGCCAGCTTCCAACGCGTGCTCCAACGCGCGGCCATCCACGTCCAATCCTCGGGCGGCGAAGAGGTGACCGGCGCCAATGTCCTGGTAGCCCTGTTCTCCGAACGCGAATCCCACGCCGTGTATTTCCTGCAGGAACAGGATATGTCGCGGCTCGACGCGGTGAATTTCATCTCGCACGGCATCGCCAAGGTCGCCGGCCGGGGCGAAGGGCGGCGCGTGCGCGGCGCCGAGGAAGAAACCGCCGCCGGCGAGAAACCGGGGGCCAAGCGCGGCCAGGACGCGCTCGCCGCCTATTGCGTCAATCTTAACAAGAAGGCGATCGGCGGCCGCATCGATCCCTTGATCGGGCGCGAGGCCGAGGTCGAGCGCACCATCCAAATCCTGTGCCGTCGCTTCAAGAACAACCCGCTTTATGTCGGCGACGCCGGGGTCGGCAAGACCGCCATCGCCGAAGGGCTGGCCCGCAAGATCGTCAAGGCCGAGGTGCCCGAAGTCCTGCGCAACGCCACGATTTTCGCCCTCGACATGGGCTCCCTGCTCGCCGGCACCCGCTATCGCGGCGATTTCGAGGAGCGGCTAAAGGCCGTGCTCAACGAATTGGAGGCGCATGAAGGCGCCATCCTGTTCATCGACGAGATACACACCGTGATCGGCGCCGGCGCCACCAGCGGCGGTTCGATGGACGCGTCCAATCTGTTGAAGCCGACGCTGGCCAGCGGCACGCTCCGCTGCATCGGATCGACGACCTATAAGGAATACCGGACCTATTTCGAGAAGGACCGCGCGCTCGTCCGCCGCTTCCAAAAGATCGACGTGAACGAGCCGAGCATCGAGGATTCGGTGAAAATCCTGCGCGGCATCAAGCCCTATTACGAGGCCCATCACAAGGTGCGCTACACCGCCGAGGCGATTCGCTCCGCCGTCGAGCTGGCGTCGCGATACATCAACGACCGCAAGCTGCCCGACAAGGCCATCGACGTGATCGACGAGGTCGGCGCGGCCCAGATGCTGCTGCCGCCCAGCCGGCGCAAACGAACGATCACGGTCAAGGATGTCGAAGCCGTGGTCGCCAAGATGGCGCGCATCCCACCGAAAAGCGTCTCCCGCGACGACCGCGCCGTGCTCCAGAACCTGGATCGCGACCTCAAGACCATGGTGTTTGGCCAGGACAAGGCGATCGAGGCGCTCGCCGCCTCGATCAAACTCGCCCGCGCCGGTTTGCGCGAGCCGGAAAAACCCATCGGCGCGTATCTGTTCTCCGGTCCCACCGGCGTCGGCAAGACCGAAGTCGCGCGCCAGCTTGCCCGCAGCATGGGCATCGAGCTGATCCGCTTTGACATGTCCGAATACATGGAGCGGCACAGCGTGTCGCGGCTGATCGGCGCGCCGCCCGGTTATGTCGGCTTCGATCAGGGCGGGCTGCTCACCGACGGCGTTGACCAGCATCCGCATTGCGTGCTGCTGCTCGACGAAATCGAAAAGGCCCATCCCGACCTGTTCAACATCCTTTTGCAGGTCATGGACCACGGCAAGCTGACCGACCATAACGGCAAAAGCGTCGATTTCCGCAACGTCATCCTGATCATGACCACCAATGCTGGCGCCTCCGACATGGCCAAGGCCGCCATCGGTTTCGAACGCGAGGAACGCGTGGGCGAGGATTTGGAGGCCATCACCCGCATGTTCACGCCGGAATTCCGCAACCGGCTGGACGCCATCATCGCCTTCGCCAGCTTGCCGCCGGAAGTCATCTCGCGCGTCGTGGACAAATTCGTCATGCAGCTCGAAGCGCAGCTGACCGATCGCGGCGTCACCGTCGAATTGACCGACGCCGCCCGCAAATGGCTGGCCGAAAAAGGTTACGACCGGTTGTTCGGCGCCCGCCCGCTCGCCCGCGTCATCCAGGAACACATCAAGAAGCCGTTGGCCGACGAATTGCTGTTCGGAAAGCTGGCGAAGGGCGGCGTGGTTCGCGTCGACATGCGCGACGGCAAGCTGGTGCTCGACTATCCCGTGCCGGCCCTACCGCCACCCCCGCCGATGCTGCCGGCCTTGGCGGAGTAGGGGCGGGGAATCAAGCGCGGGATCAAGCAGGCGCTCTCCGACACGGCGATGGCGGAACTACCTCACGGCTGGGTTGTTTGGCCGGAGTCGGTCGCCTGAAGCCGAGCGAATGAGGCCCCGATGGTCTTCTTCGATGCCCTGGCCGACTATTTCTTCTTTGCCGTCACCGAGGATGGCCGAAAGCTGTTCCTTCCGTCCGGGAAACTCGACCTCGGGATGGCCGCAATCAATATTGGCCTTTCGTCGATACCATTTGCGATGCTGCTCTTCGCCCAATGGCGGGAGGCGCCCCACGGCTAGCCCGGCCGCTACGCGAAAAATCCGATGAAATATCTCGATCTCGTCGTCGATTGCTTTCACGTCACGAAACTGGCCGATGGCGGGATGCTTTTCTTCCCGTCAGGCGTCCATCGCGGCGGTTACGTCGTTCCCTCAGCGGCAGAGTTCGAGCGCCTCCGCCGCGTGGCGAGATCCAAACTGATCGCCTTCCTCCTGGCGTTTGTGTTCTGCGAGTGCTTGATGGAGTGGCAGGTCTACGACAGAGTCACCGCCTTCGGAATCTATTTTGTCCTCTGCGGGGTCGCTTGGGTTGCCGACCAGACCTGGGCGCGGACTCAATGTCGGCGCCTAGAAACGTACTCCGACAAACTCACCTACCGAGACGTCATGTCCAACCACGCTCGCCTCTACACCGCTTCTCAACTCAAACGAAACAAGCTTGGGGCTTACGCATTTGTCCTTAGAATTGCCGCGGTTGCGGTTCCGGAGCGGTGGCCACCAAGGATCGCAATGGTGCCTATAGCTCCGTTCATTTTCTATGCGATTATTTTTAGAGAGTTGCTGGTCGTCAAGCGGCCCTAGCGCGCCATCGCGGCCGGTTTTTCCCTTATCGGCCTAGCGTCAATCCCCCGCGCCTTCGGCGGTCGCGGGTTCGTCGCGGCGATAGGGGGATTGCGCGGATAGCTCCGCGATCTGAGCGGCGATCGCCGCGCGTTCCTTGTTCAGGAAATCGACGAGCGCGTCGCGGAAACGGCTGTCGCGGAACCAATGCACGCTATAAGTCGGAGTCGGCAGATAGCCGCGTTGAATCTTGTGTTCGCCCTGGGCCCCGGCCTCGACGCGCTTCAGACCGTGGGCGATCGCGAAATCGATGGCGCGGTAATAACACGCTTCGAAATGCAGGAATTTGTAATCGCCGAGGCTGCCCCAGTTGCGCCCGTACAGCGTCTCGGTGCCAAGCAGATTGAGTGCGCCGGCGACAAACCGGTCCCGATTCTTGGCCATCACCAGCACGACCTTCTCCGGCATTGTCGTGCCGAGAAGCTGAAAGAATTCGCTGGTCAGATAGGGGTGGCCCCATTTGCCCTCGGACGTCTTCAGATAGAAACGGTGAAAGGCCTCCCAATGGCGGGGTTCGAGCTGCCCGCCGGTAAGAGTCTGAATCTCGATGTCCTGAACCTCGATCTCGCGCCGCTCCTTCCGCACCGACTTACGTTTGCGCGATGCCAGCGACGCCAGGAAATCCTCGAAGTTGACGTACCCATGGTTGTGCCAGTGGAATTGATAGCCGGTTCGCAACAGCCAGCCGGAGGCGGCCAGGCGCCGGGCCTGGGCCTCGGCCGCGAAGGTGACGTGCAGCGACGACACGCCGAGCCTGCCGGCGACCGAGATCATGGTTTCGAGCAGCGCATCCTCGATGGCGGCGGCACGCGGTCCCTGCTGCACCAGCAAGCGCGGCCCGGTGACCGGGGTGAAGGGCACGGCGATTTGGAGCTTGGGGTAATAACTTCCGCCGGCGCGTTCATAAGCCGCGGCCCAGCTGTGGTCGAAGACGTATTCGCCATAGGAATGGCTCTTCAGATACATGGGGACGGCGCCGACCAGCCGGCCTTCGGAATCCTCGGCGACCAAATGCTGGGGCAGCCAGCCGGTTTCGGCCGTCGCCGAGCCGCTGACTTCCAGCGCGTGCAGGAAAGCGTGATTGGCGAAGGGCGAATCCGAATCGACCAAGGAATCCCAGGCCGCCGCTGGAACGTCAGCGATTTTGTCGACGACTTTGACGGTCAGCGGTTTGCGTCCGTCCGGCACGGTTTAGGCCCCTTGGTTCCGATGCCGGGATCGCGCAAATGTCGCGTCGGCGACGTTTCTCGTGATCGGCCCATCGGGGGCCAACGAGCTTAGGCCGTCGCGGGCAAAAGCGGGAGGGGAATTATCGGCGTCGCGGGATGTCCGTCGCCACAAACGCCCGCCAATCCGAATTCGGTTTCTTCTGGCCTGCTTCGCGTGTTCGCGCTCTAGCGCAGTTCGAAGAGCGCCTCGACCTCCACCGCGACGCCCCAGGGCAGCGTGTTGACCCCAACAGCGGTGCGGGCATGTTTTCCGTCCTCGCCGAAGATTTCGACGAGCAGGTTGGAGGCGCCGTTCATCACCTTAGGCTGGTCAACAAAATCAGGCGTCGAATTGACGAAGCCGCCGATCCTCACACAGCGTTTGACCTTGTCGAGATTGCCGCCACAGGCCGCCTTCAGCTGCGCGACGACATTCAGCGCGCACACGCGCGCTGCCCTCTGCCCATCCTCGATGGTGTAATCCCGGCCGAGCTTGCCGAGAAACTGGGGAACGCCGTTTTCCAGCGTGATCTGCCCGGAGATGAAAACCAGTTTACCTGTTCTGACGAAGGGAATGTAGTTGGCAACCGGCGGCGCAATGGCGGGCAGGACGATACCGATTTCGTGCATGCGTTTTTCGACCTGCGAGCCCGACCGTGCGCCCGCGGGGCGAGCCGCAGTTTTGCCGGGGGCTTTCGACGAAGCCGCTTTTCTTGCGGCGCCGGAGCCGGGACGTTTGATCGCCGCTCTCGGAGCCGGCTTCTTCTTGGCTTTTTGTGCAGTCTTGGCCGCCATCGTATTCCCCCTTATTGGACGCGGTGCCGTTCTCAACTGCACCCATTGGTGGAGCCGCACGTCACGCATTTGAGGCAGGTACCGTTGCGAACCAGCGTGAAATTGCCACACTCGCCGCAGGCATCACCCTCATAACCGCGGAGTTTTGCCTCGCGGATGTGGGTCATGCGCTCGCTCACGTCGTCGCGGATGGCGAGGGCGATCTCGGCGGTGCCGGTCGCCGCGACGGCCGCGGTTCCGCCGCCGCCGGCAGCGAGTGTTTGGGTCGCCACGCCGCGGCCATGGAAGACGTAGAGATTGCCGCGCACGAAGCCATTGCTGGCGGCGCGGGCCACGCTCGAGTAATCGGGCGTGGTCTGCCGTTCGAGCGAGCTTTCGCCTTCGCCCCGGCCGATGCTGTCGTGGCGGGTTTCAGCGGGGTCGGCGTGAGAGAGGTCGTTGCGGCCGAGATAGGAAACGGCGAGCTCGCGGAAGATGTAATCCAGCACGGACGTCGCCATCTTGATGGCGTCGTTACCCTCGACGATGCCGGACGGTTCGAAGCGGGTGAAGGTAAAGGCCTCGACGAATTCCTCCAGCGGTACCCCGTATTGCAGCCCAATCGAGATTGCGATGGCGTAGTTGTTCATCAAGCTGCGGAAGGCGGCCCCTTCCTTGTGCATGTCGATGAAGATTTCACCGAGTTTGCCGTCGTCGTATTCGCCCGTTCGAAGATACACCTTGTGGCCGCCGACGATGGCCTTCTGGGTATAGCCCTTGCGGCGCTGCGGCAGCCTAGCCCGCTCGAGTTTGTTAACCACGCGGTCGATCACCCGCTCGACGATGCGCTCGGCCAGGATTTCGGCGCGGGCCGCCGCCGGCTGCGCGGTCAGAGTCTCGACCAAGGTATCGGCGTCTTCGTCATCGGCGATCACGGTCGACAGCGGCTGCGACAACTTCGACCCGTCGCGGTACAGCGCCGTCGCCTTCAGCCCCAGCCGCCAGGACAGTAGATACGCATCCTTGCAGGCCGCGACGGTGGCGGCGTTGGGCATGTTGATCGTCTTGGAAATGGCGCCCGAAATGAAGGGCTGCGCCGCCGCCATCATCCGGATGTGGCTCTCCACCGACAGGGACCGGGTTCCGGTGCGGCCGCACGGCGTCGCGCAATCGAAGACCGGAAGATGTTCGGTCTTGAGGTGCGGAGCGCCCTCGACCGTCATCGCGCCGCAGCAATAGATATTAGCGGCCTCGATGTCGCGCTTGGCAAAGCCCAGAGCGGCCAACATGTCGAAGCCGATTTCATCCAGTCTTTCGATGGGGAGGCCGAGGGCGGTGGTGCAGAATTCCTCGCCGAGCGTCCATTTGTTGAAGACGTACTTAATGTCGAAGGCGCTGCCGAGCACGGCCTCCACGGCGGCGAGCGCGGCATCGTTGAAGCCCTTTGCCCGCAGCCGCTCATGGTCGATGCCGGAGGCATTCTTAAGCGTACCGTGGCCAGTGGCATAGGCGACGATCTCGGCGATCTCCGCCTCGTCATAGCCAAGGGTGCGCAGCGCCTCCGGCACCGTTCGGTTGATGATCTTGAAATAACCCCCGCCGGCGAGTTTCTTGGATTTGACCAGGGCGAAATCCGGTTCGATGCCGGTCGTGTCGCAATCCATCACTAGGCCGATCGTGCCAGTGGGCGCGACGACGGTGGTTTGGGCGTTGCGATAGCCATGGGCCTCGCCCTGGGCGAGCGCCCGGTCCCAGGCACGGCGCGCGGCCGTCGCCAGGGCGGGTTCCGGGCACAATGCCGCGTTGAACGGCACCGGGGCAACCGACAGGCCCTCGTAACCGTCGGTCGCGCCATGGGCGGCGCGGCGGTGATTGCGGATGACGCGCAGCATAGCCTCGCCGTCGTGTTCGAAGCCCGGAAAGGGCCCAAGCTCTTCGGCCATCTCGGCCGAGGTGGCATAGGCGATGCCGGTCATGGTCGAGGTGATGGCGGCGCACAGGGCGCGACCGGCATCGCTGTCATAGGGCAGGCCCGCCGCCATGAGCAGTGCGCCGATATTGGCGTAGCCGAGGCCGAGTGTGCGGTAACGATAGGACAGCTCGGCGATGCGCCGTGCCGGGAATTGCGCCATCAGCACTGAAATCTCGAGAACGACGGTCCACAAGCGCACGGCGTGTTCGAAGCTCTCGACATCGAAACTTCCATCCGCCCTGCGGAAGGTCATCAAGTTGAGCGAGGCGAGGTTGCAGGCCGTATCGTCGAGGAACATGTATTCCGAGCACGGGTTGGAGGCGTTGATGCGCCCGCCGCCCGGGCAGGTGTGCCATTCATTGATGGTGGTATCGAATTGCACGCCGGGGTCGGCGCAGGCCCAGGCGGCGAACCCGATCTTTTCCCACAGGTCGCGCGCCGGCAGCGTCGCGTGGACGCGGCCGTCGGTGCGCCGGATCAGATTCCACGGGCGGTCGGAAAGAACCGCATCGATGAAGTCGTTGTTCAGGCGCACGGAATTGTTGGAGTTCTGGCCGGAGACGGTGAAATAGCCGTCGCTGTCCCAATCGGTGTCGTAGACCGGCACGTCGATGGCGGTGTAGCCTTGGCGCGCGAATTGGATGGCGCGGCGAATGGAATTCTCCGGGATCATCGCCTTACGCGCGGCGGCCACGACCGGCTTGACCCGGGCGTGATTGAGCATCTCGGCGTCGCTGCCTTCGCCCGTCACGTCCACCGGAACCCCGGCGCAGGCCTTCACGATCGCGTTCAGATGTTTGTGGGCCAGCTTCGAGCCGGCGACCAGCGCGGCGACTTTCTGCTCCTCGACCACCTTCCAGTCGATGAACGTTTCGATGTCGGGGTGGTCGATGTCGACAGTGACCATCTTGGCCGCCCGCCGCGTGGTGCCACCGGATTTGATGGCGCCGGCGGCACGGTCGCCGATCTTCAGGAAGCTCATCAGGCCGGACGAGCGTCCGCCACCGGAGAGCGACTCGCCTTCACCGCGCAGCCGCGAGAAATTGCTGCCCGTGCCGGAGCCGTATTTAAACAACCGGGCTTCGCACACCCACAAATCCATGATGCCGCCTTCATTCACCAGATCGTCGGCGACGCTTTGAATGAAGCAGGCATGGGGCTGCGGGTGCTCGTATGCCGATTC
>CAMDDQ010000037.1 GCA_945892765.1 Asaia bogorensis
AAGGCACCCAGGACCTGGCGATAACGCTGCACTGGCACGGCGGTCAGGAGGGCAATTTCTCCATTTCCGGCGTCGCGAACCGAACTGGCCGTTTCGCCGGCGAGTGCCTGCCCGACCTCGACATAGTCACGCGCCTTTTGATCAGGCGATTCGAAATATGGATCCAAGTTGCTCAACCTTGGCAGCCAGGTCAGGACGGTGTCGTAGATTCGCGATATGGCAACGGCGGCGCCTCCCTGCTCGGCGTTCAGCGGTGGCAGAGGTTCGACTCGGATTTCGCCACCCGGCCCGGCGAGGACACGCGAATCGCCGATCATTTCACCGGTCGGAGCGAACATGCGGGCGCGGGCGCCCCCAGGCTCCGTCAGGCGCCGAAGAATCTGCCGCGCCGTTTCCGCCGAGAGCCGTTCGCGGTCGGCCTCACCGGAGGCGACCGCGCCTTCGCCGATGGCTCCGGCGATCATCCGCGCCTGAGTATTCAGTGATTCGATTTCGGCTTCGATCAGCCGCCCACGATACTCGTCAAGATAAAGAAGACCGCCGACCAGAACGACCAGAGCCAGGCCGTTGAGCGCGAGTAGGCGCAGGGTCAGCGGCGACACGCGCCGTCGGGGCACCGGCAGGCCGGGCAGGGCGCCGACGGTCGATTGCCGGGACACGAAGTGGAGCGGCGAGTCTTCGACCATCGCTAGACCGTCTCGGCGTCACTGATCGCGGTACCGATAGCCAAGTCCGTACAGCGTTTCGATATGGGCAAATTCGGCATCCAGAACTTTGAATTTCTTGCGGAGCCTTTTGATATGGCTGTCGATCGTGCGGTCATCGACATAAATATGTTCGCCATAGGCCGCGTCCATGAGTTGGTCGCGGTTTTTCACATGTCCGGGGCGCAGCGCCAGCGCCTTGAGCAACAGGAATTCCGTGACGGTGAGCGTCACGGCCTCGCCCTTCCAGGTGCATTCATGCCGGTTCGGATCAAGCACGAGGTCGCCGCGGGTGACAGACGCCTCGTTGGGCACGGCCTTGCCGTCCTTGTCCTTGGGGGGCGGCTCCAAACGGCGAAGAAGCGCGCGGATGCGCTCGACCAGAAGGCGCTGGGAAAACGGCTTCTTGATGTAGTCGTCGGCGCCCATGCGGAGGCCGAGCATTTCATCGACTTCGTCGTCCTTCGAGGTCAGGAAGATCACCGGGACCTTACTTTGGCGGCGCAGACGGGACAGAACCTCCATGCCGTCCAAGCGTGGCATTTTGATGTCGAGAACGATCAGATCGGCGGGTTGCTGGGTCAACGCCCGCAAGGCCTCCGCGCCGTCGCTGTAGGAACGGACCTCGAACCCCTCCGCCTCCAGCGCCATCGAGACGGAGGCAAGGATATTGCGGTCGTCATCGACCAAGGCGATCGTCTGCGGCACGTTAAGGCGGCTCCTCTCGCGGGAACGGAACAGCGGATTCGCGGGCGACCGCGCTCGCGGCGCGATTGACCGGTCATCCCGGCGATTATATCAAGTCCCGGACGCCTTGGGCTTTATGCTGTTTGCAGCGCACTATGGCCCCGCCGGGTGGAGGACGACGATGAACGAAATTCGCGACACGCCGGGAACACAGGCCCGGCAGCTTTTGCGGGCGGCCGATCGGGCGGCGCTCGGCACTTTGTTGCGGGCCGAGGCGGGCGGCCGCGGGAACTGGCCCTATGCCTCGTTGGTGCTGACCGCGGCCGACCACGACGCCTGCCCGATCCTGTTGATTTCCACACTCGCCGACCACACCCGAAATATCGCCGTGGACCCGCACGTTTCATTGCTTTTCGATGGCACCGGGGGGTTTGTTGAACCATTGACCGGGCCGCGCGTGAGTGTGCAAGGCCGCGCCGCGCGAACTGACGACGCTCGCCATCGCGCCCGCTTCATCGCCCGACACCCAAGTGCCTCGTTTTATGCCGGATTCAAGGACTTCAGCGTCTATCGGGTGACCGTGGAGCGCGCCCACCTGGTTGCCGGATTCGGCCGCATCCATTGGATCGAGGGCAAGGACGTGGCTTTCGACACCGGCGCCACCCAGGCGCTGGCCGAGGCCGAGGCCGACATCCTCGCCCACATGAATTCGGACCACGCCGAGGCGATCAACCTGTACGCCACCCGCATCTTGGGCAAATCGGGCGACAGTTGGAAAATGACCGGCATCGACCCGGAAGGGATCGATCTGCGCCAGGCCGGAGAAACCGCGAGATTGAATTTCGAAACGATCATCGGCGATCCGGGCGCGGCCCGCGCCGCGCTAGTCCAGCTCGCCTCCATTGCGCGCGCGAAAACCGCCTGAGGGAGCGTCGCTTCTATCGACAGTCCCAACGTCCCGGCCTTATGTTGGCCACGACCGCTAGCCGCGCGCACTCAATTGCCGAGGAAAACCGCGAAACCGTGAACAGCCGAGCCGCCCGCTTCGGCCGGCGAGACTTTCCATGCCGCCGGTGAACGAGATCATCCTTGTCGGCGGGATGCTGATCCTGATCAGCATCCTGATCGGATTGTTTTCTGCGCGCATCGGCGCGCCGCTGCTGCTTGTCTTTCTTGTCCTCGGCATGTTGGCGGGGGCGGAGGGACCGGGGGGCATCCGGTTCGATTCGGTTCCGGAGAGTTTCATGATTTGCAGCATTTGCCTGGCGATTATCCTGTTCGACGGCGGCCTGCGCACCCCGAAGAGCGTCTTTCGCGTGGCCGCCAAGCCCTCCCTGCTCCTGGCAACTCTTGGCGTCGTCGTCACCGCGGCCGTGACCGCACTGTTCGTTCAATGGCTGTTTGCCCTCGACCTCATGCCGGCCTTCCTCGTCGGATCGATCGTCGCCTCAACCGACGCCGCCGCCGTGTTTTTCCTCCTCCATCTTCGCGGCATGGATTTGAAAAAACGGGTGAGCGGCACGCTCGAAATCGAATCCGGCGCCAACGACCCGATGGCCGCGTTCCTAACTCTGGCTCTAGCGCAATTGATTCAATCCGGTGCGACCGAGCCGGGATGGCAGCTCGCGGCCGGGTTCGCTTATGCCATGGGTGTGGGGGCGGCGGCCGGAATCGGCGGCGGCTACCTGCTCGCCTGGGCGATCAACCGCCTGACTCTTGCTCCCGGTCTTTATCCGATCTTCGCGGTCGCCGGCGCGCTCACGATTTTCAGCGGCACGCAGGTCGTGGAAGGCAGCGGCTTCCTAGCCGTCTATCTGGCAGGCCTGATCTTGGGCAACACGCGCCTGCGCGCCCTGCCCTTGATCGGTCGTTTCCATGACGGGCTTTCGTGGTTGAGCCAGATCGTCATGTTTCTGTTGATGGGCCTTTTGGTGACGCCTTCGAAGCTGTTGCCGGAGCTGGCGCCGGCCCTTGCCGTCGCGGTTGCGTTGATCTTCGTCGCCCGCCCGGTGGCAGTCGTCCTGTGTTTGCAGCCGTTTCGGTTTTCGTTTCCCGAAACGGCGTTTATCGCCTGGGTCGGCTTGCGCGGCGGCGTCACGATTTTCCTCGCGTTGATTCCGCTCCTGGTCGGCGTGGGCAAGGCGGAATCCATGTTTCACATCGCCTTTGTCGTCGTGCTGTCGTCGCTGGTGCTGCAAGGCTGGACGGTCCCGGTGGTGGCGCGATGGCTGAAGCTCGGCCTTCCGACCGAACCAGACTCCGATCAACGCTTGGATTTCGGGACGATCCGGAATTTCGATCGCGACCTTGCCGGTTTTCAGGTCGCGGCGGATAGCGCCGCGTCGGGAGCGGCGCTGGATCGATTGCGCCTGCCGGCGCGCTCGCGCGTTGTTTCGGTGATCCGCGCCGGGACTGTGCTCAACCGGCAGGCGGTCGCGCAATTGGAGGCGGGCGACTACGTGCTGGCCGTCGCGCCGCCGGACCGCATGGCCGCGCTCGGCCGCCTCTTTGCGGCACGCGGGGCGGGCGACGCGCTCCCGGATGACGAAGTCTTCGGGGAATTTGCGGTCGATGGCGCGAGCCCGATGGACGCCCTGATCAAACTCTACGGAATTTCCGTGGCCGAAAAGGATCGCGGCAAGACCGTGGGCGAGTACTTCGTCGAACGGTACCGCAATCCGGTGGTCGTGGGCGACCGCGTGGCCTGCGGCCCGGTCGACCTGATCGCGCGGTCGGTCGAGAGCGGAAAGGTCGCGCGCATCGGCGTCGAACTCGATCCCGGCCGGGTCGAATCCTATCGCGGACTATCGCTTACGGGTATTTGGCATCGCCTGTGGCGCAGGGGCGGCGCGAACACAGGGCAATGAGGGCGGCGGCGCGGGCGCACGGCCGCGGCGGAAATTAGCCGAAGAGCTTCACGATCTCCTGCTCGCTTTGAGCGGCAAGCGAAAGGGCCTCCACGCCGATCTGCTTGCGCGTGTTGAGCAAGGTGGCGGTGGTGGAATCTTCGTTGACGTCGGCGACGGTCAGGCGGTCGGCGCCATCCTTCAGGCCATTGACATAACGATTGGTGAAGTCCGTCAGCACCTCTAGGAAACTGGCGTTACTGCCCAGCGCGATCGACCGGGTCCGCACCGAAGACAGCGCCGTGGTCAACGCCGTGACCGCCAAAGACGCCAGAATGAAATTGGCGACGGAGGAGGTGTTCAGAGCCAGGCCCGAGGCGGCGTTGGTAGTTCCCGTGATGGTCTGCTCGCTCGCGGCATCTTCGTCGAAATTGATCTTCAACAGATTGGAATTGTTGACGATATTGACGCCCTGGAAACTCGCGTCGTTGACGATTCGATCGATTTGCGAACGCAACTCGGCGAATTGAGGGCCGAGGATTCCGGGACTGGCGGATTGAGATGCCACCTGTTGCGCCAGCCCGCGCATCTGTTCGATCACATCGGAGATGGAGGCGAGCGCATCGATGCCGGCCTTGACCGTTCCTGCGGCATAGCCAATCGCGTCCTTCGCGTTTAGGAAATCCGCGCCGCGGTTGCGGAGCGATTCAGCGTTGTAGAAGGCGCTGGGGTCGTCGATAGCGTTGTTGACCTTATTGCCCGTGGCAAGACGGACTTGATTTCGATCGATGAGAGCAGACGTGTTCTCCAGGGAGAGCAGGTTCTGCTTGATGAAGCTACTGAGGTTGATCGGCCCAAACACGTCCTTGATCCTTCTTTACCTTCTGGTTCAGCAACGCCGCTCCTTTCTGGAGCCGGCGCCGGGAATAGCGATCCCGGGATGATCATTTAATCGATAGACACCTAAAAATTCGTTAATGAGCCCGGAATAACTTTCGTTCATTCGTCGAATTGAATCGCGCGCCGCACCAAGCGGCCCATGATCCACGGAATTTCTTAAGGAAGGCTGAATGGCATGAGGAATTGGCCGGCGGCGGGCCGTGCCGAGACCGCCCCGCAGAGGGAGTTTCGCCGACACGAAGACGGCGATCCGGCCTTAGCGAAATGGCGACGGGGCCAAGGTCTAAAGACCTTGGCCCCGTTCCAGGCTCCTTAGGGTGAAACCCTAGGAGGAGAAGATGAAGCCGTCTTCGTCCAGGCTGGCCGCACTGACGCCGAGCAACACGATCTTGTTCGGCCCGCTGAGTTCGCCCAGGTGGATCGTGGTGTCCCCGCCGCTTTCGGTGATCAGCAGATCCGTCATAGCGTGGTAATCGAATTCGCCAACGGACGACCACGCAGTCAGGTCGATGCGGTCGACGCTGCCGTCGCCGGACTGGAAGTCCCCGATCGTGTCCGTTCCGGTGATCAAGCTGAAGATGAACAGGTCGTCCCCGCTGCCGCCGAGCAGGAAGTCGCTGGACGCGCCGCCGATGACGACGTCGTCGCCCGCACCGCCGTCGATATAGCTGGACCGGTAGCCGCCGATCAGGATTTCGGCGCCGTTGGTGCCGATCAGCGTGAGGCTGTTGACGTTGGTGACCGTGACGGTTGCAGGGTCAATGACGAGCGGCGTGAGTAGGTTGTCGTCGCTGGTCAGGAGCCCATCGGTGATGGTGTAACCGAAGGTCGCCGATTGCGTCGGATTGTTCGAACCGAAGGTCACGTCGCCGGTGATGTTGCCCTCGTCGTCGATGTCGAGGTGCGGGATGCCATTGACGCCGAGCGCGCCGCTGTTGACGCTAATCGCGTCGCCGCCGTCCAATGTGTCCTTGCCATCGCCGCCATCGAGACGGTCATTGCCGGCCCCGCCAAGGAGCGTGTCGTTGCCCGTGCCGCCGTCGAGAGTGTCATTCCCGGCGCCGCCGTCGATGAAGTCGCTCCCGGCGCCGCCCATGATAAAGTTGTTGCCCGAGTTGCCGGACAGCGTGTCGTTACCGCCGCCGCCGGTCTGGGTATTATTGTTGTTACCGCTCATGCGTACGCCCTCAATTGCCGGTCTACGACTGCGACCAACATCGACAGATACCTCTACCCGGAACCGGCCTTTTTTTATGCTGCCGGCGTTCTTATGCCTTTGATAGGCCGGGACACTTCAACAAATCCTTACCCGGACCACCACCCCGACGAAAGTTGGTAACGCCGACCTTATTTATCCTATTGAATTAGAACGATAATTTTATTTTCCCGGCAGCTCGATTTTCGGGTCGGGAAAGGGCCAATTCGCAGAATCGGATTTTGGCGCTTGTTCTCAATATGTTTACGCCCGTGTGGGCGCGTGGATTTATGCTCGTTCTGATTGCCGCCTGTACCTAATGAGCGTCAGCCCAATTATCGCCGGTTCCGGCGTCGACGATGAGCGGCACACTGAGTGAAGCTGCGGCCGCCATAATCTTTCCGATGGCCGTCACAATGTTCTCCGCCTCCGGCTTCGGGGCCTCGAACAATAGTTCGTCGTGAACCTGCAAAAGCATCCGCGCACGCGACCGGGTGGCGGCGAGCGCATCCGGGACCTTGACCATCGCCCGCTTGATGATGTCCGCCGCGCCGCCCTGCAACGGCGCGTTGATCGCGGCGCGTTCGGCAAAGCTGCGATGGGCGGCATTCCGCTCCTTGATGCCGGGGATATGGATGCGCCGCCCGAAGGGAGTCGTGACGTAGCCCCGCTCACGGCATTCCGCCTTGGTCCGTTCCATATAGTCGCGAATGCCGGGATAACGTTCGAAATAGGCCTTGATGTAGGCCCCGGCCTCGGCCTGGGGGATGCCGAGTTGCTTGGCCAGCCCGAAGGCGCTGATGCCGTAGATGATGCCGAAATTAATCGCCTTAGCCTTGCGCCGCACTTGCGGGTCCATACCGGCAACCGGCACGCCGAAGACTTGTGAGGCGGTCAGCGCATGAATATCGATCCCGTCGCGGAATGCGACTTTCAAGCTGTCGATGCCGGCGACATGTGCGAGCAGACGCAGCTCGATCTGAGAATAATCCAGTGACACCAGGACGTTACCTGGATCGGCAACGAAGGCTCGGCGAATCTTGCGGCCCTCTTCGGTCCGCGTCGGGATGTTCTGAAGGTTGGGGTCGTTGGACGACAAACGTCCGGTCGATGCCACCGCCATCGCATAACAGGTATGGACGCGGCCGGTCCGCGCGTTGATCTGGCCAACCAGCGCATCGGCATAGGTGCTTTTCAGCTTGGCAATCTGCCGCCAATCCAGCACACGGGCCGGCAGATCGTGGCCTTGTGCGGCAAGTAGCTCCAACACCTCGGCGCCCGTGGCAAAGGCGCCGGTCTTCCCAGTCTTGACCAGCTTGTCGCCGCCCATCCCTAGTTCGACGAACAAGACCTCGCCGAGTTGCTTGGGCGAACCGATGTTGAAGGCATGGCCGGCGAGCCGATAGATGTCGGTTTCCAACGCGACGAGTCTTTCGCCGAAATCGCGCGACAGGCGGTTCAACTCGTCGCGATCGACGCCGATGCCTGCGCGCTCCATATCCGCCAGGATCGGAATCAGCGGGCGTTCGATGGTTTCATAAACGCCGACCATGCGTTCGGCAGCCAGACGCGGCTTCAGGAGAACCTGCAACCGGAGGGTGGCGTCGACCTCTGCGCCGACACAGTGGCGCGCTTTGTCCGGCGGCACCTGGGCCAGCCCAATGCGGGCCTTGCCCGAACCAAGCAAGGTCTCGCGGCTCGGCGGTTTGTGCTTCAGGTGCAGGTCCGCCAGCGTGTCGAGTTCGTGGCTGTGCAACCCGCCTTCGAGCACATAGGACAACAACATCGTGTCGTCGACCGGCGCCACTTCGATGCCACGTTCGGCCAAGATTTCAACATCGTATTTGATGTTATGGCCGATCTTCAGCACGGCGCGGTCCGCGAGCAAAGGCTTCAGTCGCGCCAGCACACCGTCGCGGTCGAGCTGCGGGGGCTTTCCCCCCGCGCCGAGGTCGAGCTCTCCCAACGCCAACGGGATGTAGGCGGCCGATCCCGGCGCCACCGCCAAGCCGATGCCCACGATTTCCGCTCGCATTGGATCGGTATGGGTGCCTAACACGCGCAAGGCGAAGATTCCGGCATCGGACGCCCGCGCAACCCAGGCATCCAGCGCGTCCCAATCCTGGATCGACTCATGAGTAGCCGCGCCGGGCTCCGGCGCCCGCGCGATGGCCGGGGCGAGCGCCTGGGCCGCCGAGGCCGGGCTTGGCGCCAAACCGAATCGCGCCTCCATTCGTTGAATCAGGGCCTTGAACCCCTGCGCCCTCAGAAAGGCGAGCAGAGTCACGGGATCGGGACCCTGCAGGGCCAGACTTTCCAGCGGCGCGGGCAGCTTCATGTCGTCCTTGAGCTTCACCAATTGGCGCGAGAGCAGTGCCTTGTCGCGGTTGGCGAGCAGGGCTTCGCGGCGCTTGGGCTGTTTGATTTCACCGGCGCGGTCGAGCAGCGCCTCGAGGCTGCCATAGGTGTTGATCAGCTCCGCCGCCGTCTTCACGCCGATCCCGGGCACGCCGGGCACGTTGTCGGTCGAATCCCCGGCCAGGGCTTGGACATCGACGACCCTGTCGGGATCGACGCCGAATTTTTCCCGCACCTCGGCGAGTCCGATCTTTCGGTTCTTGATCGGATCGAGCATGGCGATGCGGTCACCGACGAGCTGCATCAAGTCCTTGTCCGACGACACGATGGTCACGTCGGCGCCGGCTCTTTCCGCCGCCCGCGCATAGCTGGCGATCAAGTCGTCGGCCTCGAACCCGGCTTCTTCGATGGCCGGCAGATTGAGGGCGCGCGTCGCCTCCCGCACCAGCGCAAATTGCGGCACGAGTTCTGCCGGCACCTCCGGCCGGTTTGCCTTGTACCCGGCGTAGATGTCGTTGCGGAAGCTGCGCTGACCGGCATCGAAGATCACGGCAAGTCGGTTGGCATCGGTGTCGGTCAACAGCTTGAGCAGCATGTTGACGAAGCCATACACCGCGCCGGTCGGCGTGCCGTCCGCACGCGTGAACGGCGGCAGCGCATGAAAAGCGCGAAAGATGTAGCCCGACCCATCGACCAGGTAGACATGGTCGCGCGCGGCCGCGGGCGGGGCGGCCGGGTTCATCACATCAACGTCAATGACCGCCGCCGCTTCTCCGGGCTTGGGCCGATTTCAGATAGCGACGGCCGCAATAGGGGCATTCGACCTCCCCGGCCTCGCCGAGATTGAGATAAACCCGCGGATGGCCGAGCGCCCCGCCGCCGCCGTCGCAGCCCGCCACGTCGGCGTCGATTTCCACGGTCTCGAGCGATTGCATGATCTTCCCACCGGCCATTGCTGCTGGACCCTTCATTGACCCCCGCCCGGCGCCGATGATACCGATTGCGCCGCTCCTGGCAATGGCGCCCTCGCCGGCGCCCAGTCTCTCAGGACACAAACGCCCCATGACACTGCCGCGCGACGCCCCCTTCCCGGATTTCGCCATCGCCACGGCCGGTCTTAACAAATCCTATGCCGGCTCCGGACGGCGGCCACCCAAACATGCCTTGATCGACATCGACCTTCAGATTCCGCGCGGCAGTCTCTTTGGATTGCTCGGCCCCAATGGTGCCGGCAAGTCCACCATCATCAACATCCTCGCCGGGCTGTCGATCAAGACTTCGGGCAAGGTCGCGGTCTGGGACATCGATCTCGACCGCGATCCGCGCGGGGTACGCGGCGCCGTCGGTATCGTGCCGCAGGAGATCAATCTCGACGCCTTTTTCACGCCGCGCGAGCTGCTCGAACTCCATGCCGGGTTGTACGGCGTACCCAAGGCCGAGCGCCGCACCGACGAAATCCTGGCCGCGCTGGGCCTGACCGATCAGGCCCACTCCTATGCCCGCGCTCTGTCCGGGGGCATGCGGCGGCGGCTGATGGTGGCAAAGGCCCTGGTTCACGCGCCGCCGATCCTGGTTCTGGACGAACCCACGGCCGGGGTCGATGTCGAGTTACGCCAACAACTCTGGGCCTATGTCCGCAAGCTGAACCGGGAGGGCACGACCGTCCTCCTGACGACCCACTATCTGGAGGAAGCCGAGCAGCTCTGCGACCGCATCGCCATCATCCATCGCGGCCGCGTCATCGCGTGCGATACCACCGAGGCGCTGCTGCGCCGTTTCGATGCGAAGGAATTGACGCTGGTCGTCGCCGAGGAGCTGAGCCAGGTGCCCGCCTCGCTCGCCCCCATGGCGCCGAAGCTGGAGCCGCCGCGCCGGCTCGTCTTCCGATATCAGCCGAGCCGAATGCAGGTTTCGCGCATTCTGGATGCCACGGCCGCCGCCGGCCTCACCATCGTCGATCTGACGACCGAGGAAACCGACCTGGAGGACATCTTTCTTCAGCTCACCCGCGACGCAACCAAGGCGGACGCGGCAACAATTTCAGGATGAACCGGCTCGCCATTTTCCTGAATTTCTTGCTGGCCGCGTGCGCGCCTTATTTTCAGCCGGCGGGTGCGCTGATCCAGGCGCCGACCCTGACCGGGGACCGGATCGTGGCCGCCGACGGCGCGGAATTGCCACTCAAATCCTGGCTGCCCGAAGGCGAAGCGCAGGTCGTCATCCTCGCGCTTCACGGCTTCAACGACTATCTCAATGGCTTCGCCGCGCCCGGCGAATTCTGGGCCGGGCACGGCATCGCAACCTATGCGTATGACCAGCGCGGTTTCGGTCGGGCGCCCAATCCCGGGGTGTGGCCGGGAACCGCCGCGCTGACCGCCGATCTGGAGACCGCCGCGGCCCTGATCGCCGTGCGCCATGCTGGCCGACCGCTGTATCTGGTCGGCGATTCCATGGGCGGCGCGGTGATCCTGGCCGCGGTCGCCGAGGGCCGGGCGCTACCCGCCGCCGGCATCGTTCTGGTGGCGCCGGCGGTGTGGGGCCGGACGACGATGCCCTTTTACCAGCGCGCCGCACTCTGGCTCGCCGCCAACACCGTGCCCTGGCTGAAGGTGCGGGGAACCAGCCTCGGCATCCTGCCGTCGGACAACCTCCCGATGCTGCGTAAACGCGGCGCCGATCCGTTGATCATCAAGGATACACGCATCGATTCGGTCCAGGGGCTGGTCGATCTGATGGACACGGCGCTCGCCGCGGGCCCAGCCTTGCGCCTTCCAACGTTGCTCCAATACGGGGCGCACGATCAGGTGATCCCGCCCATCCCGATGCGCAAAATGATCGCGGATCTGCCGCCGGACGCCGCCAGGCATTGGCGCATCGCCATCTATCGCGACGGTTATCACATGCTGTTGCAGGACCTGAAGGCGGAGATTCCGCTCGCCGATATCGTCGCCTGGACCAAAGGCGGTGCCGCGAACCGCACGCCGCTGCCGTCCGGCGCGGATGCCGCCGCCCGCGACTAACGCCCGATTCGTCGCGGCAGCCGCAGCATCAAGAGCGAAGACAGGACATAAATTCCGATCGGGTAGGCGAGGCCGCGCAACATCGCGCCGTGAAAATTCAGCCGGCGCGCCTCGGTCAATGCCTCGCCGACGATTGCCCGGAATCGTTCGCCCTGTGCGGCAGGCAAGGCGGCGAGTTCTGCCGGCGTGACCAGCCGCAGGCAGCTCGGCGGCAACGCCGATTCGACCGCGCCGAAACGATCGACGACGCATTGCCGGAATTCACCCAGGACGGAATCGGCCGCCGGCTCGTCGATGGCGGCTTCGCGCAATTCTCCCCGGAGCCGGACGCCGGCCGCATCGGCGCTCGCTCCGGCCCGGCTTTCGAGCAGGCCGAAAAAGATCATGCCGATGACCGCGACTCCGGTGGCGATCCCGAGCTGCTGCGCGGTGTGCAGGATTCCGGATGCCGAGCCCGCGAACTGCCGGGGCACGCCGGCGAGAACCGCGTTCATCAGCGGCGCCATCACCAGCCCCATGCCGAGCCCGATGAGAAGCAGGACCGGCAGCACCTCCAAGGACTGAAAATCCGTCCCGACGGAATCGAGGACAAGCGCCAGCCCAGCCATGCCCGCCGCCATCGCCAGGCCGCCGGCGACCATGACGTCGCGGCCGAAACGCGGCACTAGTTTGGCCGATAGCGACGAGGCGACGGCCGCGCCCACCGAGAACGGCAGCGTCGTCAGCGCGGCGTGGAGGGCGGTGAACTCCAGCCCGATCTGCATGAAGATCGTGAAGATCAGGAAGAAGGACCCGAGCGCGCTGGAGAAAGTCACCGACACCAACAACCCGGCGACGAAGGACGATTCGCCGAACAGTTCCAGCACCACGAGCGGAGATCCGTCCTTCTTCGTCTTATGCCGTTCGTAAAAGACGAACAGAACGAATACCGGCAGCGACGCCGCCATGGATGCAAAGGTCCAAGCCGGCCAATCCAGCTCGCGCCCTTCGACCAATGGCAGAAACAGCATGGCAAGACCGAGCGTCAGAACGGCCACGCCGATCGGATCGAGCCGCAGCGCGTGTGGTGCCTTCGATTCGTGGACCAAGATCGCGGCACCGATGAAGGCGATCAGCCCGATGGGAATGTTGACCAGGAAAATCGGCCGCCAATCCAGCCCGAACAAATCCGCGTCGATCAGCACCCCGCCGGCAAGCGGCCCGCTGATCGTTGAAATGCCGATGACCGCGCCGTAGATTCCGAAGACCTTGGCACGTTCGTTCGGCGGAAAACTCGTCTGCACGATCGACAACACCTGAGGCACCATCGTCGCCGCCATCACACCCTGAAACAAGCGCGCGCCGATCAGCAATTCCGGGCTCCGCGCCAAGCCGCACAGCAGCGAGGCGAGCGTGAAGCCGACCACGCCAATCAGGAACATCCGCTTGCGTCCGAAGATGTCGCCGAGCCGCCCGCCGGTAATCAGCATCAGCGCGAAGGCCAGCGAATATGCGGCGATCACCCATTGGATCGCCGCATAGGTCGCGCCAAGATCGCGACGAATCGACGGGATGGCGACGTTGACAATGGAGACGTCGAGCAGATTCATGAAACCTGCGAGCATCAGTACGATCAATGCCCACCAGCGCCGGGAATCGACCTTGTCCGCTCCCGCCGTCGGCGCGGGCGTCGCTTCGGCCGCTGTATCCATGCCGTGTTTCCTTCCGACCGCCATCCGCAGGATAGGGCGCACTTGTTTACAGATTCCCGCCCCTCGCCGCCACCAGGGCTTCGCCCTGGACCCAGTCGTGACGGAGTCCTTCCAGTGAGCTCTCCAATGCGGGGAGCATCTCGACACTGCCGACTAAGGCGGTTTGCGCCGCTATCGCCTTTACGTTAAGGTCCGCCCGCCTACAGGCGCCCGTAGCTCAGTTGGATAGAGCGCTAGCCTCCGGAGCTAGAGGTCGTGGGTTCGAGTCCCGCCGGGCGCGCCACCAGGGCTTCGCCATGGACCCATTCGTCGGGGTGTTCGATGAGCGGCAAACTCTGGTTCCGGGCGCGGCGTCCAGACATCAACGTCCTGTTCACATCCGGCTATTTCGACGTCACTTCCTTACCGGGTGGCACGCTGCCGGGCGGCGCGGCGCTTCTGAAAAAGCCGTTCCGGAAAATCGAACTCGAACGCCGCATCGGCGAGTTGCTGGGCAACCCTTCCGCCTAGGTCGGACCCCATTCAACACAGCCGCCCAAGCCTTCAGCGCGACATCTTTTCGATGGTGGCGGTGGTGCTGTGGCCGGGGGAGAGATCGGCAAGGGCCACGCGGCCGCCATACGCACGTACAAAATCCGCCCCTACCACCTTTTCCATCGTGTAGTCGGCGCCCTTGACCAGAACGTCGGGGCGTAAAGCCTCGATCAGCGTCATCGGTGTGTCCTCGCCGAAGACGACAACGAGATCGACACTGGCCAGCGCGGCGAGCACGGCGGAGCGCGCGGTTTCGTTCTGCACCGGCCGCGTGGGGCCCTTTAGCCGCCTGGTCGATTCGTCGCTGTTGAGGCCGACGACGAGGCGGTCACAGGCCGCGCGAGCCTGGCCGAGCAGCGAGACGTGGCCGGGATGCAGCAGATCGAAGCAGCCATTGGTGAAACCGACGCGCAGCTTTTGGCGCCGCCAACCCTCAACACGCGCCATGGCGTCGGCCGCGGATACGATGGTGTCTTCGGCCATATCGTCGTCGCGATGGCGCAGCACGCGCGCAATTTCGGCCGGGGTGGCGACCGCAGTGCCGGTCTTGCCGACAACGATGCCCGCGGTGATGTTGGCGAGACGTGCCGCGGTCGCCCATTCGACTCCGGCGCCTACAGCGGCGGCGAACGTGGCGAGCGCGGTGTCACCCGCACCCGACACGTCGAACACCTCGCGCGCGACCGAGGGCAAGTGGCTGATCGCGCCCGCCGCCGTCACCAGAGTCATGCCTTCACCGCCGCGGGTGGCAAGCACGCCGGCGACCGCGCAGCGCAGGATCAACGACCGCGCGGCGTCCACGATCTGTGCGTCGTCACCTACGGGCATTTGCGTCGCCTCCGCGAGCTCGCGACGGTTCGGCGTCAGCAGATCGGCACCGCGGTAGCGGGCGAAATCTCGGCCCTTGGGATCGACCACGACCGGCACCCCCGCCGCCTTCGCCTTGGCGACGATGGCGGAAACGACTTCGGCGGTCAGCACCCCTTTGGCGTAATCCGACAACACCACGACCCGGCAATCGCCGATGGCGTCGGTGGCCAATCGCACGATGTCGGCCGCCACCGCCGCCGAGACCGGGGCCGTGGTTTCGTGATCGGCGCGCAGAAGCTGTTGGCTGCCGGCGACGTAGCGGGTCTTGATCGTGGTCGGTCGCCCGCGATCGACGAGCAAATGCGGTTCAACCGTTTCCAACGCGCCGACCAACCGCGACACCTCATGCCCGGCGGCATCGTCGCCAACGACCGAAACGAAGGTCGGATGCGCACCCAGCGCCACCAGGTTGCGCGCGACGTTGCCCGCGCCACCCAGCATCGAGGCTTCGCGGTCGACGCGGAGCACGGGGATCGGCGCCTCCGGCGAAACGCGATCGACATGGCCGTAAAGGAAGCGATCGAGCATGACATCGCCAACGCACAACACGCGCGCACCCTTCACGCGACCGAACGAAGCGAACAGATCGCCGCCCGTCTTCATCGCCTCGCCACCCGCGCTCACGCCAGCCCGAGTTCGATTTCGAGCGCCCCGCACAACATCTGGCCCAGGGTTATATGCATTTCCTGAATCCGCGGCGTGGTCTGGGCGGGCACGATCAGCAGCGGGTCGGCCAGCCCCGGCAGATCGCCACCGCCCTTGCCGGCGAACGCCGCTGCGGACACGCCCATCTCGCGCGCCGCTTGCAACGCGAGCACAATATTTGGGCTCCTGCCCGATGTGGTGATGGCGAGCGCCACGTCACCCTTGTGGCCGAGCGCCCGAACTTGGCGCGCGAACAGCTGATCGAAGCCAAGATCGTTGCCAATGGCGGTCAGCGTCGAGCTATCGGTGGTGAGCGCGATCGCGGCGATCGGCGCCCGGTCGTTGCGATAGCGGACGGTCAGTTCGGTGGCGAGATGCTGGGCATCTCCGGCGCTGCCGCCATTGCCAAAGAACAGCAGTTTGCCGCCGCCGCGGATGGAATTCGTGCATAGCCGCACCAGCCGCGCGAAAGGTTCCTTGAGCGCCGCCCGCGTCGCCGCGACCGTGGCTTGATGTTCGTCCCACTCCGAATCGAAGAACCGATCGATGTCGATATCCGCCTCCCGCGAGATCTGTGGCGAATTTACTACGCCAGCACTTTCTTGAAATAGGCGATCGTGCGGCCGAGCCCTTCTTCGAGTGGCACCTTCGGCTCCCAACCGAGGGCCGACTTGGCCAGGGAAATGTCAGGGCAACGCTGCAACGGGTCGTCCTCGGGCAGCGGCTTGTTGACCGTCTTGGAGCGCGAGCCGGTGAGCCGAATCACCGTTTCCGCCAATTGTGCGATAGTGAATTCCCCCGGATTGCCAAGATTGACCGGGCCGGTGAGACTGTCGGGCGCCGCCATCATCCTGAGAAATCCGTCGATCAGATCGTCGACATAACAGAAGGCACGGGTCTGCGTGCCCTTGCCGTACAACGTGATCGGCTCCCCGCGCAGCGCCTGGACGATGAAATTGGAGACCACGCGACCGTCATTGGGGTGCATGCGCGGCCCATAGGTGTTGAAGATTCGGGCCACTCGAATCCGCAGCTTGTGTTGGCGCCAATAGTCGAAGAACAGGGTTTCGGCGCAACGTTTGCCTTCGTCGTAGCAGGCGCGCGGCCCCACCGTATTGACGTTGCCGCGATAATCCTCGGTTTGCGGGTGGACATGCGGGTCGCCATAGACTTCGCTGGTCGAAGCCTGGAAAATCTTCGCCTTCACACGCTTGGCCAGCCCCAGCATGTTGATGGCGCCATGCACGCTGGTCTTGGTCGTTTGCACCGGATCAAACTGATAGTGGATCGGCGACGCCGGACAGGCGAGGTTGTAAATATCGTCGACCTCGACATAAAGCGGGAAGGTCACGTCGTGGCGCATCGTCTCGAAATGCGGCGTGCCGACGAGGTGGGCGATGTTGTCCTTGCTGCCGGTGAAGTAATTGTCGACGCAGAGAACGTCGTTGCCTTCGGCCAACAGTCTTTCGCATAAATGCGAGCCGAGGAAGCCGGCGCCGCCGGTGACCAGGACACGTTTGTGCAGTTGCATGGGGCGATCGCTCCGGCGATACGGGCGGCTGCGGGCCGCCGTGAAACCAAAGGGCAGGGAGACTAACATTGCCGCCTTCCGCGGCAAAGGCGATCCGCCGGTCCGGTGCCGAACTTCGCGGAGACGGCTCTAAGCGTTTGACTAAAAGCGTCGCCAGTCAATATGATGGCGCATCGTTGCGGGGGGCGCGGGGGGTTTATGGTGCTGGTGTCCCTTAATATAATGTGGCCTTCTTTGGAGGGATTCGAACGGTGAGCCGTCATCTTCGGCGCTTTTCACTGTCCCTAGCCCTGATGTTGGGCGCGGGCGGTTGTTCTTTCGTCGCCGATTCACTGTGGCCGATGCTGACGGGTGAGGGTCCGCCCACGCCGCCGCACGCCAGAACCGAAATTCCGCCTTCGCCGGGCGAACGCGTCGGCCAGCCTTTTGCGTCGCCGCCGGTGGCGCGCCCAGTCGCCCCGGTACAGTCCGGCGTGGGCACGCCGCCATCGAGCAGCGGCACGGTGATGGCGACGCCCTCGTTCCCGGCGCCGCAGCCCACCGCCCAGGCCCAGTTTCAGCCGCAGCCTTCGGCCGGCGGCTTTACTTCGAATTCCGGCACCGTCGTCGGCGCGAAAGTCGGACAGACCCGCGAAGAAGTCGGCCGGCTCAACGCCTCGGTCGCGCAACGCAACGCGGCACTCCAGCAGCTGCGCGCCAATTCGGTGCAGACCGCACAGCGTTTCCACAGCCTGGTTGCGGGCATCAATGCCCGCCTCCAGGTCGGCACCACGCCCGGCAACCCCATCCTGGTTAGCCAATGGGACCAGGCGCAGGGCGAATTGGACCGTATCGGCAACGAAGTCAGCCGCATGAACCTGCTGGCCAGCCAGGTGGCGGCCGATGCTTCGGTGGCGGCTTATCTGCTCGAATCCACGCGCGCGGCCTATAGCGTCGCTGGCGCGCTCGAGGAAGATCACCGCCAGCTCGCCTTGTTGGAAGACGAAGTCAACCGCACCGTCGTCGGGGTTGATCGACTGTTGAGCGAATTGTCCGAGGACGTCAGCCGGCAGAGTTCCTATCTGGGCAACGAACGGTCCAACATGACTGCGCTGTCGGTCGCCATCAAGAACGGCGAACTTTACGGCGCGAGCCTCGCCAACCGGTCCTTTTCGGCGATCCCGGGAGCGCGTATCGGCAATAATCTCGCCGCCGCCCCGACGGCTCCCGCCGCCGCCCGCCGGCCCCTGGTGGTCATTCGTTTCGACCGCGCCAGGCCGGATTACGAACAAGCGCTCTACACCGCCGTCAGCCGCGCGCTAGAGCGTCAACCGACTGTTGCCTTCGATCTCGTCGCCGTCGCGCCCGCCCGTGGATCGGCCGCCGAATTGGCTCAGAATTCCACGGCGTCGCGACGCAACGCCGAGACCGTGATGCGGTCGCTCACGGATATGGGTCTGCCGCCCGACCGCGTTGGCCTATCCGCCACGACCAGCACCTCGGTTCAGGTCAACGAAGTCCAAATCTTCGTCCGCTAGGGTTACGGGACGGCTCCGCGGGCGCGGTAGCCAGGCCGCGAACCCGGGTGGCTGTTTTCGCCCGATCGTTCCACGCCGCAAGACGCCCGTACGGGATCGAAACTCGTAGGCTGTCGCAGGCTCC
>CAMDDQ010000038.1 GCA_945892765.1 Asaia bogorensis
TGAGGAGCCGCAGTTCCAACGCCTGTTCGGCGACGACCTCTTTGAGGGCACTGGCTTCCCGGCGCAGGTTTTTGACCTCGTCCGTCGTCGCCGCCCGAGTTGTATCCCCAGCCAGGCGACGCTTGCCCGCTTCGAGGAACTCTTTGTACAAACCATAATACATGCTCTCGGCGATGCCCTCGCGCCGGCACAGCCCCGCGATACTCTCCTCGCCGCGCAACCCGTCCAGCACGATCCGGATCTTGTCTTCGGCGGAATAATGCCGGCGCGTAGCACGGCGTATATCTCTCACCGTCCGCTCGGACGGCGACTTCGGGCTCAAGGATTTCTGGCTCATCTTCACTCCTCCGTCGTTACGATGAGCCAGAAATCCTCCCTTCCTCAAGTCCCACAATCTGTCTCACGAGCCCTGACGGCGGACAGGCGTACCTACCCGTTTAAGGTGACGATGATTTCGTAATCTCCGGGATCTCGATTCCGAACATGGACGCTTAGATGGACATCAAGAGCATTCTCGTACACGCCGACAGCGATCCCCAATTCGAGGTGCGCCTGGCACTGGCCATGAAACTCGCCGATGCCCATCGGGCGCATTTGATTGGCGTCTTCTCCTGCGGCCCGCCGGTCCTCATAAGCTACGTGACCGGCTTTTCGGCCGCACTTGTCGCCGAATTCCGAGGCGCTCAGGACAAGGCGGCAGGTCAACTTCGGACGAGATTTCTGGAAGCCGCCGCCGGGGCCGGGCTGTCTCACGAATGGCGGCGCGACGACGACAGTCCGTGGCTGCCAATCAGCGTCCATGCGCGTTATGTCGACTTGGCCGTGGTCGCCCAAACCGATCGCGGCGACGCCTTGGCTCGGGGCGTGGATAAAGTCGCTGAAGAGATCATCATGAATGCCAGTTGTCCGGTATTGATGGTGCCCTATTCCGGAACGTTCGCGATGGTTGGAAAGCGTGTGATGATTGGCTGGAACGGGCGCCGCGAAGCGGCCCGCGCGGTTCGCGACGCGATGCCGTTGTTAAGGAGCGCGGCACAAATCGTGGTGTATTGCGTGACCGAGTCCAAGCAAGATCGCATCGCTGGCGCCGACATTGCGACCCAGCTTGCCAGGCATAACCTCAGAGTGGAGGTCGTTACGTCGCTTGGGAGCGATCGACGTGCCGGCGAAGCCCTTTTAGGAGCCGTCGCCGAATACGGCGCGGACATGTTGGTGATGGGTGCCTATGGTCACAATCGTCTCCGCGAATTCGTTTTTGGCGGAGCGACCCGGCACATGCTGAGCCACATGCGGGTGCCGACGCTGATGTCGCATTGAGGTTTGCGCCGGCGTGGAGGTGGTCACATGAATCCGAGTGCCAGGCGGGCGGCTTCGGTCATCATGCTCTGATTCCAGGTCGGTTCCCATACGAGGTTCACCGCGGCATCGGTTACGCCACCAACCTCGCGCAACGCCGCCTCGACTTGACCGGGCATGCTTTCGGCGACTGGACAATGTGGTGAGGTCAGCGTCATCTCGACCCGCACCTTGCCCTCGGGTTCGATCTTGATGTCGTAGATCAAACCGAGTTCGTAAATATTGACTGGAATTTCGGGGTCGTAGATTTCGCGTAGCGCCTCGATAAGACGCCCTTTGAGTTCGTCCGGATCGCCCGCGCCCGCGACTTCGTTCTGAATCGGAGACGCCGCGCTGCCTTCCTCGGTGGTTTGGCTCATCGCGTTTCCTCCATTGGATTATTCGGTACGAATTTCGTCGCGCGGCTTGCCGTCCAGCGCCGCGGTGAGCGTATGCCAGGGCAGGGTGGCGCATTTTACGCGCACGGGGTAGTCGCGCACACCTGCGAGGACGGAGAGCTTTTCAAACTCCGGACCGGGCGGGGCGCTCGGTTCGCCCTTCCCGGTCAAGAGGTCGTGGAAATAGTGAAACATGGTCTCGGCCTCGCCGATCGTCTTGCCTTTGACCATCTCGGTCATGATGGATGCCGACGCCACTGAAATCGCGCAACCCGATCCCTCGAACGCCACGTCGGCCACGTGACCATCCTCGACCTGAAGGTACAGCGTCAACCGGTCACCGCAGAGGGGATTGTGCCCCTTGGCCTGCCGATTGCAAGTCGGTGGTCGGCGAAAGTTGCGGGGCCGCTTGCTATGGTCGAGGATGACCTCCTGATAAAGTTCACGCAGATCGTCCATCAGCCGAAAATCTCCCGAACCCTGTGCAGTCCGGCGATCAAGGCATCGATTTCCTCATTCGTGTTGTAGACGGCAAGTGAGGCGCGGGCAGTCGCCGGCACGTCGAAACGATCCATCACCGGCTGCGCGCAGTGGTGACCGACGCGCACGGCAATCCCTTGTTTGTCCAAGATAGTGCCGATGTCGTGCGGATGGACGTTGGGCAAGGTGAAAGACAAGATTCCGGCCTTCTCCTTCGCGGTGCCGATCAACCTCAAGCCTTTGATCTCCTTCACGCGCTCGGTTGCGTAGTGGAGCACGCGATCTTCGTGGGCGGCGATGCGGTCGAGACCGATGGCGGTTACGTAGTCGATGGCCGCTCCTAGGCCGACGGCCCCACTGATATGCGGTGTCCCGGCCTCGAACTTGTGCGGGATACCGTTGTATTCAGTGTGTTCAAAAGTGACTGAGACGATCATGTCGCCGCCGCCCTGATAGGGAGGCATCGCTTCCAGAATTTGGGCCTTTCCATAGAGGACGCCGATGCCCGAAGGTCCATAGAGCTTATGGGCGGAGAAGGCGTAGAAATCGCAATCCAATTCCTGAACGTCAATGGCAGTGTGTGGGACGGCTTGGCAGCCGTCGAGTAACACAAGAGCGCCCTTGGCGTGAGCCAGGCGTATGATTTCCCGCACAGGCGTAATCGTGCCGAGGGCGTTGGAGACGTGCGTAACCGCGACCAACTTGGTGCGCGGGCTAAGCAGCTTTTCGTATTCCTCGAGCATGAACTCGCCGTCGTCGTTGATCGGCACGACCTTCAGCACAAGCCCGGTTTGTTCGCGCAGCATTTGCCAAGGGACAATATTGGCATGATGTTCCATGGCCGAGATGACGACTTCGTCGCCGGCCTTGATGTTCTTTCGCCCGTAGGTTTGGGCGACGAGGTTGATGGCCTCGGTGCCGCCGCGCACGAAGATGATTTCACGCGACTCCGCCGCGTTCAAGAAGCGTTGGACTTTGCGCCGCGCTTCCTCGAACGCCTCCGTCGCCACCTGGCTCAGGTAATAGACGCCGCGGTGGATGTTTGCGTATTCATTCTCATAACAATTCTTGATGGCATCGATGACCGCACGCGGCTTCTGCGCGCTGGCGCCGCTGTCGAGAAAGACGAGCTTCTTGCCATGGACCAAACGCGACAATATCGGGAAATCCTGACGGATCCGGTTGACATCCAGCGGCGGCTGGTTGTGAAGACGCTCCGTGCGCCGAGCGCCAGTCATGTATACCCCCTTGATCGCGACAGCCAAGACCACATGGCCTGCCGCAAATGGACCTGCACGGAGCCGACATGGACCTCGTCCACCAGCTCGCCAATAAACCCCTCGATTAGAAGATTGCGCGCAGCTTTCTCGTCGATGCCGCGCGTGCGTAGATAAAACACCGAGTTGGCATCCAGCTCGCCGATCGTCGCTCCGTGGCTGCACTTAACGTCGTCCGCTTCGATCCGCAATTCCGGTTTCGAATCGGCCTGAGCCTGTCGCGACAGCAATAGATTGCGGTTCATCTGGCGCGCATCGGTTTTCTGGGCGTCGGGGCGTACGATGATGCGACCCTGAAAGACGCTGCGCGCGGCATCGTCCAGAACGCATTTATAGTTCTCTTCGCTGCGGCTGCCCGCCCGCACATGGTCGATCACTGTGGTCGTATCCGTGTGCTGGCGTCCGCGCAGCAAATGCGCGCCGTTTAGCCGACATCCAATGCCGCCGCCATCCAGCACGGCGTGTATCTCGTTGCGGCACAAGCGCGCGCCAACGGCCAGCGCGAAACTGTCATACACGGCGTCGCTGCCTAGGCGCACCGCGGTCGTCGCGATATGAAAAGCCCCGGTGCCTTCGCGCTGCAGCTTGTAGTCGCGGACGATCGCCCCGGGTGCCGCCGAGATTTCGGTGACGGCATTGGTCAACGACGAAGTCTCATCGGTGCCGATATCCGCATAAGTCTGGAGCAGCGTTAGGGCGCAACCCGCCTCCGCAATCACAAAAATCCTCGGCTGCGTCGCGGTCGCGCTCGCGCCGGAGGTGACAAAAAGAAGGTGAATGGGTTCTTCCACGCAGACGCCGCGACCAACGCGGATGAACGCGCCATCGGCCATGAACGCCGTATTCAATGCGGCGAAGGCTTGGTCCCGACCGACACCCACGCTGGGGAAATGCTCGGATAACACGTCGCCGCCCTCGTCGAGGATAGCAGCAAGGCTGCGGATTGCAAGGCCGGCGGGCATCGTGCCGAGCTGCGACAGCTTGGCGTCGTAGCGGCCGTCGATGAAAACCAGTTGGTGGTGAGGGACGCCGCGGAGCAAGAAGCGTTCGATCCTTTCGCCGTCGATGCGCGCGGTCGCTGCGGTGGCGAGATTGAACTGCGTCTTCGCGAAAGGCGTGAGACTAGTGTATTTCCAATCCTCGAGCCGTTGCGTCGGGAGGCCGCGGAGGGCAAAACGCTCGATCGCGTCATCGCGCAAATCGCTGAGCCAGCGCTGCCGGGCGCCGGGCAGGCTCGCTCGCGAGGCCACGAACTGCCGCTTATAGGAAGCGGCGATATCGGTGGTGGTCAAGGCACCCCGCTCCGTCGGCGTTATGCCGCCGCACCGAGTCCGGCATAGCCGGTTTTCTCGAGTTCAGCGGCGAGCGTCTTGTCCCCCGACTTCACCAGGCGTCCCTGCGCCATGACGTGGATGCGATCCGGCACGACGTAGTCGAGCAGGCGCTGGTAATGGGTGATGAGGAGGATGGCGCGGCTGGGGTCGCGCAGCCTGTTGATGCCGCTCGCGACGACGCGAAGAGCATCGATGTCCAGGCCGGAATCGGTCTCATCGAGCAAGGCGAGCGTGGGCTCAAGCAGGGCCATTTGGAAGATTTCGTGCCGCTTCTTTTCGCCGCCGGAGAATCCGACATTGACCGGGCGCTGCAGCAAGCCGTCGGGCATATCGAGCTGCTTTGCCTTTTCGCGCACGACTTTTAGAAATTCCATCGCGTCGTATTCGGGCATGCCGCGATGTTTGCGCACGGCGTTCACCGATGATTTTAGGAAGGTCATCGCGCTGACCCCGGGGATTTCGACCGGGTATTGGAAGCCAAGAAAGACGCCTTCGCGGGCACGCTCCTCGACGTTCATCGCCAAGAGATCGCGGCCGTGGTACAGGATTTCGCCGTCAGTGCGCTCGTAACCCGCGCGGCCGGCGATGAGGTAGGCCAGCGTGCTTTTGCCGGAGCCGTTCGGTCCCATCAGCGCATGGACTTCACCCGCGTTGACCGAAAGAGTCAGGCCCCGCAAGATGTCCTTCCCGTCAACGCGGGCATGCAAATTCCGTATCTCAAGCATGGCTCAATTCCCGTCCTGGTAGCGGTATCGGCTTCTAGCCAACCGAGCCTTCCAGGCTGACGCCCAGAAGTTTTTGCGCCTCGACAGCGAACTCCATCGGTAATTGCTGGAGGACCTGGCGGCAAAATCCGTTCACGATCAGCGTCACCGAATCCTCGGCGTTGAGGCCCCGTTGACGGCAGTAGAACAGTTGATCGTCGCTGATCTTCGACGTCGTCGCCTCGTGCTCCACCCGCGCCGTGGGGTTTTTGACCTCGATATACGGAACGGTATGGGCCCCGCATTTGTCGCCGATGAGCAATGAATCGCACTGGGTGTAATTGTGGGCGCCCTCGGCGCCGGCAAGGACCCGCACGAGGCCGCGATAGGTGTTCTGGCCGTGCCCGGTCGAAATCCCCTTTGAGATGATGCGGCTGCGCGTGTTGCGCCCGATATGGATCATCTTGGTGCCCGTATCGGCCTGTTGCCGATTGTTGGTCACGGCAACCGAGTAGAACTCACCGACCGAATTGTCGCCCTGCAGGATACAGCTCGGATACTTCCATGTGATCGCCGATCCCGTTTCGACTTGGGTCCAGGAAATCTTGGAGTTGCGCCCGCGGCAGGCACCACGTTTGGTCACGAAATTGTAGATGCCGCCCTTGCCGTTCTTGTCTCCCGGGTACCAATTTTGGACGGTCGAATATTTGATTTCGGCATCGTCCAGCGCAACCAACTCCACGACGGCGGCGTGCAACTGGTTTTCATCCCGCATCGGCGCGGTGCAACCCTCGAGATAACTCACATAACTGCCCGCGTCCGCGATGATCAGGGTGCGTTCAAACTGTCCGGTCTTGGCGGCATTGATGCGGAAATAGGTGGACAGCTCCATCGGACAGCGCACGCCGGGCGGAACGTAAACAAACGTTCCATCGCTAAAAACGGCGGAATTGAGCGTCGCATCGAAATTATCGGAATAGGGGACGACGCTGCCCAGATATTTGCGGACCAATTCAGGATGTTCGTGTACGGCCTCCGACATCGACGAAAAGATGACCCCCATCTCCGCCAGCTTCCCGCGGAAAGTGGTCGCCACCGAGACGCTGTCGAACACGGCATCGACGGCAATGCCGGCCAGGGCCTCGCGCTCGCGGATTGGGATTCCAAGCTTTTCGTAGGTGCGCAGAAGTTCGGGATCAACCTCGTCGAGCGATTTTGGCCCGTCTTTTTTCTTGGGCGCGGCGTAGTAGTAGATGTCCTGATAGTCGATGGGCGGGTAATGCACATTGGCCCATTCCGGCGCCGACATTTTCGTCCAGGCGCGGTAGGCACGCAGGCGCCATTCGAGCAACCAGCCTGGCTCACGCTTCTTCTCTGAAATGAAACGAACCGTGTCTTCGCCCAGGCCGCGCGGCGCCATCTCGGATTCGATGTCGGTGACGAACCCGTATTTGTAGTCGCCGGTAACCGAATCGACGGTCTCAAGTGTCTCGACTTTGGCCGCCATTGTCTGCAGCTCTCCCTAATCCTGGTTGCCGAATGGTCCTAAGCCGGCTTGCGATGCACGGCCGCGAAATTGGTCGAGGCCAACATGAGCACATCGGGTTCGGATATTTCGGCGAGCGAAACTCCCTCCAGCGCGTTCCAGACCGCGTCGTTGATTTTTTGCCAGCCGCGGCGCGAAGGGCAGGAGGCTTCGACGTCGCAGGCGCCCGGCCCATGCTCAAGGCAAATCGTCAGTGCAACCGGCCCATCCAAGGTGCAAACGATCTCGGCAACCGTGATTGCCTCTGGCTCACGGGCCAATCGGTATCCGCCGCGAGCGCCGCGGTGGGACACCAACAACCCGTCATTGGTGAGTAGCGTCAATATCTTGCTGACCGTCGGCAGCGGCAGATTGGCACCCTCGGCGAGGTCGGTGGTGCTGAACAGCCGATCTGACTGGTTTGCCATGTGGCAGAGAAGCACCACGCCGTAATCGGCAAGCCGGCTGGGTCGGAACATCGGACAACACTCGTCACAATTCAGACAAAATCGGTAAGCATTATGAATTGGCCTTTTTCCCTCGCATTGTCAAGAGTTCCGCCGAGCCGCAATGGCCCATAGCGGGCATCGAAAAGCCGGGCGGGCTCGGCTAGATTGGCGTCGAAGGCTGGAGAAAAGGAACGATGGTCTGGGGTGCCGCTCTTCCGTCGATAACCACGCCCAGCAAATGGTGCGGATCGATCTGCGTACGCGCGTGCTCGACGTTCCAGCGCAAGACGTCATCTCCCGCGACAACGTGTGGGTGAAGGTAGATGCCGTTCTGTATTACGGCGTCCTTCAGCCGGAAAAGGCGGTCATACAGGTGGAGCGGTCTTCCCAGTCTCGATGGACCTGATCCAGTCATTCACCGGCGGGAAGGCCACGACGGAGAGATGACCATTCACAGCCTTACCTGACTTCAGTCATGAAGGTCGTCGAGGACCTGCCGCGCACGGTCAGGGAGCTTCCGATCGTATGGATTGTTTTGTCCGACGGATGCCGGTTGGCGGCGCGCCTGTGGCTGCCGTCCGACGCGGAATCGGCGTCGGTGCCGGCTCTGCTCGAATACCTTCCCTATCGAAGGGGCGACGCCACCGCCGTCCGCGACTCTCAGACGCATCTCTATCTTGCCGGACATGGTTATGCCTGTCTGCGAGTCGACATGCGCGGGTGCGGCGATTCCGATGGGCTTCTGCATGATGAGTATTTGGCGCAGGAGCAGGATGACGCGATCGAGGTGATCGCCTGGATCGCGAGCCAGCCTTGGTGCACGGGCGCCGTCGGCATGTTTGGGATTTCCTGGGGCGGCTTCAATGCCCTCCAGGTTGCCGCGCGGCGCCCGCCGGCTCTGAAAGCGATCATCGCCGTCTGCGCCACCGATGACCGCTACGCCGACGATACCCACTATATGTGTGGCTGCCTGTTGAATGGGAATCTCGGATGGGCGTCGTCGATGTTCGCGTTCTGCTCGCGCCCTCCCGACCCCGCCGTGGTCGGGGAACGCTGGCGGGCAATGTGGCGCGAGCGCCTGGAAAACATCCCGTTGCTGGTCGAAACCTGGACCCGGCACCAACACCGGGACGCTTATTGGCGGCATGGATCGGTCCGCGAAGACTATGGCGCGATCGCCTGCCCGGTCTATGCCGTGGGCGGATGGGCAGATGCCTATACTAACGCCATCCCGCGCCTGCTCGCCGGTTTGAGGGTGCCGCGGAAGGGCCTGATCGGTCCTTGGGCCCACGCCTATCCGCATATGGCCAAACCGGGTCCAGCCATCGGTTTCCTGCAGGAAAGTCTGCGTTGGTGGGACCACTGGCTCAAGGGAAAGGATACGGCTGTGATGGTCGAGCCGATGCTGCGCGTGTGGATGCAGGACGGCGTGCCGCCTGCGCCTTTTTATGAATCGCGACCCGGCCGATGGGTGGCGGAACCGGTTTGGCCTTCGTCGAGTGTCCAGAGCGATGATTTTTTTCTCAATCCCGGGCGCCTTGATCGAACCCAAGGGCCGCAGACGCCGCTTACCTTGAGGTCGCCGCCATCGATCGGCCTCGCGGGGGGTGCGTGGTGCGCTTATGGCTACCCGGGAGATATGCCGCTCGACCAGCGCATCGACGACGCCTTTTCATTGACCTTTGATTCCGGTGAACTCGACGGCCGCCTCGAAATCCTCGGCGCGCCTGTGGTTACGCTCGATGTTGCCGCCGACCGGCCCGACGGGATGCTCGCCATTCGTCTCTCCGACATCGCGCCCGGTGGCGCCGCAACACGCGTGTCGTATGGGCTTCTCAATTTGACCCATCGGGATGGCCATGAACGTTGCCGCGCTCTTCAGCCCGGCCGCCGCTACACGGTACGAGTCCAACTTAACGACTGCGCGCATGCTTTTGATATTGGTAATAAATTTCGGATTTCAATTTCCAACGCCTATTGGCCGATGGTGTGGCCGTCGCCCGAACTGGTTACGGTGACTCTGTACACAGGCGCGAGCAGGCTGCACCTACCCGTGAGGTCAAAACGCGGGGACGATCTAAGTCTACCGGGTTTCGCCGAACCGGTGGGAGCAGCCCCCCTCGCGCATGAGACGCTGCGGCCGCCACAGCGCCGCCGGGAACTGGCCCGAGATATCGCCTCCGGCGCCGCCACCATCACTGCGTACTTTGATCGCGGGTCCGAACATCTGTCGGGCACCGACCTAACCTTTGGCAGCAACACCGTGCTTCGCCATCGGATCCGCGACGACGACCCCCTCTCCGCGGAGGTGGAGGCAGCGTCGACGTCTGAAATGGCGCGCGGTTCCTGGCAAATCCGTACGGAAACGCGGACGCGATTTTCGTCAACCCGGGTGGAATTCCTCATTTCGGCGTCGCTTGAGGCTTTCGAGGGCGACACCCAGGTGTTTCAAAAGGCATGGGAGCGGCGGATCCCGCGCGACGGCGTTTGACCCTCAATCTCGCGGGAAACGCGCGATCCCTTCTTTACGGCGCCCGCGCCGTTGCATAGCATTGATCGATTTTGCGTAATCGGCGGCGTATCGGTCTCGCTGGTCGACGCGACAGATGAACCAAGGAGATGGGCTGCCATGGCAATCAAATTCGACCGTCGTCAGGTGCTTCGAGGCGCGGCAGCGGGCGCCGCTGGCGCAGCACTTTTGCCGATTGATGCCTTCTCCCGGGATCGGCTGGTCATCCGCTTGGACAGGGATCTACAGAACCTCGACCCGGCCTATCGCATCGGCCCCCTTGAGGCCAACATCCTGCGCGGGGTCACGCGGCGCTTGGTCAAGTTCAAACCTGGCGTCGTCGAATTCGAGAACGATGCCGCATCGAGCATCAGGCAGGTCGACGACAAATTGATCGAATTCACCCTCAAGGAGGGAATGCGGTTTCAGGGTGGTTATGGCGAGGTGACCGCCGACGATGTAAAATTTTCCTTCGAACGTTTCAACCAGCCGGGCCCGGGCGGCAAGAAATCGACCTATGCAAAGGATTGGGACGCGCTCGACGGCGTGGAGGTAACGGGAAAGTACAGCGGCCGCCTCGTGCTGAAGCGTCCGGCTCCGGCTTTGTGGCTCATCGCGATCGGGGATGGCTCGGGCTGTATTGTTTCGCGCAAAGCCTTCGATGCGCTGGGAGAGAAAACGGCTGTTCAGCTTCACGGTGCCGGCCCCTATGCCTTGGCCGAGTGGGTTCCGAACCAGCGCATCGTGCTGCGCGCCGATCCGAATTACGTTGGTCCCAAGCCCTATTTTCAGGAGATCGTTCTGCGCCCGATCCTGGAAGGGAAGACCGCGCAACTCGCTTTCCGTTCGGGCGAAATCGATTTCACCTCGCTTGAGCCGACGGAAGCCGCCGAAATGGCGCGCGATCCAAGCGCCAAGATTATCAAAAAGGACTCGATCAACTATGTCTGGATCGGCATCAACGTCGAGAAAAAGCCATATGATGACATCCGGGTGCGTCACGCCATCCAAAAGGCGATCGACGTCGATCAGCTCATCCTTGGGGCCTATAACGGCACGGTGACGCGCGCGCGGTCGTTGATGGCGCCCGGATTGCTGGGCCATTGGGCCGACGCCCCGGTTATCAAACGTGACCTTCCCGGCGCGAAGAAATTGCTGGCCGACGCCGGACTTCCCAGCGGGTTCAAGGCAAAGATAACGGTCCTAAACCGACCGACCTTCCAGGCCGCGGCGCAGATCGCCCAGGCCAACCTCGCCGAAATCGGCGTCGACCTGGCGATCGAGGTATTGGACACCGGAACTTACTATTCATCTGGCAAAGGTGACGTGGGCAAGAATCTCGAATTGTCGCTCCAGCGTTTCGGCGGCAAGCTCGATCCCGGGTTCCAGACCCAGTGGTTTACCGGTGAACAAGTCGGCGAGTGGAATTGGCAACGCTGGCGGAACGATGAATTCGATCGCCTGGATCGGATCGGCCAATCGACCATCGATACCAAGGCGCGCGAGGCCGCCTATATCCGCATGCAACAATTGATGGCGGACTCGGTTGCCTATATCTGGCTGACGCATGAAGTGAATGTATTCGCCGGCAAGACTTGGCTGCGTCCGTCGATCCTGCCCAACGGCGACGATTGGCAATACGAGCACTTCCTCGAGGCCTGAGTCGGGGCGGCACGGAAACAATCATGTTTCGATGACCCGGGTCGAGCCGGGGCCCTGGCGTTACTTTGCCAGCCGGGTCGCCACGGCAGCCTTTATCGTGGTCGGCGCGATCACGTTGCTCTTTGTCCTGACCCAATTGGTTCGGGGCAATCCGGCAGAAGTGCTTCTGGGCCCACGCGCGACCGCGGAGGCGGTGGCCGATTTCGCCCGGCGTATGGGCCTCGATCTGCCGGTTCATGAGCGGTTGCTGCGGTTTTTCGGACAGGTGATCCGCGGCGATTTCGGCAACGACGTCATTAGCGGTCGGCCCATCCTCGATATGGTGCTCGAGGTGATGCCGTTCACGCTGGCGCTGACGTTTTCGGCGATCGCGCTGGCCTTTCTCATCGGGGTCCCGCTCGGCTGTTACGCCGCGACCCATCCCAACGGGGTCGGTGATCGCATCGCCGCCGTCTTGAGCGTTGGCCTCATTTCCATGCCGTCCTTCGTGGTTTCGATCTATCTGCTGCTAGTCTTTTCGATCTGGCTGCAATGGTTGCCGGTGCTGGGCGCCGGCGGCTCCGGCGACTTCGTCGACCAGCTCGCGCGGCTCGTCCTGCCGGCGTCGGCCCTTGCCATCGGCTGGATCGGCTATGTTGCAAGGTTGACTCGATCCTCGATGGTCGAGACGCTCGCCGAGCCCTATATCCGCACCAGCCGTGCCTATGGGTTGCCGGAATCGAAAATCATCTACAAATATGCCCTGAAGAACGCCTGCCTTCCGACGCTTGCGGTTCTCGGGCTTGGCACGGGCCGGTTGTTCGGCGAGGCGGTGTTCGCCGAAGTGATTTTCGCCCGTCCGGGTCTCGGCACGCTTATCTACAACGGCATCTCGACGCGCAACTACCCGGTCGTGCAGGCCGGCGTGTTTGCGATCGTCCTTCTCTACGCGATGGCCAACCTCGCGACCGATATGACCTATGCCTGGGTCGATCCGCGCATTCGCGCCGGTTTCCGGGGAACAGCCGCGGGGCGTCATTAATGTCCGCGATCTTCAGCCATTTTTGGCGCAGTTCGACCGGCAAGTTCGGGCTGATACTCGCGGTCGCGATCATCGGGTCCGCCGTCTTCGCCCCGTGGCTGACTGGCGATCCCAATCGGATCGATGTCTTGAATCGTTTTGCCGGACCTTCGTGGCACCATTGGATGGGAACGGATCATCTCGGCCGCGATCTGTTCAGCCGCATCCTTCATGGCGCCCGCATCGCCATGGAGGTGGCCGCCGCGGTGACGGCCATCGCCCTGTCGCTCGGCACCGTTCTGGGAGTTGCCGCGGGCTACGGTCCGCGTCAGGTCGAACGGCCCATCCTGATCCTGTTCGATATCCTTTATTCCTTTCCCAATTTGATCTTCGCCCTGGCTTTGGTGGCCATCCTCGGTCCGGGGTTGGAGAACGTCGTCATCATCGTTGCGATGACTGTCATGCCCCATTTCGGCCGCATCGCACGGGCCCAAGTGCTTCGTCTGAAACACGCTCCGTTCCTCGAAGCCGAGCGGGTGTTGGGGGCGTCCACCGCCCGCATCGTTTTCCGGCACGTCATTCCCAACATCGCCGGTCCGCTGATCGTGGTGGCGGGCATGGAGGTGCCGGCCGTCATCACCATCGAGGCCGGGTTGAGTTTCCTCGGCCTGGGCGCCCGTCCGCCGTTGGCGAGTTGGGGGACGCTGCTCCATGACGGATACACCTATCTCAGCCAATCGGCCTGGCCGGTGTTTTTCGCCGGCATGATGCTAACCACCGCGACCCTCGCCTTTACTTTGTTTGGCGAGGCGCTGCGCGATGCCATCGACCCTCGCCTGCGGACGGATCTGTGAGTGAATTCCCGCTCCTCTCGATCCGCGCGTTAAATGTCGATTTCACGACATCGCGCGGGCGGGCGCATGTCCTCCGGGGAGTCGATCTCGATATTGCGCGCGGCCGGATCGTAGGTCTTGTCGGTGAAAGCGGGAGCGGGAAATCGACGTTGGCACTTGCGATCCTTGGGCTCCTGCCGCCCAACGCCGGCTCCGTGCAAGGATCCATCCGGTTCGATGACGTCGATCTTTTGAATCTGTCGGCGGAGGCCCTGCGGTCGTTGCGTGGTCGCCGCATTGCCATGATCTTCCAGGACCCGATGACAGCGCTGAACCCCGTCTTCACCGTGGGAACACATCTCCGCGATGTCCTCAACGCGAAGGGCGGTGAAGACGCCACGGTGCTCAATAAGCGCGCCCTCGAGATGCTGGCCAAGGTCGGCATCCCCGATCCCGAACAGCGATTGAAAGCCTATCCGCATGAACTGAGCGGCGGCATGCGCCAGCGCGTGATGATCGCGATGGCATTGTTGACGACTCCCGATTTGTTGATTGCAGACGAGCCGACCACGGCGCTCGATGTCACCATCGAGGCACAGATCGTTAACCTAATCCGTGAAATGCGTACGCATGTTCGAGGTTCTATCCTGTTCATTTCGCACAGTCTTGGACTGGTTTCGGAACTGTGCGACGACGTGGTCGTCATGTATGCCGGAGTTGTGGTCGAGCAGGCGTCGTCGGCTGATCTCTTCGCCAGTCCCCGCCACCCCTACACGCGAGCGTTAATCGATTGCGAAATCGGGCTCGATGACGACGGTGGGCAGAAGCTCCGGTCGATCCCGGGCGAGGTTCTCGATCCCGTCGCCGTCGCGCCAGGTTGTACCTTCGCCGCGCGCTGCTCGTTGGCCGAACCGCGTTGCCACGAACAGGCGCCGCAATTCCGATCGGTCGCGCCAAATCATGGCGTCGCTTGTTTCCGCGCGTGACGATGCCCCAGCCGCTAGTCTCCATTCGCAACCTGTCGGTTGTGTTTCCCGGCCCGTTGCGCGCCGTAGACGATGTTTCCTTAAACATCGCCGCCGGGGAGACCCTCGGTGTCGTCGGTGAAAGCGGCTCCGGCAAGTCGACGCTGGCCAAGACCATCGTCGACCTCCATCGACCGACATCCGGACAGATCTTGTTCGAGGGGCAATCGAGCCAGGCGCTGGACAGGTTGTGGTTCCGGCGCCAGGCCCAGCTTGTCTTTCAGGATGCCGCCTCGTCCCTGTCGCCGCGGCTGACAGTTCGGCAGTTGCTTGAGGAGCCGCTACGCATCCATGGCCTCGTGATCGAGGAGCACTGGGCGGGCGTGGGCCATCTCCTCGGCGCCATAGGGCTGCCCGTGCAGGTTCTCGACAAATATCCGCATCAAGTCAGTGGCGGACAGGCCCGCCGAATAGCGATCGCCCGGGCATTGGTTCTGAAGCCTCGGCTGCTCATCGCCGATGAGCCCACTGCCGGACTCGATGTCTCAATTCAGGGAGACTTGCTCAATTTGCTGCGTGGTCTGCAGCAGAGCTTCGGACTGACCTATCTGATCGTCAGCCACAATCTCAATATTATCCGTCGCGTCTCCGACCGCGTCGCGGTGATGTATCTGGGCAAACTCGTCGAAATCGGGTCAACAAAGTCTCTATTCTCACGGCCGGCCCATCCATATACAGCCGCCTTGATTGGCGCCAATCCGGTCATCGATCCGAAGCGGCGTCGTCCTCGGATTGTCCTCCGCGGAGAAATCCCAAGTCCGCTGCAACCGCCGCCGGGGTGCCGGTTTCACACGCGCTGTCGTTTTGTCCGCGATCGCTGTCGATCGGAAGTGCCCCCGGTGGCGCGGATCGCGGAAGGGCACGAAACCGCCTGCCATTTTCCGTTCGTCGCCGTGTCGGAGGAGGGCTCCGCGGCCATTCCTCACGACGCCGAAATCTAGTTGGCGAACTCGAAGGGCAGCAAGCGTCGACAAAGCTCATATCGCGCCATCAGGTCCCGTTCGTTTTGGCCGCCAACATTGAATAGGCAATAGCGATAGCTGTAGCTGTCCTGTGGCCAGTCCGAAAGGCGTTTCCCCGCGCTCGCCCTGATCTTCACGACGGTATCCGGAACCTCTTCTCCGACGCGGTCGAGTGCCGCCTGGCCCGGCACGCGCGCGACCATGCGATCGCGGAATTCACGCGGTACGAAGCTGGCGGCGACCCGGTATTTCCCTGCGCGTTTGTCGTGGCGCGGCTTCCGCCCGAGGGCGAGGTCGACCAGGATTTCATGCGTTGAAACGCCGTCGACCTTTTCGAAGAGATCGGAAAATTGTGGCGAGAAACGGCTGTTGATTTCGATGATCGCCGGAGCGCCGCGCGTAGGGTCGTGGAACAGCTCCATGTTGAATAGTGAATTGTTGAAGCCGATTTGGCTCATGACAGTTGCGGCGATGCGATGCATCTCCTTCTGGACCGCCATCGGGAGTGTGGACGGGTATTGAAAACGCTTAAAGCTCATCCGGTTGGGGAAACGAATCGAATCGACGATGCCGAGCACCGTGACGCGGCCCCCATGGACGAATCCCTCCAGCGTACACTGCCTTCCTTGCAGCAACTCCTCGGCGATCATGTAGTTTCCATCGACGTTTTCGCCACCCGGCGGTCGCGTCACGCCGTCGATAAGCTGATTGAACGGTGCGGCAAAGGCGGGTAGGAAGTCGCGTCCAGCGGCCAATGCTCGATACCATTCCTGCTTTGTACGCACGCGGAAGCCGAGATAGGAAAGAAACGACTTCACGGGCTTGACCCAGACCGGCAGCGAGACACCGATCTCTTCCGGGTCCCGTGGCTGTTGTGGGTCAATCAACGCAAAGCGCGGGACCGCCTCCGGAACCACCCTTTGCTGCTCGAGCCTGCTCCAATATTTATGCTCGCAACGCAGGACACCGGCGAGCGGGGCAACATGGAGGCCGAGTGCGTGTCCGATCGTTGGCACCAGAATGCTGGGCGGGTAGTCGTCGACGCCGATGATGCCGTGGAATTTTTCTGGCGATGATTGTACGAATTGAATCGCTTCCGCGACAAACTTGCCTGGATCCAGCCGTCTCGGGTCGACAGCCTCGTCGTAATTGCCGAGCGCATGAAATCGAAAGGACTGGCCGTCGGGAATGCGGCGCAGATCGAGCAGGTCCTCATCGGTGAGCCCGACGACTAGAATGTTCTTCGTCAAGAGGACCACCTTGCCCCGCACGGAACGAGTATGATCTCGACATGGTAGTGAATTTCAATGGATCGGCAATCGCCTCGGGTCCTGGCTTTGTCCGTGTTGGACGAGAGCGGCCCCTGGATGCGACTGGTGACCTGGCGGCGAAACGATAATTCGGCATGACGGATAACAACGACATCGGGAGCGGCCTCGATCATCATCGGGCCGGTCGCGTCGAAAAGGCGGAAGCGATCTACCGCAAGGTGCTCGCTGCCGATCCCGGCAACGCCGAGGCACTTCATCTTCTTGGAATCATTGCCCACGAACGGGGCAATCATCGCGACGCGGTCGATTTGATCGGGCGCGCGATAGCCGCCAGCCCCGACCGGTCTATCTATCACTATCACTTGGGCAACGCTCATGTTGGGCTGGGTCAGGTCACCGCCGCAGCGGAAGCGTTTTTCCGAGCCTCCGAACTCGACGCGGCCTCCTTCGATGCGACCTACAATCTTGCCCTAGCCCGGCGTCAAGAAGGCGATCTGGTGGGCGCCGCCGACTCGTACCGGCGCGCAATGGCGTTGCGGCCGAACGATCCGCGGGTACCGTTCAATCTCGGCAATATTTTCGAGGAGATGGGTCAATCGGCGGAGGCGATGACTTTCTTCCGCAAGGCGCTGGGGCTCGACCCGGGCTTTGTCGAGGCCATGATCAATCTCGGCGTCTGTCTCAAGAATGCCGGGCGCATCGAAGAGGCAGAGCAGTATTTGGAGCTGGCGCTTCGCCTTCGTCCCGGAGCCGTCGAGGCGGACGAAACCCTGCGCGATATGCGCAGCCGGTTGCTTCCCCGCTGGCATTTCCCAATGCTCAACGACACTTCGCGCAACAGCGCCTACGACCGGGCGATCCGGCGCGCGGTGACCCCGGATGCTCTGGTCCTCGATATCGGCACCGGGTCGGGGCTACTGGCGATGATGGCCGCGCGGGCCGGTGCCCGTGTCGTTGTCTGCGAAATGGTCAAGCCGCTGGCGCGTGTCGCCGAACGCATCGTCGCCGCCAACGGTTACGCCGACAAGATCAGCGTCGTCGCGAAAAAATCGACTGAGCTGGTTGTGGGCGTCGATTTGGCGGCGCGTGCCGATGTGCTCATCTCCGAAATCCTCGATATGGGATTGATCGGTGAGAGAATGTTGCCGACATTGCGCCACGCCATGCGCAATCTGGTGCGCGACGATGCGCGCATCGTGCCCATGGGTGCGGTCGTTCACGCGGCCGCGATCGAATGCCCGTTTTTGCGACCGATCAACCCAATTCGCGGCATCGCCGGCTTCGACCTCTCCAATTTTGACTCCTTCCACAGCGCCGGCTACACCGACATCGACCTGGAGGTCACGCCACACCGGCTGTTGAGCGAACCCGTGGCGGCGCTGAAATTCGACTTTCGCAATATCCCGCTCGGTGGGCGTTGGCAAGCCTTGGGTCTGGCAATCACCGCGTCGGGAACCTGCCACGGAATCGTTTTCTGGTTCGACCTGCATCTCGACGAGAGTACCGTCTTGTCCTCGCGGTCTCGAGATCAGGCCAATCATTGGAAGCAGGCGGGCATGTTCCTTGATCAGGACCTGCCAGTGACGGCTGGGTCGGAACTGCCCATCATCGCCAGACACAACGACTGGGGCATCCGCTTCGACCTCGCCGCCGGCGCATGATCGGCTCGGCCGCACGGCAACGCGTGGCCGGCGTCGCGATGTGCGCTGCCGTTTTCCTTGCCAATTCCCCGCGTGCGGAGGCAGAGCGCGTGGACCTCGCCCTGGTGCTTGCCGTCGACGTGTCGACGAGCATCAATTTCGTGGAATTCGGTCTG
>CAMDDQ010000039.1 GCA_945892765.1 Asaia bogorensis
CGGCCTGCGACGGGCTGGGCGTGAAGATGTATTTCGATCCCGAATTGGTCGTGCCGGATCCGCGGCTTTCGCTGCATGAAGGGACAATCGCGCCCTGGGCCAACTCCAGCTCGCAATATTATTCGCAGACCCTCGACAGCCTCGCCCGGCACTACAAGGTCTCCACCTCGACCCCGTTCCAGGACCTGCATGAACGGGTCCGGCAGGCCATCCTGTTCGGATCGGGCGAGGACGTTATCACCATGCGTTTCGCCGACGGACGCCGCGAATACAGCACGGCCAAGCCGTTTGAAGGCGTCATTCCGAACATGGAGCGCCGCTGGCGCGAAACCGACAGCGCCTGGCACCGCGAAGAGTTGAGCCGGTTCCAGACCCCTCGGCCCTGCGAGGCCTGCAACGGCTATCGGCTGAAGCCGGAAGCGCTGGCCGTCAAGATTGGCGGTATCCATCTCGGCCAGGTCGCGGAAATGTCGATCGCCGCCGCCGCCGAATGGTTCGACGCCCTGCCCGCCACCCTCACGCAAAAGCAGCGCGACATCGCGGCGCGCGTGTTGAAGGAGATCACCGAGCGGCTTGGCTTCCTGGTGAACGTTGGGCTTGAATATCTGACCCTGGCGCGGAATTCGGGAACGCTGTCGGGCGGCGAGAGTCAGCGCATCCGCCTGGCCTCGCAGATCGGCTCGGGGCTGACCGGGGTGCTCTATGTTCTCGACGAACCCTCGATCGGGTTGCACCAGCGCGACAATGAACGGCTGCTCGAAACGCTGCGGCGGCTGCGCGATCTCGGCAACACCGTCATCGTCGTCGAACATGACGAAGAGGCGATCCGCGCCGCCGATTATCTGATCGATATGGGCCCGCGCGCGGGCGTTCATGGCGGGCGGGTCATCGCCGCCGGAAAACCCGCCGAGGTTCTGGAGCATCCGGACAGCCTCACCGCGCAATATCTGACGGGAAAGAAGGAAATCGCCGTCCCCCAACTCCGCCGCTCGGGCAAACGCGATCAGCGCCTGCGGATTGTCGGGGCCCGCGCCAATAATTTGCAGAACGTGACCGTGGAGCTGCCACTGGGCACCTTCACTTGCGTCACTGGCGTTTCCGGCGGCGGCAAATCAACGCTTGTCGTGCAGACCCTATACAAGGCGTTGGCGCGGCGGCTGATGGGCACGCGCGCCCATGCCGGCGAGCATGACCGCATCGACGGCGCCGAATTCCTCGACAAGATCGTCGATATCGACCAATCGCCGATCGGGCGGACGCCGCGTTCCAACCCCGCCACCTATACCGGCGCGTTTTCGCCGATACGCGACTGGTTCTGCGGCCTACCCGAGGCCCGCGCGCGCGGGTACAAGCCCGGCCGGTTCTCGTTCAACGTCAAGGGCGGGCGATGTGAATCGTGTCAGGGCGACGGAGTCATCAAGATCGAGATGCACTTTCTGCCCGACGTCTATGTCCAATGCGATTCCTGCAAGGGCAAGCGGTATAATCGGGAAACCATTGAAATTTCGTTTAAAAACAAATCGATCGCAGACGTTCTTGATATGACTGTCGACGAAGGTGCCGATTTCTTCAAGGCCGTGCCGTCGATCCGGGAAAAGCTTGAAACGCTGCAAAAGGTCGGGCTCGGTTATGTCCATGTCGGCCAGCCCGCCACGACTTTGTCCGGGGGCGAGGCTCAGCGCGTGAAGTTGGCCAAGGAGCTGGCGCGGCGAGCGACCGGCAACACGCTCTACATCCTGGATGAGCCAACCACCGGCCTGCATTTCGACGACGTCCGCAAGCTGCTCGAAGTCCTCCACCACCTTGCCGATCAGGGTAATACGCTGGTCGTGATTGAGCACAATTTGGAGGTCATCAAAACCGCCGATTGGGTGATCGACCTCGGTCCCGAAGGCGGCGCCAAAGGCGGTCGTGTTGTGGCATCGGGCACACCCGAGGACATCGCCCGCACCAAGGGCAGTTACACCGGGCAATACCTCGCGCCGTATCTGAAGGCCGCAAGGACACGCAAGCGCGCTTGATCGGCGGCCACGTCGCCGATGTCTTAATTCGTCTCGCGGTCGGGTGTGGGCGGGACCAGCCGTCGGGTCAGGCGCCGTAGGCGCACGCGGCGTTGGTGTTCGCGGTGGCTGCGTTCGATGCGCGCGGTCTCCCGCCTCTGGCGCAACCACATGGTCATGACCCAGGCGCCGTAGATGGCGAGGCACACGGTCAGCATGGCATCGAACAGCCGTTCCTGCCGGTTGTTCGCGAAAGCCTCGATTGGCCATTGCTCGCCGCCGACCAGAATGAGAACCAGAACCACGCCGTAAAGCACGATGCCTCCGGCCAAGGCCGAGCCGAGGATCACAGCCTGCCAAGGGTCGTTCGCGTTCCGCCACCCCCAGCCGGGCCTTTTCGCAGCCATGGAAATACCCATCTTTGAGCGATCCGCATTTTACCATTGCCCGCGGGGTCGCACCAGCCTTGGGACCGGAGGCGGTCATCGCGCTATAGTGGCCCGAATTCCGGCGAACAGCTTTCGGGGTGGTAATTTTCGGGCGTGACAAAAGTGTCTTCGGTTCACGTCATTGGCGGCGGGCTCGCCGGATGCGAGGCGGCGTGGCAGATCGCCCGCGCCGGTGTGCCCGCCATCCTGCATGAGATGCGCCCGCTGCGCGCCACGCCCGCGCACACCACCGAGACCCTGGCGGAGCTGGTTTGTTCCAATTCCTTCCGCTCCGACGATGCCGAAACCAATGCCGTCGGCCTGCTGCACGCGGAAATGCGCCGTTGCGGATCGCTGATCATGGCGGCGGCCGACGGGCACAAGGTTCCGGCTGGAAGCGCGCTTGCGGTCGATCGTGTGGGCTTCGCGCAGGCCGTGCAAGACGCACTGACGTCCGATCCGCTCATTGACATTCGCCGCGAGGAAATCGCGGGCTTGCCGCCCGAGGATTGGGATTCGGTGATCGTGGCCACCGGCCCCCTCACCTCGCCGGCCCTGGCCGAAGGCATAAGGCAGCTGACCGGCGAGGCTGCGCTGGCTTTCTTCGATGCGATCGCGCCCATCGTCTATAAGGACAGCGTCGATCTGTCGAAGGCGTGGTTTCAATCGCGTTATGACAAGGCCGGGCCGGGCGGCGATGGCGCGGACTACATCAATTGTCCGCTGGAACGCGACGGCTACTACGCCTTCGTCGATGCCCTGCTCGCCGGCGAAAAGACCGAATTCAAGGAATGGGAGGCCAACACGCCCTATTTCGAGGGCTGCCTGCCGGTCGAAATCATGGCGGCGCGCGGCGTGGAAACGCTACGCTTCGGCCCCATGAAGCCGGTCGGGCTCACCGATCCGCGAACCGGGCGCCGTCCCTTTGCCGTGGTGCAACTGCGGCAGGACAATGCTCTCGGCACGCTTTACAATCTGGTCGGGTTCCAGACCAAATTGAAACATGCCGAACAGAAACGGGTGTTGCGGATGATCCCCGGGCTCGAAGGCGCGGAATTCGCCCGGCTCGGCGGACTGCACAGAAATACCTTTATCAATAGCCCCAATCTGTTGAACGGAACTCTTAGCCTGAAATCGCAGGCACGTTTGCGTTTCGCCGGCCAGATCACGGGCGTTGAGGGTTATGTCGAAAGCGCGGCTATGGGGCTGCTCGCCGGCCGCTTTGCCGCCGCCGAGCGGCTGGGCGCGATCACGCGGCCGCCGCCGCCGACCACCGCGCTTGGCGCCTTGCTGAACCACATCACCGGCGGAGGCGACGCCAAGACCTTTCAGCCGATGAACGCAAATTTCGGTCTGTTCCCGCCGGTCGAGGAGCGCGTAAAGGGCACCGATCGCAAGCGTGCGTTAAGCCGCCGCGCGCTGGCCGATCTCGAGGCCTGGCTCGGCGGCAAGGCCATAGCGGCGTAGTGCGGGGAAGGGCCGGAACGGGGATGGCGGTGGCCGCGCGAATTCTTGTCCTGTCCATGATGGTCGCGATGTTGGCCTTTGCGCGCATCGACCACGCGAGCGCGCAGGCCAACAACGAGGCCATGCGCGGGATTCCAGGCGGCTTCGTGATTGTCGAGGACCTGTCACAGGACCCCCAGATCTGCGGCATTAAACAGCAGGCGCTGGAACGCAGCCTCAACGGTCTGTTGTCCAAACGTGGTTTTAGGTTGTTCGACAAACGCAGTTTCGAATACCCGGTTGCCTATCTCGTCATCGATACGTTGTTCTTCGAGACCAACGCCCTGTGCGTGTCTTTCGTGAGACTGTCCCTTTCACGCTACGCCCTGGTCGATTATTTGGGGGCGTCGCGCTTCGTCGAGACCGTGTTTTGGAAAGGAGCGGGCGTCTTTTCAAGCGTCGCGGTCCACCACCCCGACAAGATCGATCGGCCCTGGAGAGCATCGCCGCGCGCCTGATCGAGGATTGGGCGTCGGTGCAGTCGAAGCCTCCCGCCAAGCCTTAAATCCTCCGGCGAAAGGCCCGCCAGGCAAGCAGCAGCGGGGCCATGATCTGCGGCCTCGCCAGGGCCGGGCGAAGGACGTCTCCGCCCAGGCGTTCGATCCGGCGCAACTGGGATCGCGCCAAGACCGCGGGAAGGAGTGCTGGCAGCGCCGCCGCCGGCAGTTTCGGGGACAGCGCGCGGGCGGCCGCGAGGTGGGAATGGGCCGCTTCCGCCAACACGCCGACCACGGTCCCCAGCGCCGGCGTCGACCGCAACTCGAACAGATCATTGAATCGAAGTTCGGCCGTGTCCATGAGTCTCACTGGTAAATAAAGGCGCTTGGCTCGCGCATGGGTTGGCACCGCGCGCAGCAAGCCGACGATTGCCTGGGCGATACCAACGTGACGAGCGGCCAATACGGTCTCCGCCGTTTCGGCGTCGAGCACCTTCAGCGCCAAGAGGATCAGTGGCGTGGCGGTTTCGTCGGCATAGGATTCGAGTTGAGGAAAATCGGCCGGCGGCCGGTCCTCGAGGTCGAATTCCCGCGCGTCGATCAGGCGTTCGAAGGGCGCGCGGGGCAATCCGTGACGTCCGATCGCCGCGGCGAGCGCCCGCAGAACCAGATGTTCGCGGACGCGGCCGGCGAAACATTCGGCCACGGCCTCGCGCCACCATTGCAGGCGGATTTGGCCGAGCATCGGCTGGCTGACTGTTTCGCGGGTCTTGGCGATTTCGAGGTTGAAGGCATGAAGCGCGAAAAGCGCGCCGCGCCGATCCTCCGGGGCAAACAACGCGGTCAGGTAACGGTCGCGGTCGAACCGGCGACTCTGTTCAGCGCAGTACGTGCCAGCCTCTTTTGACATTTCTCAACGTTCCCGAGAAAAGGCGCCGTAGAGGCACGGCAACGCTGGCCGGCCCGGCTCGGTGCGTGTCAGTATACGAACCGCAATGCCGGGCGATAGCACCGTTTACCCGAATTCATGTCGTTGGCCGATTTCGCCTCGTCGAGCGGCGTGACCGACCCCGGCTCAATATCCGTGCGGGAGACCAACTTTCCGGTTGGCGTCCGGTTCCTGCCGCAATCCGTCCGGCCTCAGGTCGCCGCGTTCTACGCCTTCGCCCGCGCCGCTGACGACATCGCCGACAGCCCGCTGCTGCCCGCCGATGAAAAACTCGCTCGGCTCGGCGCCTTGGGCGAGGCGCTGTCCGGCGAGGCGCCAGACATGGCGGAAACGGCGCCGGCGCGGCATCTGCGCGCGATCCTGAACGGCGCCGGGATACCGCTCGATCACGCCCAGCATCTGCTCCAGGCCTTCAAGTGGGATGCCCTGGGCAAGCCATGCCGGGGGTGGAGCGACCTCTTGGCCTATTGCCGCTATTCGGCGGCGCCGGTTGGCCGCTTCCTGCTCGATCTGTTCGGCGAGAGCAAGGCTCATGGTCCGGCGGCCGATGCCTTGTGCTCGGCACTGCAAATCCTCGACCACGTGCAGGATTGCCGCGAGGATTACGTGACACTGGGACGCAGCTATATCCCGCTTGAATGGATGGCACGGGAACGCCTCGATATCTCGCTGCTGGGCGACGACAAGGCCGGTCCGGGGCTGCGGCCGATCTTCGATCGAGTGCTCGACGGCGTCGATCGGCTGCTCGCGGCAGCGCAGCCTTTACCCGCGGGCGTCGCCTCCTTTTCCTTGCGCGTGCAGGCCGGCGTCACCCTGTCGCTGGCACTTCGCCTGGCGGCTCGGCTGCGGCGCGAAGATCCGATGGGAAGGCGGGTTGGTTTGTCGCGATTGGATTGGTTCGCGGCGATCCTGCATGGGCTTTGGCGCGGGGTGCGCCGGTGACGGTTCCACTGGACGAGGCGCGACGCCATGTGCGCGGCCTCGTGAAGGCATCGGGGTCGACATTTTATTGGTCCATGCGCTTGCTGCCCTCTCCTCGGCGCGAGGCGATCTATGCGCTTTATGCGTTGTGCCGCGAGCTCGACAATCTTGCCGACGGCCCCTTCACAGTGCCGGCCAAGAGACTTGGCCTTGCCGGCTGGAGCACGGAAATCGACGAACTTTTCAAGGGCCGTCCGGGGCATGTGCTGACGGTGGCACTTGCCCCGGCGGTCGCCGAATACGCACTCGAGCGGGCCGAATTCAACGAGCTGATCGACGGCCTGCGCCTGGATGCCGGGGGAACGATGCAGGCCCCAACCCTCGAAATACTCGAACTCTATTGCCGCCGCGTGGCCGGTTCGGTCGGTCTGCTGATGTTGCCGATACTCGGCGCGCGCACGCCCGCCGCGGCGGCATTCGCGCTGCTGTTGGGGACCGCGATGCAGCTGACAAACATCTTGCGCGATCTCGGCGAGGACGCCGCGCACGGCCGCCTGTATCTGCCACGCGAGATGCTCGAAGCCGCCGGGATCGCCGAGCGCGCGGCCGGTACTGTGCTTGGACACGCCAATCTGGAGCGGGCCTGCGAAAGCCTCGCCGCGCTGGCCGCTTCCCGTTATGCCGAGGCCGCCGCCTGTTTCCCGGCCGAGGAGCGGGTCGCGCTGCGGCCGGCGCTTTTGATGATGGCGGCCTATCGGCGACTCCTTCATCGACTGCGCGGCGGCCCTTGGCCCAATCCGTCGCGCCCGCGGATCGGACTGGGTTTGTACGCCTGGCTGGCCGCGCGGACATACCTCACATCCAGGCCGTGAAGACCGTGTATGTCGTGGGCGCGGGCCTCGCCGGGCTCGCCTGCGCGCTGTCGGTCGCCAAGGCCGGCCGGCGGGTCGTCCTTTTCGAGGCCGCGGCCGCCGCCGGCGGTCGGTGCCGATCCTTCCACGAACCGCGTCTGCGCTGCAGCATCGACAATGGCAACCACCTCGTTCTCGGCGGCAACCACGCGGTCTTCGGCTTTCTCCGCGACATCGGCAGCAGCGGCCTGATTCCAGCGGCGCCGGAAGGGTTCCCCTTCTTCGATTTGCGGCACCGCCAGGGTTGGCGGCTGCAACCCAATGACGGCGTCCTGCCCTGGTGGGTGCTGGCACCTTCGCGCCGTGTGCCGGGAACGGTGGCCCGCGACTATGCCCCGGTCCTGCGCCTGATGCTGGCAGGCCGCGCTAAGACCGTCGCGGACTGCCTGCGGGTTTCGCCGCGTGCCTTGGACTCGTTATGGGCACCGCTGACGCTCGCCATGCTCAATACGGCGCCGGATGTGGCTTCGGCCCGGTCGCTTGGGCGCGCCCTGGGCGAGTCCTTCGCCAAGGGTGGGGCCGCCTGCCGGCCCTTCGTCGCGGCGCGCGGCCTCAGCGATTGTTTCATCGATCCGGCGTTGGCAACTTTGACCGCGTTAGGGGGCGAGGTCAGGCTGCGCGAGGCGGTCGACAACATTGACATGACCGGTGGACTTGCCTGCGCCCTGGCAACAAGCCAGTCGCGCGTGAGTCTGGAGGCGGGCGATTCGGTCGTGCTTGCCGTCCCGCCACGCGCCGCTCGCCGGCTGTTGCCGGAGTTATCGGCGCCGCACCCGGACGCCGCCATCGTTAATGCCGTCTACAGCCTCGATTCCCCAGCGCGGCTGCCTGGTGGCGCATCGTTCATCGGACTGATTGGCGGGGCCGCGCAATGGGTCTTCACGCGAGGCCGCCTGGCAATGGCCAGCGTGAGTGCGGCCGATTCCCTAATCGATTTGCCGAAAGCGACCATCGCAGAGGTCTTGTGGCCGGACACCGCGATGGCCCTCGGGTCAACGGCATCGCTTCCCGCTTGGAGTGTGGTGAAGGAACGCGCGGCAACCTTTTTCCAAACCCCGGATCAGGAATCGCGGCGCCCGGCGACGAAGACGCTGTGGCGCAATCTGTTTCTGGCCGGGGATTGGACCGACACAGGCCTTCCCGCCACGCTTGAAGGAGCCATTCGATCCGGCCGCAAGGCGGCGATCACGATCATGCGATAGAATTGGGTTCGATCGATTGCATATACAACAGGTTGTGTTAGACTTGCGGAACATTACTATTTGCAGATAGGGGAACCGCATGGGCAAAGTCTTTGAGAAGCTTCCCAACGCACTGCTTCTTGGACTGATTCTAACGATCCTGTTCATCGCGGCGACCGATACCTTCGCGCTCAACCGGATTTGGTTCGGGTTTTTCTTCCGCTGGACTCACATTGTGAGCGGCGTGATGTGGATCGGCCTACTCTGGTATTTCAACTTCGTCCAAATTCCCTCGATGCCGAAAATTCCGGACGAGCAGAAACCGGCGGTCAGCAAGGTGATTGCACCCGCGGCGCTGTTCTGGTTCCGCTGGGCTGCCCTGTCGACCGTGATCACCGGGCTGCTGGTGGCCTGGTTCAACGGCTATCTCGTGGACGCCCTTCTGCTCGGTGCCACCAATGGCGGCAGCGTCGAACGGCAAATCGGCATCGGCATGTGGCTGGGCCTGATCATGGCCTTCAACGTGTGGTTTATCATCTGGCCCAATCAGCAGAAAGCGCTGGGGCTGGTGCCGGCTGAACCCGACGCGAAGAAAGCGGCGGCGCGCTTGGCGATGTTGACCTCACGGTTCAACACCATGTTGTCGATCCCGATGTTGTATTCGATGGCTTCGGCCGCGCATTACATCGGGTAGTCGCGCTTCGATCGGGGCGGGCTGCGCCATGCAGCCCGCCCTTTTTTCTTGTCTTCGCGGCGAGATTGGAGCCGCCCAGCGCGGCTTCAAGCGATTGGCACCAACGCCACCGCCACGCGGCGGCCTTCGGTCAGTAATACGTTGTAGGTACGGCAGGCCGCGCCCGTATCCATCGGTTCGACGACGATGCCGGCTTGGCGCAAACGCGCCCGATGCTCCGCCGGGACCAACATGATGCGCGCGCCGCAACCGACGAGAAGCAGGTCCACGCGTTCCGCCTCGGGCGAAAGCATAGCCGCAACCAGGCCGTCGAAGTCGGGCTTCGCCGCATCGACGACCCACGGCAGGACACTATCGGGAAAGACGATGATCGCGCCTTCGATCGTCCGGCCGCTGACCCTGAAACGTCCCGGTCCATACCCTTCGACGATCTGGTGGGCGGCCGCGATACGCGGGGTCACGTCCATGGCGGCACCTCGATTGCGGCAACGATGCCTGAAAGCAAACTCGACGAAACACCCGGGTCAGGGCGCCGCGCTGGCCTCCTCGGCGTCGACGACTCGCGGTTGGTGCAGATATAGGAGCAAAGGCGAGGCTAGGGCGATCGAGGAATAGGTGCCGATGACGATGCCCCACAACATGCAGACGCTGAAGGCCCTGATGACTTCCCCGCCAAACAACACCAGAGACAACACGGCGAGAAAGGTCGTGCCGCTGGACAGCACGGTTCGGGACAATGTCTGGTTGATGCTCATGTCCATCAAATCGCCGAAATCCATGCGTTTGTATTTACGCATGTTTTCCCGAATGCGGTCGAAGACGACGACGTTGTCGTTGATCGAATAGCCAGCGACCAGCAGGACCGCGGCCACGGTCGAAATATCGAATTCGAGCCGCGTGAGCGCGAACAATCCGATGGTGGACAACGTATCGTGGAGGAGCGCGATAAGCGCGGCCAGTCCGAATTGCCACTCGAAGCGGAACCACACATAAACGGCGATGGCGAGCAGTGACAGAACGATGGCGACGATGCCGTTCTGGATCAACTCGCCGCCGACCTTGGGGCCGACGACTTCGATCCTGCGATAATCGATATCGGCGCCGAGCGCGGCCTTGACCTTCTCCACCGCCTCCGCCTGTGCGCGATCACCGCCATCTTGGCGCTGGATGCGAACCAGGACGTCATTAACGCTGCCGAATTCCTGAAGCGCCACGTCGCCGAGACCAAGGCCGTCGAGTGTGTGCCGCATCTGGGCAAGATCGGCGGCTTGGCGGGCCCTCACCTCCATGGTGATGCCGCCGCGAAAATCGATCCCGAGATTCAATCCGAAAATCACGAGCAACGCCACCGAGGCAAAGGACAGAAACGCCGAAAATATGACTGTGAATCCGCGCGTGCCAACAAATGGAATCTTGGTGTTCGGCGGGACGAGATGCAGCGTTCTCATGATATGCCTTCAGATCGGGACAACTTGCGGGCGGCGCCACCGATACCACCAGGCGACCTGCAGGCGCGTCACCCAGACCGCGGTGAACAGGGACGTGATGATGCCCAGGCTGAGCGTCACAGCGAAGCCCTTGATCGGCCCGGTGCCGAGCAGGAACATCAGGACCCCGGATATCAGCGTGGTCAAATGGGTGTCGATGATCGTCGCCATCGCGCGCTCGAAGCCGGAATCGATCGCCGACAGCGCCGTGCGCCCATTACGAATCTCCTCGCGGACGCGCTCATAGATCAAGACGTTGGCGTCGACCGCCATGCCCATCGTCAACACGATGCCGGCGATGCCCGGCAGCGTCAGCGTGGCCTGGAGGAGCGAAAGCGCTCCGATCAACATGCCCAAATTGACGAGCAACGAGATGTTCGCCATCACCCCGAAAATTCCATAGGTGACGAGCATGAAGGCGGCCACGAGGACGAGGCCGATGATGCTGGCCAACGTGCCCGAGCGAATCGAATCCGCGCCCAGATCGGGGCCGACCGTCCGTTCCTCGATTACGGTCAGCGGCGCCGGCAGCGCGCCGGCGCGCAACAAGATCGCGAGTTCACTGGCGCTTTCGGCGTTGAAGCTTCCGGAAATCTGGCCGCTGCCGCCAAGGATCGGCTCGCGCACGACCGGCGCGCTGATGACACGGCCGTCGAGAACGATGGCGAGGCGCTGGCCCACGCTCTCCTTGGTCGCATTGCCGAATTGGCGGCCGCCCGTGGTGTCGAAACGGAAATTGACCACCCATTGGCCTTGGTTGCCGTCGAAGCTGGGCTGGGAATCGGTCAGCTTGTCCCCGGACACGACGATGCGCCGGTTGACGACATACAGGAACGGCCGCCCGGATGGGTCGAGTTCCTTGTCCGCGGGCAGCACCTGCGTTCCCGCGGGAAGCTGCCCGGTGCGCGCGTCCTCGGGCATGGCCGTCGGATGAAGAAAATGGAAGGTCATCTTGGCGGTCTTGCCGAGCAGGCGCTTCACGCGCTCCGGATCGGTGATGCCGGGAAGTTGGACGACAATGCGGTCTTCACCCTGCATTTGAATGCTGGGCTCGCGGGCGCCGGTCTCATCGATTCGCCGACGGACGATTTCGATCGATTGCGCCACCGCCCGCCGTTTCTGCGCGGCGACCTGGGTGTCGTCGAGCTTGATGGTGACGAGCCCATCGGCGGTCAGGTTGATCTGAGCGGTGGCATCCAGCGTGCGCGCCAGCTCCCGAACCTGATCGGCGGAGGAGTCGCGGAACCGGAACGCAATGCCGTTCCCTTGGACGGCGAGGCCGGTGTAATTGACTCGAGCCTGGCGCATGGCGTTGCGGGCCGCATCGAGAAGGTTTTCCAGTCTTTCACGGATGATCGCCTGCGTATCGACTTCGAGCAGCAAGTGCGAGCCGCCCTGGAGGTCGAGACCCAGGCTGATTTGTTTATGCGGCACCCAGGCGGGAAGCTGCTCCGCCTGTTCGCGCGACACCAGATTGGGTGCGCCAAAGGCCAGGGCCACCAGGCTGATGGCGATGATAACGGCAACCTTCCAGCGTTCGATATGCATCATGGCGCGACCGCCCTCCTCCCGCTACCGGCGACAGCCCCGACCTAGGTGCCTTTCTTGCCGCTGTCTTCCTTGCCTTTGTCGTCGGCATCGTCGGCCGGCTCGGCCTTGGCCCGGATTTCGGTGATGGTGCTGCGGACTACCGTAACACGCACATCCTTGGCGATTTCGAGGATGACTTCGTTGTCGCCGGGGATCTTGGTGACTACCCCGATGATGCCGCCCGCGGTGACAACGCGATCTCCACGACGCAACGCATCGAGCATCGTGCGGTGCTCTTTCACCTTCTTTTGCTGCGGCCGAATCATCAAGAAGTAGAAGACGACGAAGATAAGAACAAGCGGCAGCAGGGAAATCAGATCGAAGGCGCCGCCGGTGGCGGCGGCCTGCGCGTAGGCCGGCGAAACGAACATTGAAACTCCGTTCGACAAATGACAAGAACGGCCGGTAAACGGCCGTTCCGGGGGACTATAGCCGGCTGTCCGGTTGATGCAAGCGCTGCGAAGGGCGCGCGTTGACCGGCGCCCGGGCTATGTTAGGGTCGCCGCGATGAACGGTTCCGATTTGTCCCCCCTGCTGGCCCGGATCGCCGACGCCCTGGAAAGACTGGCGCCACCGGCACCGGCCAGAAGCGACCTTGACGCTGCCGATGCTTTTGTCTGGCATGAGGATAGCGGCTGCCTGAGTGCGGTGGCCGAGGTCAACCGCGTCGACATCGGGCTGCTGCGCGGCATCGACCGCCAGCGCGACATCCTTCTCGCCAACACCCGCCACTTTGCCGACGGTTTCCCGGCCAACAACGCCCTCTTGTGGGGCGCTCGCGGCATGGGCAAGAGTTCGCTGGTCAAGGCGGTTCACGCCCAGGTCAACCACGACCGGCCGCGCCGCAACGGACATGGGGCGGTCGCCTTGATCGAAATCCACCGCGAGGATCTGCCTTCACTGCCACGCCTGCTCGATTTGATGCGCGCGGGTACCCGGCGCTGCATTCTGTTCTGCGACGATCTCTCCTTCGATGGCGGCGACGCGTCGTTCAAATCGCTGAAGGCGGTGTTGGAGGGCGGAATCGAAGGCCGGCCGTCACAGGTTGTCTTTTACGCCACGTCCAACCGGCGGCATTTGATGCCGCGCGACATGATCGACAACGAAAACGCGACCGCGATCAATCCATCCGAGGCGACGGAGGAAAAGGTATCGCTTTCCGACCGCTTCGGGCTGTGGCTGGGTTTCCATGCCTGCGACCAGGACACTTTTGAAGCCATGGTCGAAGGTTACGCCGATCGTTTCGGTCTGGAGCTCGACCGCGAACAGCTATTGTCCGAGGCCAAGGAATGGTCGGTGACGCGCGGCGCACGTTCGGGCCGCGTCGCCTGGCAGTTCATCCAGGATTTGGCCGGTCGCTTGGGGCGGCGTCTTTAAGTATTTGGGCGCGGGCGCGGTTGGATGCCGCGAGATAATCCATTGGATTAACCGCCCGGTTGCCCCGGCGGATTTCGAAATGAAGCTGAGGAGCGGCGACACCGCCGGTCGCCCCGACGCGGGCGATGGTCTGCGCCTTTTTCACGCGGTCGCCGCGTTTGACCAGCAACGCCTCGTTATGGGCATAGGCGGTGACCCAGCCATCTTCGTGCTGGATCAAAAGCAAATTGCCGAAGCCGCGCATTTCGTTTCCGGCGTAAACCACGGTTCCGGCCTCGGCGGCACGCACCGAGGCGCCTCGGGCCGCGCCGATATTGATCCCGTCATTGTGCATGCCCCCGCCCTTGGGACCGAAATCAGACAGCACCGGGCCATCCACTGGCCAAGCAAAGCCTCGGCCGGGAGCCGGCGGCACGTCGCTGGGCGCGGCTTTGGCTTGCGCGGGCGGAGGCGGCGCGGGCAAAGGTGCAACATCGTCGAAGGACGTCGTCACGATAACCGGCGGCGGGAGCGGCGCGACCTCGATGTCGCGGCGTGAGGTGCTGCTTGAACCGGGACTTGGAAGCGGCGGCTCGAGGGGCGGCAACGGTCCTGCCTCGATGCTCGACTGTGGATAGGACACGGGCGCTGGGCTGCGCGGGGCAGTGACCGAAGGCGGAAGCTGTGCATAACGCATGTCGGTCGCGGGCAGCGCCAGAATTTGGCCGGGATAAACGGTGTAGGGCGCCCTGAGGCCGTTGGCGTCGATGATGGCCTGGATTGAAATATTGTGCCGCTTGGCGATCAAGCTGACGAATTCGCCGGGCTGGACGATGACCTTGCCGGTGATCGGCGGCGCCGGTCGCGCGGCCGCCGCCGACGAGGAACCGAACCGCCCCATGGACGGATCGTTCGCGACGAGCGCACATCCGGATGCCCCGAAAAGAGCGAGCGCGAGCGCGGATGACAGACCGATTCGCCGAATCATCCACAGGTAAATAGCGCGGTTTTAAGCCTCTGACTAGTCCCCTGCCCCAATTTGCCCGGGTCTTGCCTTAATTATTACCAGGTCTTTCCGGTAAGGTGCCCCCGACTAGGGGCACAAAACGCACCGCCCCGAGATCGGCGCTGACGACCCCTTGCTCCTCTTTCTTGAAGCGCACCAGCCTTTGGTCGTCGCCTCGTCCGCCAATCGGGATGACCATGACGCCGCCCACGGCGAGCTGCCCAAGCAGAGTCTCCGGGCGCTCGCTGGCAGCGGCGGTGACGATGATACGGTCGAAAGGCGCCTGCTCCGGCCAACCGAGGGCGCCATCGCCATGTCGTGTCGTGATGTTATGCAGCCGAAGCGTGGCGAAACGAGCCTCGGCCTCGTCCAGCAACTGGCGATGACGTTCGATCGTGTACACCCGCCGGCACAGGCGCGACAGCACGAGGGTCTGATAGCCCGAGCCGGTGCCGACCTCCAACACCTTGAGCCGCGGCCCAGTCTCCAGTGCCTGCGTCATCATGCCCACGACGGAAGGCGCGCTGAGGGTCTGGCCGTGGCCGATGGGCAAGGGTGAACTCGCATAGGCCTGGTCGACAAAGGGCGAGGGCACGAAGATTTCGCGCGGCGCCCGTTCGATCGCGGACAACACACGGGTATCGGTGACCCCGGCCCCGCGCAGTTCCATGACCAACCGGGCTTTGTGGTTCGGCGTGCTCACGCGAGCGCCTGGGCCAAGATTTTCAAGGCCGGCCGATGGGTCAAATCGAGGTTGAGCGGCGTCACGGCGATGGCGCCGGCATGGACGGTGGCCAAATCGGTGCCCGGTCGGGTCGCTTCTTCCTTACGCATGGCGCCGATCCAGAAATACGGCACATCGCGCGGATCGACACCGGCGACAAGCTGGTCGCCGATCTTGCGTTTTCCCTGCGCGGCGACGACGACTCCGGTCACGGCGTGAGCGGTCACGTCGGGGAAATTGACATTGACGAGCATGTTCGTGGGCCAGCGGATACCGGCGAGACGGCGCAGGATGTCCGGCGCGTGGTGTTCGGCCGTCGCCCATTTCGCCGGGCCATTGCCCTCGCTCACCTGGCTCAAGGCGATGGCGCGCACGCCGAGCAATGTTGCCTCCATGGCCGCGGCGACGGTCCCGGAATAAGTCACGTCCTCGCCCAGATTGCCGCCGCGGTTGATGCCGGACAGCACCAGATTTGGGCGTTCACCCTTGAGCAAATGGTTGATTGCAAGCAACACCGCATCGGTCGGCGTGCCGTCCACGGCATACCGGCGGCCGGTCACCTTGCGGATCCGCAAAGGGCGGCGCAGCGTTAGGGAATGGCTGGTGCCGCTTTGCTCGGTCTCCGGGGCCACAACCCAGACATCGCGCGTGAAGCCGAGCGCGATCTTCTCCAGTATCTTGATACCGGGAGCGTGGATGCCGTCATCGTTGGTGACTAGGATGCGCGCCTTGGCGAGGTCGAGCGGTGCCTCAGACATCGGCTGTTATGACGTCCCGACCGCTCATATAGGGGCGCAGCGCATCCGGCACCGTCACCGAACCGTCGCCGTTCTGATAATTTTCAACCACCGCGATCAGGGTGCGGCCGACGGCGAGGCCGGAGCCGTTAAGGGTATGGACGAAACGCGTTCCTTTCCCTTCCTTCGGCCGGAAGCGGGCCTTCATTCGCCGGGCCTGGAAGTCGCCGCAATTGGAGCAGCTCGAAATCTCGCGGAAGGCATCCTGTCCGGGCAGCCAGACCTCGATGTCATAGGTCTTGCGGGCGGAAAAGCCCATGTCGCCGGGGCATAGAAGCATGACTCGATAATGCAGTCCGAGCCGCTTCAACACTTCCTCGGCGCATTGGGTCATGCGTTCGTGTTCACCTTCGGAAGCATCGGGATGGGCGATGCTGACCAGCTCCACCTTCTCGAACTGATGCTGGCGGATCATGCCGCGCGTATCCTTGCCGGCGGCGCCGGCCTCGGCGCGGAAACACGGCGTCAGCGCGGTATATCGAAAAGGCAGCTTCGCCTCGTCGAGAATTTCGTCGGCGGCCAGATTTGTCAGGGACACTTCGGAAGTCGGGATCAACCAATAGCCAGTCGCCGTGCGGAAGGAGTCTTCCGCGAATTTTGGCAATTGGCCGGTGCCGAACATCGCCGCGTCGCGCACCAGGACCGGTGGCGCGACCTCGCGATAGCCGAAATCGCCAGTGTGCAGATCGAGCATGAATTGACCGATTGCCCGTGACAGACGCGCCAGCCCGCCGCTCAGAACCGTGAAACGCGCGCCGGACAACCGCGCCGCGCGCTCGAAATCCATCTGGCCAAGAATTGGTCCGATCTCGTCATGCGGCTTTGGGGCAAAGGCGAAAGCCCGCTTTTCGCCCCAGGCGCGGACCATGACATTGGCCGCCGCGTCGCCGCCATTGGGAACGTCCGCCGCCGGCAAATTGGGAATCTCCGCCAGCAAGGCGTCGATCTCGGCGCCAACGCTCGATTCCTCCGCCTCGGCCTTGGGCAGCGCGTTCTTGAGCGCGGCCACCTCGGCCATGACCGCGGCGACGTCCTCGCCCCGCGCCTTGGCTTGGCCGATGCGTTTTGAGGATTCGTTGCGGCGCTGCTGGATGTCCTGCATCGCGGTCTGTGCGGCCCGACGCTTTTCGTCCAGCGCCAGGATCGCCGCCGATTGCGGCTTCAGGCCGCGCCGCGCCAGACCGGCGTCGAAATCCGCCGGGTTATCGCGAAGCCATTTCAGGTCGTGCATGAATGATTGAGCCAGTCACGCCATGATGTGGGCGCCGTTTATACGGCGCCGCATCCGGCTCGTCCACAGGCCGTGCCGGTGGGCCTCAGGCGTCGGCCGGTCTGCGCTTGGATTTGGCCTCTTCCTCGATCTCTGCTGCTTCCGCTTCCTGCTCCCGCCGGAAGCGGTCCCGTTCGATCCATTTCGCCACCCAGATCGAAACCTCGTAAAGCAGGTAAAGAGGCACTGCGAGCAACATCATGCTGAAGCCGAAATCGGGCGGCGTCACGATCGCGGCAAAGGTGACAATGCCGACGACAGCGTAACGGCGTTTCTCTCCCAGTCCCTTGGCGGTCACCATTCCGGCCTTCGCCAGCAAGGCGAGCAACACTGGCAACTGAAAGCTGACGCCGAAGGCGAAAAGCAGGAGCATGACGAAGGAGAGATATTCGCTCATCTTCGCTTCGAGCTGTATGGGCAAGGTGCCGTCGCCGGCCGCCACTTCGAACCCGATGAAGAACGTCAGCACAAAAGGCAAAATTAGGTAGTAGAGCAACGCCGCGCCGAGCACGAACAAGACGGGCGTCGCCAGGAGAAACGGCATGAAGACCCGCTTTTCCTTTTTGTAGAGCCCCGGCGCGACGAACATCCAAATCTGATTGGCGATGACCGGAAACGACACGAAAGCCGCCGCGAAGAAAGCCACGCGCATATAGGTGAAGAAGGCCTCGGTTGGCGCCGTGAAGATCAATCGCTGGCCGGTGCGCCCGGGCACGCTGGCATAAGCCGCAGCTTGTGGCTGAACCAGGAAATCGAAAATCGGCTGCGAGAAATAGTAGCAGGCGAAGAAGGCAATCAGGAACGCCCCGATCGAATAGAGCAAACGCTGACGCAGCTCCCGGAGATGGTCGAGCAGCGGCATCTTCTTTTCGTCGGGGGTGTCGTCGTTAGTCGTCATTGCCTTGGTGAAATCATCGGAAGCGGGCTGATCGAACCAATCGCGACCCCGACGGGGTCAGGTCCGCTTCTAGCCGGCGGCCGCGCGAATTGTCGATTTCTCTTCGGCCGGCGGACTCGCCGGGACCGCCTGCGGCGCGGCCGGCGCCGCGGGGGCGACCGGCTCGACCGGGGCGACGACGCCACCCCCCATCTCCGCGACCTCGGCCAGAACGGGCGGCGCCGTCGGCGTTGGCGGCGCTGCGACCGGTTTGGCGACGGGTTTTGGGGCCGGCGCCAGAACGATCGACGGAGTCCCGTCATCGTAGTTGCGGTCGTCGTACTGCACCGTCGGGGTAGCGTAGAGCGGTTCCCCGGTCA
>CAMDDQ010000040.1 GCA_945892765.1 Asaia bogorensis
ATCTATGCATGCGAGGCGCTCTTTCGTTCCCGGCTCTCGCCCCGTCGCCAGGCGGGAACGGTTGGCGGCCATCGTGTCGCCCGCCTCGCCGGAGCGATCAAGGACGTGCTCACAGAGGCGATCGCGGCCGGCGGCTCGACCTTGCGCGACTATGTGCAGTCTTCGGGAGAACTCGGTTACTTTCAGTTCAGCTTCGCCGTTTACGGACGCGAAGGTAAATCATGCCCCGGCTGCGACTGCCGCTCCGCGATCGCGCGCATCGTTCAGTCCGGACGGTCGACCTTCTATTGTGCAAAGCGACAGCGTTAGGGAGAACAGGCAATGGCCTACGAGAACATCGTCGTCGAAACGCGCGGCGCGGTTGGGCTTATTCGGCTCAATCGGCCGAAGGCGCTCAATGCGCTGTCCACCGCCCTGATCGCGGAACTGGGCCGGGCGCTGGACGCCTTTGAAGCGGATGCCGCAGTCGGGGCGGTTGTTCTCACTGGAAGCGACAAGGCCTTCGCGGCCGGCGCGGACATCAAGGAGATGAAGGACAAGACCTTTGTCCAGGCTTATCTCGAAGACTTCATTACCGTGGGGTGGGAACGTATTACGACCTGCCGAAAACCCGTCATCGCCGCGGTGGCCGGTTTTGCCCTTGGCGGCGGCTGCGAGGTCGCGATGATGTGTGATTTCATCCTGGCGGCCGACAATGCCAAATTCGGCCAACCTGAAATCACGCTTGGCACCATGCCGGGTGCAGGCGGAACGCAGCGGCTCACGCGATTGGTGGGTAAGTCCAAGGCGATGGAGATGTGCCTGACCGGTCGAATGATGGACGCCGCGGAGGCCGAGCGAGCCGGATTGGTCAGTCGCGTCTTGCCGCTCGCCGATCTGGTCGAGGAAGCTGTCAAATGCGCGCAGCGCATCGCGGCGCTTTCGCGCCCGGCGGTTTTGATGGCAAAAGAGGCCATCAACCAGGCCTATGAGACAACTTTGTCCGAAGGCGTGCGCTTCGAGCGACGTCTCTTCCACGCGACTTTTGCCACGGATGATCAAAAAGAAGGCATGTCCGCTTTCATTGATAAACGCCCGGCGCAATTCCAGAATCGGTAGCACCGTCGCATGGCGCCTGGCCAGCTAACCGGCAGTGACAGAGGTCGCGATTGACGTGCCGGGCCGGCGGAGACTATAAACCGGGCCTTCGACACGATTGTGGATAGATCGGAGTTCCTGCGATGGCGAATACGAAATCGGCGGAAAAAAATGCCCGACAGGCGCTGCGTCGCGCCGTCGCCAACCGTGCCCGCCAATCTCGCGTTCGCACTTTCATCAAGAATGTCGAGGAGGCGATCGCCTCTGGCGACAAGGAAAAGGCAGAGGCCGCGTTGGGTGCCGCTACGCCGGTGATGATGCGGAGCACGACCAAAGGCGTCCTGCACCGGAACACCGTGTCGCGAAAGATTTCTCGCCTCTCCGCGCGGATCAAGTCGCTGTCCGCGAAGGGCTGAACCTCGGAGTGACGACGGGCGCGTATTGTGCGCGCCTTTTGCAACACTGCCAAACTTTCTTATCGTTCTTCATTCGGTCGTATTGCCAGGGATGAGGTCGGGGGCTAAATTTGTCGGCCCGCTGAAGGCGGAAGGCGATCCTAAGAATAAGACGCCGTTTCGAAGCAGTGGTTTATTGGCCGTCTTGAAGAAATACTTAAGAACCTTTTGGAAAGTCCTGGTGCTTCCGCTTCTCCTTAACGATCCATCGTAGATTTCCTGCGTCGACGGGCGACGCATCGCGAGTTTCCGATGGGTGCGGAGTATCAAAGGCATGGCGCGTCCATTGTGAGAAGCAGCAATAAAGGTGTCCCCAATGGTGGTCGCACAGCCGACGGCAACAAAACCACCTTTGCCGGCGATCTTACGCCCAAGCAAGCCTGGGAACTGCTTGAGGGCGACCCACGTGCGGTACTTGTTGATGTCCGGTCCCTGCCTGAGTGGCAGTTCGTCGGTCTTCCCGACCTTGGCCGCATCGGGAAAACGCCAATGCTTGTCAGTTGGCACACCTACCCAAACATGACGGAGAATCCCAGCTTCTACAGCGACCTGCGCGGCAAGGGTGTGGAACTCGACATGCCGGTCGTGTTTCTGTGCCGGTCGGGCGGGCGATCGCGCGCCGCGGCCATGGCGATGGCGGCCATGGGTTTTGAGCGTTGCTACAACGTGGCCGAGGGTTTTGAGGGTCCGCTCGATGCGCAGGGGCGCCGCCGCGAAGCCGGATGGAAGGTCGTCGGCCTTCCATGGACGCAGGAATGAACGTTCAGGCTTGGGGGGGCTAAACCGATGCGCGAGGACGATACGAGTGGCACCCTACAAACTCATTGGGCACGTGTGCGCGCCGCGCTGAAGTCCGAAATCGACGAGGTTCTGTACCGGAATTGGATCAAACCGCTGACCTTCGTTGCCCTGCGCGGCAGCGAAGTGGTTCTGGCGGCACCGGCTCAATTCAAGCGCGATTGGGTTGAAAGTCGGTTCGCCGATCGGCTGCGTGAATTGTGGGCCACGGAGTGCCCAACGGTGCGCGCCATTGCCATAGTCGTCGACGGCAGGAAGGCGCCGGTCGTGGTCAAGCCAGCGGTTGAAGCCGCCCCGCCGCCCCGCGTCGAACCCGTGGCCCCAGCCATCGACGAACGGGACGATATTGGCTCTCCGCTCGACCCGCGGTTCACATTCGAGAATTTCGTCGTGGGCAAGCCCAATGAACTTGCCTTCGCCGCCGCCCGCCGCGTGACTGAATCGAACGGAGTTACGTTCAACCCGCTCTTTCTTTATGGCGGCGTTGGGCTCGGCAAGACCCACCTGATGCATGCGATTGCCTGGCACATACGGGCGCGCCAGCCGCGCCGTCGGGTGATCTACCTTTCCGCCGAGAAATTCATGTACCAGTTCATTCGGGCGCTGCGCTTCAAGGACACCGTCTCCTTCAAGGAACAGTTTCGCTCGGTCGACGTTTTGATGGTGGACGACGTGCAGTTCATCGGGGGCCGCGATTCGACCCAGGAGGAATTTTTCCACACCTTCAATGCCCTTATCGACCAGAACCGCCAAATCGTTCTATCGGCCGACAAATCGCCCTCCGATCTTGAGGGGATCGAGGAGCGCGTACGCTCCCGACTCGGCTGGGGCCTCGTGGCCGACATTCATCCGACGACCTACGAACTTCGCCTCGGTATCCTTCAGGCCAAGACCGAGAATTCAAAATCGATCGTTCCGCCGAAAGTCCTGGAGTTCCTGGCGCACCGCATCACGTCGAACGTCCGTGAACTCGAAGGCGCGCTGAACCGAATCGCCGCCCATGCGACGCTCGTTGGGCGTCCGGTGACGATCGAAACGGCGCATGAAGTTCTCCACGACCTGCTGCGCGCCAATGACCGCAGGGTAACGATCGAGGAGATCCAAAAGCGGGTCGCCGAACATTTCAACATCCGCCTGGCCGACATGCATTCCGCGCGGCGTGCGCGTGCCGTCGCCCGGCCGCGTCAGGTTGCGATGTATCTGGCGAAGCAGCTCACACCGCGATCGCTACCGGAAATCGGCCGCAAATTCGGTGGCCGCGACCACACCACCGTCATGCATGCGGTTCGCAAGATCGAGGAACTGAAGACCGGCGACAAGCAATTCGCCGACGACGTTGATCTGCTGCGTCGCACGCTCGAGGCCTAAACGCCGCCAAGGCCGACAGACGCCTGGGCGCTGGTAAGCCTCCGGAATTCGCAGATTCCGTTTACGTATTTGATATATATCTATTTTTCTCGTGATGCGGCGAACCGGCGCCGGCGCCAATTCGCATGCGAAGGGCGCGGAAAATGGTTCGTCGCCATCGCGCCTCTGCTATAATGATCTTCCGCTCGATGGCCGGGTTCGGACGGCTTTCCAAAAGCGTCGCCAAAGCTCGCAGGCGGCCTTGGTCGGGGCCCCAGGCAGCTACGCAAAGGTCCTACGCAACGCCATGAAGTTCACAATCGAACGGAACTCCCTGCTCAGGGCATTAGGACATGTCCAGAGTGTGGTCGAGCGACGCAATACCATCCCCATTCTGTCCAATGTCTTGATCGAAGCCCAGGCCGAGCGCGTGTCTTTGACCGCAACCGACATGGACATCGCCCTGGTTGAGACTGTCTCGGCTACCGTCGCCCGCCAAGGTGCGCTCACCATGCCGGCGCATACTCTTTACGACATCATCCGCAAGCTTCCTGAAGGCGCCGAAGTTGTCGTTGACGGCGGTGACAAGGGGCAAGTCGGATTGCGCGCCGGGCGCTCGAAATTCACGTTGGCTTGTTTGCCAGCGGAGGATTTTCCGAAACTCGCGGGCGGGGAAATGCCGGCGACGTTTCGATTGGAGGCGGCAGATTTGCGCGGCCTCGTAGATCGCACGCGCTTCGCCATTTCCACCGAGGAGACGCGTTACTATTTGAACGGCATCTACCTTCATGCCGCGCAAAGCGACGGTGTGAAGGTATTGCGCGCGGTCGCCACCGATGGCCATCGGCTCGCGCGGGTCGAAATTCCCCTGCCGTCCGACGCCGAATCCATTCCCGGCGTCATTATTCCACGGAAAACCGTGGGCGAGCTTCGTCGCTTGGTGGACGAGTCCGGGGGCGCTCTCCAAGTCGCATTGTCGGAGACCCGCATCCGATTTGCCTTCGACGATGTTGTCCTCACCTCAAAGCTGATCGACGGTACTTTCCCGGACTATGAGAGGGTCATCCCGACGACCAACGATAAGGTGATGGAGGTCAACTGCAAGGATTTCACCGCCGCGGTCGATCGCGTCGCCACCGTTTCGACGGAGAAGTCGCGGGCGGTGAAGCTGACCGTCAGCCGCGGCAGCCTCGTACTTTCGGCGACGAGTCCGGAAACCGGCAACGCCAGCGAGGAGATCGAAGTCCGCTACGATGCGCCGCCAATCGAGATTGGGTTCAATTCTCGCTACCTGCTCGACATCACGCAGCAGATTGATGGGGACGGCGCGCGGTTCATCATGGCCGATGCTGGCTCGCCGACCTTAATCCGCGACGTCGCCGATGCTTCGGCGCTCTATGTGTTGATGCCGCTTCGCGTGTGACCCAGGCCACGCTCACCTCCGTGGGGGGTACGGAAGCGACCGCCGCTTCCCGTTCAGCCCGGGCGATGGTAGCCATTGGCGTGAAGCGGCTCGTGCTCGCCGATTTCCGCGGTTACGGCAGCTTACGGCTGGGTGGCGGGGCGCGGCCTGACCTGGACAGCCGGCCAATCGTTCTGGTTGGCCCCAACGGCGCCGGCAAAACCAATCTGCTTGAGGCCTTGTCCTTCTTGGCCCCCGGCCGCGGCCTGCGGCGCGCCCGATTGTCCGATATTGACCGCCGTTCGGAGGGCGGGTCGCGGCCGTGGACGGTCTCGGCCAGCCTTGAGACCGGTTCCGGTATCGTTGACGTCGGCACCGGCCGCGATTCCGGCCACGGTGGGGACGGCGGAGGAGAACGCAGGCTGGTACGCATCGACGGCCGCGACTCGCGCGGTCAAAAAGAACTCACGCGGCTTGCCTCCATTGCCTGGATAACGCCCGAAATGGATCGCCTGTTTGTCGATGGTCCGTCGACGCGCCGCCGCTTTCTCGATCGGCTTGTGCATGGTCACGACCCGGAGCATGCGGCACGGGTTTCCGCCTATGAGCATGCCCTGCGCGAAAGGGCCCGCCTCCTCGAACGCGGAGCCAACGCCGACTCGGCTTGGCTGACGGCGTTGGAGGAAGTCATGGCGCGCGAAGGCGTCGCCATTGCCGCCTCGCGGATGGACATTGCCGGGAGAATTGACCGCGCCGCCGCCGAAGAGGGGCCGTTTCCAGCCGCCGCTCTAACAGTTGTCGGCGAGGTCGAATCCTGGCTCGCGGAAGATCCCGCACTGGCCGTCGAGGATCGTCTGCGCGATACGCTGGCGGCATCGCGGCGACAGGACGGGGTCTCCGGCGGCGCCGCTCATGGCCCACATCGGAGCGATTTGGCGGTGAAGCACCGCCGCCGCAACGAGGCCGCCGCCCGCTGCTCGACCGGTGAACAAAAGGCGTTGCTGCTGTCCGTTGTCCTTGCTGCCGCGCGTTTGGTTGCGGCCGAACGTGGGGTCCCGCCGATCCTTCTTCTTGATGAGGTTGCCGCCCACCTTGATGCCTCGCGCCGCGCCGCGCTCTTTGATCTTCTTGTCGAAATGGGTGGGCAGGCGTGGCTGACGGGCACCGACGAAGACTTATTTGCCGGGCTTTGGGGCCGGGCTCTCTTTCTCAAGGTTGAGTCTGCAAGTGTGAGCCAAGCATGAGTGAATCCCCGCCGGTAAAACGTGATGCCGCGATTGGCGCCGAAAGTTACGGCGCGGAGGCGATCAAGGTCTTGCGTGGCCTCGACGCCGTACGCAAGCGGCCGGGTATGTATATCGGCGATACCGATGACGGATCGGGTCTCCACCACATGGTCTACGAGGTGGTGGACAATTCCATCGATGAAACCCTCGCGGGCTATTGCGACCGCATCGACGTTGTTCTTAATGCGGATGGCTCGGTCACCGTTACCGACAATGGCCGAGGAATACCGGTCGAAATTCATTCAGAGGAAGGTGTGTCCGCCGCTGAAGTCATTATGACTCAGTTGCACGCGGGCGGAAAATTCGATCAAAACTCGTACAAGGTCTCGGGCGGTTTGCACGGGGTTGGCGTCTCGGTCGTCAATGCCTTGTCCGAGGTTCTCGATCTGCGTATCTGGCGCGCGGGCAAGGAGTACTTTCTGCGCTTTCGCGATGGCGAGCCGCAGGCGCCGCTCGCGGAGGTCGGCCCGGCGGACGGGCGCACCGGAACCCAGGTTACGTTCAAACCGTCGCGCGTGACCTTTACGCGCACGGAGTTCGACCTGGCAACACTGGAGCATAGGCTACGCGAACTGGCGTTTCTTAATTCGGGCGTTTCGCTCGTTCTCACCGATGAGCGCGGTGTCGACAAGAAGGTCATTGAACTGCACTACGACGGCGGCATCGAGGCATTCGTCAAATATCTCGATCGCGGCAAGACCGCGCTGCATCCCACGATAACGATGTCGGCGGAACGCGAAGGAATCACCGTCTCCGTGGCGATGGAATGGACCGACGCCTATCACGAGACAATGTTGTGTTTCACCAACAACATTCCCCAGCGTGATGGCGGCACTCATTTGGCTGCCTTCCGTGCCGCTCTGACCCGGACCATCAACACCTATGCGACCGAAAGCGGAATCGCCAAACGGGAAAAGGTACAGCTTTCCGGCGAAGACGCCCGCGAGGGTTTGTCTTGTGTCTTGTCGGTGAAGGTGCCGGACCCGAAATTTTCGTCGCAGACCAAGGACAAGTTGGTGTCGTCGGAGGTCCGTCCGGTCGTCGAGGGGGTCGTCGGCGACCGTCTCCAGCAATGGTTCGAAGAGCATCCCAGCGACGCCAAACGTGTCGTCGCCAAGGCGGTCGAGGCAGCGGCGGCACGGGAAGCAGCGCGTAAGGCGCGCGATCTCACACGTCGGAAGGGTGCTCTCGACATGGCCTCCCTTCCCGGGAAGCTTGCCGATTGCCAGGAACGCGATCCGGCGCTATCGGAGCTGTTCATCGTCGAAGGCGATTCGGCCGGCGGCTCGGCCAAACAGGGTCGGGACCGCCGCACTCAGGCCATTCTGCCGTTGCGCGGCAAAATCCTGAACGTCGAGCGTGCCCGGCTGGACAAGATGTTGAATTCGGCCGAGATCGGGACGCTCATCGCCGCGCTCGGTACCGGGATTGCCGATGATTTCGATATAGGCAAGCTGCGTTACCATCGCGTCATCATCATGACCGACGCCGATGTCGACGGCAGTCATATCCGCACCTTGCTGCTGACGTTCTTTTTTCGCCACATGCGCCAGCTCATCGAACATCAGCCATCCGGCGCCGAAAAAAGAGGTTACCTGTACATCGCGCAGCCGCCCCTCTATCGGGTGAAACGCGGGCAATCCGAGGTCTATTGCAAAGACGACCGGGAACTGGAGGACTATTTGATCGGCGCGGGTCTGGACGACCTGGTGCTGGTCATCGGCAAGGATGGCAGCACCCGCGCCGCCCGCGACCTTCGTTCCCTGGTTGATCAGGCTCGCATCGTCCGGTCGTTACTGGCGCCGTTGTCCCGCCGTGTAGGGGGCCGCGATGCCGTTGAGCAGGCCGCCATTCTGGGGGCGCTTTCGCCTGAACTGCTCGCGGACCACGACAAAGCCGCGGAAGTCGCCCGCGTCATCGCCCGTCGGCTCGACGCCCTTGTACCTGACAGTGATCGCGGGTGGACCGGCACGGCGACCGCGGCCGGCGAATTAATCTTCGAGCGCAAGTTGCGCGGCGAGACCGACCGTTGCGTCATCGACTCGGTCGTCATCAACAGTACCGAAGCGCGCAGGCTCGTGGAAATGGTCGGCGAGTTGCAAGGCATCTATGAACGTTTTGCGCGGCTGCGGGGCAAGGATTTCGATCGCGCGATCAGCGGTCCGACCGCGCTGCTCGAGATCGTCCTGGAGAATGGACGCAAAGGGCTCTCCATCCAGCGCTACAAAGGCCTCGGCGAGATGAACCCGGAGCAATTGTGGGAGACAACTCTCGATCCGAATTCACGCCGTTTGTTACAGGTTAAGATCAGCCATGATGACGAGGTGGAAGAGGTTTTCTCCACGCTCATGGGCGATCTTGTCGAACCGCGCCGTGAGTTCATACAGTCCAATGCTCACAAGGTCGCCAATCTCGACGTATGATCGCGCCGATCCGCGACACCGCGACAAGCGGGGGTAGAGCGGGAGCGTGGCGAAAGCTAAACGAAGCAAGGTGAAGAATCGGCGCGAGCCCGGTCTCTTCGGCGGCTCGCCGGATGCAGAGCCGGTCGCGCGCGAAGGCGAAGATCCGCCGCGTCGGCGCCGACGGCGGCGGCCGTTGGTTCGGCTCGCTGCCTGGACCGCGACGATTGGCGTGTGGGCCGCCGTCGCCGGCGCCGGACTTGTTGCTGTTTATGCCTATGACCTTCCCGACATCGGTGACCTCGATAATTTCACGCGCCGGCCGAGCGTAACGCTGCTCGCGGCCGATGGGTCGCCGCTTGGCGCTTATGGGGACCTTCACGGTGGGTCGGTGCCGCTTGGCGAAATGCCACGTTATCTTCCCGATGCTGTGATCGCCACGGAGGACCGACGCTTCCGCGAACATTTCGGCCTCGACATCATCGGTTTCGCCCGCGCGGCCTTCGTCAATCTGCGGGAGCGCCGCGTCGTCCAGGGCGGCAGCACCATCACTCAACAACTCGCCAAGAACGTCTTCCTGACGTCCGAACGCACACTTCGCCGCAAGGTGCAGGAACTGCTGCTGGCCCTGTGGCTGGAACAAAAGTTCACGAAAGACCAGATTCTTTCGATCTATCTGAACCGGGTTTATTTGGGCGCGGGCACGTTCGGTGTGGAGGCCGCGTCTCGAAAATATTTCGGGAAATCCGCGCGCCGATTGTCGTTGCATGAGGCTGCCGTCATCGCCGGTTTGCTCAAGGCGCCATCCCGCTACGCGCCGACGGCGGACCTCGCCCGCTCCGGCGCCAGGGCTGCCCAAGTTCTCGCCAACATGGTCGATGCGGGCTATTTGACCGCAACCGACGCCACGGCCGCTTCCCGCGACCCCTTGCGGCTGGCGGTTTTGCCATCGGCCGGCCGCAACGCGCGATATTTTCTGGATTGGGTGATTGATCAGATCACCGATTTTGTGGGCTACACCGATTCCGACCTGACGGTATTGACGACGCTCGATCCCAAATTGCAGCGCGAGGCCGAAGCGCAGGTGAAATCGCCTCTTGCCGACGAGGGCACCCAACTTCGCGTGGGTCAGGCGGCTCTTGTGGCGATGGCGCCCGATGGCGCTGTGCGCGCCATGATCGGCGGCCGGGATTACGGTGACAGTCAATTCAACCGGGCAACGACGGCGTTGCGGCAACCGGGCTCGGCGTTCAAACCCTTTGTCTACTTGGCCGCGGTTGAGGCGGGATTTCAGCCGACTGATGTTGTCGAGGATGCGCCGATTTCAATCGATGGCTGGAGCCCCGGCAATTTCGATTCGACCTTTCGTGGCCGCATCACCATCGGCGAGGCTCTCTCCCGGTCGATTAACACACCAACCGTTCGCCTGGCGCAAAAGGTAGGCATCGATCGGGTCATCGCAACGGCTCAGCGGCTCGGCATCGTATCGGAGCTTCGCCGCGACCTCAGCACGGCGCTTGGCGCGAGCGAAGTAACACTTTTGGAACTGACCGGCGCCTTTGCGGCTTTCGCCAGCGGCGGCATCGACGCCTGGCCCCACGGTATCGTGGAAATTCGCGCTGGGGATCGCACGGTGCTGTATCGGCGAAGCGGATCGGCCGCCGGCCGCGTGATTCGGCCTGAGCACAGCGCCACCATGACCGAAATGTTGACGAAGGTCGTGGCTGAAGGAACCGGTCGATCGGCGCTAATCGACCGGCCGGTCGCCGGGAAAACGGGCACGAGCCAAGATTTCCGCGATGCGTGGTTCGTCGGGTACACGGCCGATCTCGTGACCGGCGTTTGGCTCGGGAATGACGATGATTCACCCATGAAATCCGTCAGCGGCGGTGGGTTGCCGGCGAAACTCTGGCGAAATTTCATGCTGGCGGCGCACCGCGGATTGCCCGTGCGTCCGCTGCGCGGCGCCGTGCCGTTGATGTTTGATCGACCGGCGGCATCCGCGAGCGGCGCAACCGGCTCGAACTAGCGCTGCTTTCGCGGTTTGGAGGAGACCGCCTCTTTTCGTTCTCGGTCAATTAAGTCCTGCTTGCGGCGGTGGCCCCAACGATATCCGCCGAGCGAGCCATCTTCGCGGACCGCCCGGTGACAAGGGATGAGCACGGCGATGGAATTGGCGGCGCAAGCGCTGCCCACCGCCCGTGCCGCGCCCGGTTGGCCGATGGTAGCGGCGATGGCGCTGTAACTTCGGGTCTCCCCGGCCGGGATGGCCATGAGTTCCGCCCACACGCGTCTGAGGAAGGCGGTGCCGCGAATGTCGAGCGGTAGGTCGACATGCGGGGGCTTCCCGTCGATTCGGCGGAGAACGGCCTGGAGCGTCGGATCGCCGCTGGGCCCCCCGTCGCGAAGGTCGGCGCCGGGAAACTCAGTCCGCAATTCGGCGGTCAGGCCGTCGTCATCCTCGCCAAGCTTGATCGAGCAAACGCCCTTGGCTGTGCGCGCGACAAGGACGCGGCCGAGAGAGGAAGAGCCGATGGAATAGACGATGGTCAGCGACGCCCCAACGCGTTGATAGAAGCGCGGCGTCATGCCCAGTCGCGATGTTGATTTTTCATAAAGAGCGCGCGTCGAGCCAAACCCCGAATCATAAAGCGCCGCGGTGATCGTGCCGCCGGCGCGCAGCCGGGTCTTGAGGCGATCCAGGCGACAGGCATCGGCAAATTCGTGCGGCGTTATGCCAAGCATTTGCCTGAAACGCCGATGAAGCTGAAATCGGCTGCCGCCGACGGCCGCGGCGATCTCGTCAAGGCTAAGGCGATCCTCGCCATTTTTCAAAGCGACACAGGCCCGGCGAACGCGGTCGAGCCAGGGGTCCGCCGGCGCGTCCGCCTGTGGGCGGCAGCGACGGCAGGGACGGAAACCGGCTTGTTCGGCGGCCGCGGCGTCCGCGTTAAAGGCGACGCGGTCTTGTCGGGGGCGGCGGCTTGGACATGACGGACGGCAGTAAATCCCCGTGGACCGCACGGCGTAAACGAAAACACGGTCATAACGCGCGTCGCGGCGGAGGACGGCTTGCCAGAAATTGGTGTCGGACACGATCGTCCCTCCACATTGGACAGGCGCAATCCCTAGTGCCTTTGTGCTCTTGTTTCTATCCGAAGCGTGCGGCAAATCCGAGAGTGTCATCCGTAACGCAACAAGGTGGCGCCGTGACGGCGCAGCCAGACGCGATGGCTGCGGTAATCAGCGCCGATGAGTTGAGTGACCAGAGTCCAAAAGCGCGGACCGTGATTGGCCTCGGAGAGATGGGCAACTTCATGGGCAACGACGTAGTCGAGGACCTCCGGTGGCGCCAGGATCAAACGCCAGGAAAAGGACAAATCACCGGTCGCCGAACAACTTCCCCATTGTGTACGCGGGTCGCGCAGCGTCAGGCGGCGAAACTTTCGTCCCAGCGCTTCGGCGTGCCGACGCGCGCTGTCGCCGAGCGCGGAACGGGCGTGACCGATCAGCCAGTCTTTGACGCGTCTGGGAAGATGCTCGGCCAGTCCGGTCACGTTAAGGTCCCCGTCTTCAACCCAGGCCCCGCCCCGCGCGTCGGGACGGTGTCGCAGCCGAAGGGGCGCGCCAAGCACGGAGATAATCGCGCCGTCACTGAAGGCGATGCGTGGCGGCCTCGCGGCGAGGCGAGCCCGAAGCCAATCGGCATGGCTCTTGGCAAAGCGCATCCCCTCCGGCAATCCGACGCCGTGCGGCAACACGAGTTCAACTTTCTCGCCGGCGGCGTCGACGCGAAGGAGCAAGCGGCGCGCCCGCCCGCTGCGTCGGACCGTCAAGGACACCGTGCGGTCCTCGAGTTCGAGATCCGCCGTGGTCGCCGCGACCTTGGGAAGCCTGCGCACGCGGTCTAGATACAGGCCGCCGATGGGGCCTTCAAGCGCGAATACGGGCCGGGCGCGCACGTCGAAACGTCGCGACGATTTCGACATGCGGCGACCACGGGAATTGATCGAGCGCTGCGATACGCTCGATCGAGAAGCCACCATCGGCGAGAATTCTGGCGTCGCGGGCAAAGCTGGATGCATCGCAGGAAACGCCGACGGCGAGCGGGATCGTCGATCGGGCGATTTCCGCGGCCTGTGCCGGCGCCCCCGCGCGCGGCGGGTCGAAAATCGCGACATCGAACCGCGCGAGTTCCGCGGCAAGAAGCGGTCGCCGCGCGAGATCCCGAGTTTCGACCACCAGACGGGGCGCCAATCCCGCGCGCCGGCCGGCCGCATCCAGGGTCTTTGCCATTTGCGCCTCGCCCTCGACGGCGTGCACGGACGTCCGCACGCCCGCGAAGGCCCGAAAGAGCGGGAGCGTGAGGGTACCGCAGCCGGCGTAGAGATCGGTGATCGCCAGGGTTCCGCCGGCGGGTGCCCCGATGCCGGCGACGACTTCCGCGACGATGGCGGATTCACCCTCGGCCGTCGGTTGCAGAAACGCACCGGGTGGTATGTCGACCGCGACGCCGCCAATAGTGACGCGCGGCGGTCGGCGCGTGACGATCGCCTCGGCCGTCTCGCCGCCGGAGACCATCCATGCCACCCGAGCAATGTCGTTGGTCGCGGCAAAGCCGGCGAGGAGTTCACGATGGGCCAGGGATGCGGCCCTTGGCATGGTCAGCAAAAGGTCGATGCCCGATTCGGTGGAACTGAACCCAAGATCGGCCTGTTCGCCCGACGACAGCAGAGTTTCCGTTAATCCGCGAAGTGCCTGGAGGAGCGCCCGAATCTCCGGGTTCACGATCAGGCAGGTGGTCAAGTTGACAAGCCGGCGACTGTTGCGCGCGCGGAAGCCGAGGACAAGCCCGTGACGGTCCCGCCTAGCCGCGAAAGCGCCGCGCCTTCGGCTGCCTGGCGCCGTGCGGAGCAGCGGCGGCAGGTCAACGGCGATGCCCTGGCGTCCCAAGGCATCCGCAACCAAACCCAACTTCCATTCGGCGTAACGCTCATCGGCCCAATGCTGAAGCGCGCAGCCACCGCAGAGCCCAAAATGCGGGCAAGGCGGTGGCACCCGATCCTGGCTTGGGGAGAGTATTTCGACGATTTCCGCCGTGCGGCCGTGTCCCGAGCGGGTCGGGGTGCCCAGCCTTACATGATCGCCGGGGAGGCCAAGAGGCACGGCGATCCGCTCCCCGTTCACCTGTGACAGGCCGTCCCCCAACACGCCCACGGAATCGATGGTTGCCGCGATGGTCTCGGCGGAGGAGACGCCGCGGCCGGTCATGGCCGCGGTTTTCCCTGGATGCCGACGCCGCTAAAGGAACTTCTTGGCGACGTCGGTCGAGGATTCGTTACCGATCTTGTCGAAGTGCTGATCGAGGAACTGGTCGGCACGTTCCCGTCCAAGATTGAATAGACGTTGTAGCCAATCCCAATCGGCGTTGATCTTGCTGGAGACGCCAAGCCGCCCAAGCACGTCCTCGGCATCGATTGTATGGATCAACACGCGCTTCATGCGGCCCCCGTCGTCGATGCCGCGGTCGATGAGGCCGCTGACGAAATGAATCGTTCTCATTTCGCGCATCAAGCTGGAATTGAAGCTCAGTGTGTTAACCCGGTCGAGAATGGATTGGGCCGTAGTGGGCAGCTCGTGGATATTGATCGGGTTAAGCTGGACGATCAGCACGTCGCGCGTATTTGAATTGTAAATGAGAGGAAAGATCGGCGGGTTGCCCATGTAACCGCCGTCCCAGTAGTGCTGGCCATCGATCTCCACGGCCTGGAACAAAAAGGGCAGGCACCCCGATGCGAGCACCGCGTCGACCGAAATCTCGGTGTGATCGAAAACCTTGAGCCGGCCGGTCATGACGTTGGCGGCGCAGACATAGAGCTGGACCGTTCTCTCGCGGTGCAGGAATTCAAAATCGACGGTTTCCAGCAGCACCTCACGAAGCGGGTTCGAGTTCATGGGGTTCGTCTGGTACGGCGACATCAAGCGCGACAACGCATCAGCAATCACATAGCCGGGCGAGTAGTCCATGTTGCCCAGGCCGATCAGCTTGTCGACGAAGCTCGGCTTCAGCGGCGATTTCTTCGCCTGGTCGGAAATCTTGCGCCAGAATATTGCGAGAGCTTCGCGTGCTCCGTCCGGACCCCCCTTGGCCAGACCATAGGCGGTCACCGTTGCGTTCATCGCGCCGGCGCTTGTCCCGACAACGCCGTCGATCGCGATCCGCCCCGATTCCAGGAGCCGGTCAATGACGCCCCAGGCAAAGGCGCCATGCGCTCCGCCACCCTGGAGGGCCAAATTGATGTGCTTCCGCGATGGCTTGGCGGCGCCCTTTGTCGAAGCCTTGCGTGCAGCCGCCACTGTCGACTTCGCCCTGCTTCTGGCCATTGCTGGCTCCTTTTCATTGCTTTCGATTGGAAGCCGGCCCCGGAAAGATAGCTATCCGGCGCCGGTGGGCGACGTTGGCGCCGTGTGCAACAAGGTCGGCGGTCGCCCCGCCGCCGACCTAGCATTCCGATGCTACTTCAAATAGTCGAGCAATACCCTGCCGTAGGGAAGGGTAAGATCGGCGACAAAATGCCGCCCGCCGATGATGCGCTTGATCGGCAGGTCCGCCGCCGGCGCATTGACATGCGGTACGAGGTGCAGCCGCGCCGGACCGGTCCAGGAGCCTTTTACCGTAATTTCGGTCAGGTTGTAGGCAACGAGCTGGGCGATCGCCGGCTTCCCATCGACGTCCGGGATCAATTTGAGATTGATTTGGGTCTTGGTCAGCGCGCTCATGGTCTTGCTGGCGTCGCGCGCCAGGCTTTCATGTTTGTAGGCCATGGTGCCCATCGCGACGAGCTGCCCGCTATAGTGCAACGTGCCGGTCAACGTATCGACGGCGACTTCAAGCTTGGGCTGAGCGAATTTCTTGGGGAAACCCCAAATCTCGCGGCCGGCGGCAATCGGCGGATCGTCGTCGAGGTACATCTGCGCCACGAAATTGCAGGGCTCTTTCTTGTAGGAGCAGGGAATGACCACGCCGCTTTCGGTGTAGTCGCCGAAGCCAGAGCTGTCGGGCATCCGGATCCATTCGTAATAGACGAGGTTTTCGGCAACCGGTGTCAGCGGTTCCGGCACTGCCTCGCGGATAGCCTTCGGATCGCTTTCATACACGATGATGAAATATTCGCGGTTGACAAAACGATACGGGCCGAAAGGATAACTCGGGCTGCATGCCGGCATCGACGGCAGCGAAAGAATCTGCTTGCGGTTCATTGGTCCCCCTGGTGGCGAACGACGCTCGACGGCCAAAACCGTCCCCGATAGCCAGCTTGTCATTAATACAAGCAATGCGATCATGCCGTTTCCCAGCGGGGCTTTCAAGCAATCTAGGAAATAACACCGGTTCCCGATCGAGGATCCAGGATCGAGGTCAGGCCGATTTCGAAATCACTTTGGGCTCAAATTCCCAAAATCGATCCGGCGTGTTCGACCACCCCCACCAGGGGAAAACGCGGCCGGAAGAACGCGCCTCAGGCCTTATCGATCTGCTGCGCTGCCTCCGACGCGATCGATCGCAGAACGTCCTCGGGCGCGCGACCGACAAACGCATAGGAATAGCCGTCTTTTCGCCAATACAGCGTGTTGACGCCCGCCCGTTGATCGAACAAGGGATTGTGATCCCTCAAGACCGCGCGCGCGATGACGAGCGCGACGATCTCACCTTCCACCGTCACGTAGACAAACTGGGCGGCCGGAAGGCCACCGATGACCAAGGCGCGACCGCCTTGAAGGATCAATCCGCGTTCGATCAAATTGGGCACGTGCAGATCGCGCTCGAGCCGGCGGCTGAACCAATTTTCCAATTCTGGAAGGTCGGCGCCGGAGAGGTCGATGAGCTGGCGTTCGTCCTTGGTGAAAACACGCGTATAGAGGTTGTAGGTGCCCGCGACATTATCGAGCCAACGATTATTGGCTTCGGCGCTGGTGACGGCCAGCGTATCCCCGGCGCCGAAATAGTCCTCGCCGTAATACAGGGTGCCGAGACCAATCGCCAAGGCGGCGATTCCCGCGGCGAGCGCTGGCGCGAAACGGCGCGCGTTGGAAAAAATCGGGCCGCGCCGCGGTCCATTGAGAACGGCGAGAAGACGTTCGGGTACGGGTTCATGAAGGGCCGGCGCAAACGCCGCCCGGACAACGATGCTGGCCTCGCGCAACAGGCGAACCTTGGCGGCGGTCGCGGCATCCTCCGCAATCGCCACTTCGATCTCTCGCGCCGTTGCCGAATCGAGCTCGCCGTCGACATACGCCATCAAGATCGTATCGTCGAATCGCCGCGGCCGTGTTTCACCCAAGTTTGACAACTTTGTCGTCTCCCTTATCGCCGTCCGCCGCCGCTTTGGTCACCGCCAAACGCGCCCGCGCCAACCTGCTCATGATCGTGCCGATGGGCACGCCCAAAATCTCCGCCGCCTCTTTGTAGGTCGCACCTTCCACCGACACGAGCAGCAACACGATACGTTGGTCGTCCGGCAGGCGGGCCACCGTCCGCCGAACTTCGTCCAGGGTCAGCCTCGCCTCAACCCGCCTTTCGCCATCCTCCGCCAGATGAGCCGAGGCAGTTTCGAGATCGCCGACCCAATCGCCCCCCCGTACCTTCGCGGCCCGCCGCTGATCCAGCCAGATCGTCTGGATGATCCGGAACATCCAGCTATCGAGGCGAGTGCCCGGAGTCCACTGATCCAGTCTCGACAACGCCCGTTCGCAGGCGGCCTGAACAAGATCGTCGGCCTGGTCCACCGACCGCGACAGACCGCGCGCAAAGCGGCGGAGCCGCGGGAGGAGAGCAACAAGCTGCGACCGCGCCGAGTCGCTCACGACCGCAGACCTTGTTGCCACGTTCGATGATTACAACGATTGGGGGACGCGCTTATTCCACGGGAGAAGTGTCTTTGGGAAATATTTTGCATCGGGGGTCCGGAGTGGAATTTGCGCAAGTTTGCGCCCGTTATCAACGCGGCCTGCACATGCACGCCGATAAAACCGCAAAGAAGGAGAATTGTCATGACAAAGTTTGCCGCCGCTGTTGCCCTGGTGCTCGGACTTGGCTTTGTGACCGCGCCGGCCTACGCCGATTGCGCGGGCGACATTACCACCGTCAAGGCCGCCTGGGACAAGGCCACCGACAAGGCGAAGAAGGATGCCGCGATGCCGCATTACCAGACCGCTGAAAAGGCGCTGAAGGACAAGAACGAAAAGGCTTGCGTCGAGGCTCTCGACAAAGCCCGCACCGCGATGAAGTAATCCGGCACCGCCGCGATCGGCGGGTCGGAAAGACGAAAGGATCGCGGGTGGCGCCGCTACCCGCGATC
>CAMDDQ010000041.1 GCA_945892765.1 Asaia bogorensis
AGCCATCCGCTTGCCCTGACCCAGCTTCTGATTACCTATCACATGGTCAAGGCGGCTCTCGGCGTTCACGCGACCTAAGGGATTCATCGGACATGACTTTCGCCCACCCCAAGGCAGCCGATTCGATGACTCCGGCGGTCGCCCACAAGGACATGGCCAACGCCATCCGCGCGCTTGCCATGGATGGTGTGCAAAAGGCCAATTCCGGCCATCCCGGTATGCCCATGGGCATGGCCGATGTCGCCACCGTCCTGTTTTCGCGCTTCCTTAACTTCGATCCGGCGCATCCGGAATGGCCCGATCGCGACCGGTTCATCCTTTCGGCTGGCCATGGATCGATGCTGCAATACGCCTTGCTCTACTTGACCGGCTATCCCGGGATGACGGTCGACGAGCTGCGCAATTTCCGTCAGCTCAACAGCAAGACCCCGGGGCATCCGGAATACAGACACACACTGGGCGTCGAGACGACAACCGGGCCGCTCGGCCAAGGGCTGGCGAATTCCGTCGGCATGGCCCTGGCCGAAAGGCTGCTCGCGGCGCGATTTGGCGGCGATGTCGTCGACCACCACACCTATGTCATTGCCGGCGATGGTTGCCTGATGGAAGGAATCAGCCATGAGGCGATTTCACTTGCCGGCCATCTCAAGCTCTCGCGGCTGATCGTCCTTTTCGACGACAACCGGATTTCAATCGACGGGCCGACCGATCTGGCCGTTTCCGATGACCACCTCGCGCGGTTCAAGGCCAGCGGCTGGCACGTCCAGGCGGTAGATGGACACGATCCCGAACAGATCGCCACCGCGATTTCCGCGGCCCGCAAGGCCGATGCGCCGTCGATGATCGCCTGCCGCACCATCATCGGTTTCGGCGCACCCAACAAACAAGGCACGGCGGCCACCCATGGCGCCGCGCTCGGCGAAAAGGAAGTCGCCGCGGCACGGGAAAAACTCGGCTGGCCACATGCGCCTTTTGTTGTTCCCGACGCGATTCTGGCCGCTTGGCGCGGGTTGTCGGGACGTGGGGCCGCCGCCTATGCGCAATGGGGCGCCCGGCTGGCGGCGCTGCCGGCCGCGACGCGGGCGGAATTCGAGCGCACGCAGCGCGGGGAGTTGCCGGCCGGCTTCGCGGCAGCGGTCGGCGCGTTGAAGCGAAAGCTGTCGGCCGATGCGCCGGCCATCGCCACCCGCAAGGCCAGCGAGCTTGCGCTCGATGTGCTGGTCCCGGCGGTGCCGGAAATGATTGGCGGTTCCGCCGACCTCACCGAATCGAACCTGACCCACGTCAAGGGCATGGTCGATGTGAAGGCTGGAAATTATCAGGGTCGTTATATCCGCTTCGGCGTGCGCGAGCATGGCATGGCCTCCGCGATGAACGGCATGGCGTTGCATGGCGGAATCATTCCCTATGGCGGCACGTTCCTCGTTTTCACCGATTATTGCCGCCCGGCCATTCGCCTTTCGGCCTTGATGGGCATCCGAGTAGTTTATGTCATGACCCATGATTCCATCGGGCTGGGCGAGGACGGTCCCACCCATCAACCGGTCGAACATCTGGCCAGCCTGCGGGCGATGCCGAACGTCAACGTTTTCCGGCCGGCCGACGCCGTGGAGACGGCGGAATGCTGGGCCGTTGCGTTGGCGTCTCCGAACACGCCTTCGGTGATCGCGCTGACGCGCCAGGCGCTGCCGACGCTGCGGCGAACCCACACCGACGACAATCTCTGTGCGCGTGGCGGCTATGTTCTGGCGCCCGCCGAAGGCGGCAAGGCGAAGGTCACGCTGATCGCCACGGGCTCGGAAGTCGCCATCGCCATGGACGCTCGAACGGCGTTGCAGAATGAAGGTGTGCCGACCGACGTCGTGTCGCTGCCCTGTTGGGAGCTATTCGACGGTCAGAGCGCCGAGTACCGGCGTTCGGTTCTCGGGGTCGACACGGTACGGGTGGCGGTGGAGGCGGCGGTTCCCTTTGGCTGGGAACGTTATGTCGGTGATGCCGGCGCGGTCGTCGGCATGACCGGATTCGGGGCCTCGGCGCCCATCGCCGCCCTGTACAAGAATTTCGGGATCACGGCGGAGGCGGTGGCCTCCGCGGCGCGAAAGCGCCTGCGGCCCTAAAGGAGCGAAAAATTAGAGACATGCCAACTCGTGTTGCGATCAACGGCTTTGGACGCATCGGCCGCCTGGTTCTGAGGGCCATCCACGAATCCGGACGCGACGATGTGACCGTCGTCGGCATCAACGACCTCGGCCCGGTTGATACCAACGCTTACCTCCTGCGTTACGATTCGGTGCATGGACCGTTTCCCGGCAAGGTCGTCGCGACCGCCGATTCCATGGATCTCGGCCACGGTCCGATCAGGGTGACGGCCGAGCGCGATCCGGCAAAGTTGCCTTGGCGCGAGTTGAAGGTCGACATCGCCCTCGAATGCACCGGCCTCTTCACCGCTCGCGACAAGGCCGCCAAACATCTCGAAGCCGGCGCGCGCAAGGTGTTGATCTCGGCCCCCGGCACCGATGCCGATTTAACCGTCGTCTTCGGCGTCAACCACGATCGCCTGACCCAGGCTCATTCGGTCGTGTCGAACGGTTCCTGCACGACCAATTGCCTGGCTCCGGTGGCCAAGGTCATCCACGACGCCGTCGGCATCGAGCGCGGATTCATGACGACCATCCATTCCTATACTGGCGATCAGCCGGTGCTCGACACACTTCACAAGGACCTGCAACGCGCCCGCGCCGCGGCACTGTCGATGGTGCCCACCTCCACCGGCGCGGCCAAGGCGATCGGGCTGGTGCTTCCCGAACTCAAGGGCAAGCTCGACGGCACCGCGATCCGCGTGCCGACGCCGAACGTTTCGATGATCGACCTGAAATTCGTGGCCAAACGCGCCACGACCGTGAAGGAGATCAACGACGCGGTTGCCAATGCCGCCGCCGGCGCCTTGAAAGGCGTGCTCGCCGCTAGCAGCGAGCCTTTGGTTTCGATCGACTACAATCACAATCCAAACAGCGCGACGTTCGATCTTTTGCAGACTGCCGTGGTCGACAACACGCTGTGCCGCGTCTTGGCGTGGTACGACAACGAGTGGGGCTTTTCAAACCGCATGGCGGACGTCTCCGCCGTCATGGGACGCCTTTAAGGCGGAGATTTGATGAGCCCGGTCCAAGGCGTCGACAAAATCCAGGCGGCCGGAAAACGCGTGCTAGTACGCGTCGATTTGAATGTGCCGATGAAGGATGGAAAGGTGACGGATCCCACTCGGATCGAACGTACCGTCCCGACGCTCGCCGACCTGGCAGACCGGGGGGCCAAGGTTATCGTGATGTCTCATTTCGGCCGGCCCGACGGCAAGGTCGTGCCCGCGATGTCGCTGAAACCGCTGACCGAATCATTGTCGCGGGCGTTGGGCGGTCGGGCCGTCGCATTTGCACCCGATTGCATCGGGCCGGCGGCCGAGGCGGCCGTCAAGGGCCTACCGGATGGCGGCATCGTCCTGCTCGAAAATTTACGCTTTCATGCCGGGGAAGAAGGGAACGACCGCGCCTTCGCGCAGTCCTTGGCCCGGCTCGGCGAGATCTATGTCAACGATGCCTTCGCCACGGCCCATCGCGCTCACGCATCGACCGAAGGCCTGGCCCATCATCTGCCCGCTTTCGCTGGCCGCTTGATGCAGGAGGAGCTGACAGCTCTGGACCGCGCCCTAGAGAATCCGGCGCGGCCGGTGGCGGCGATCGTCGGTGGCGCCAAGGTATCGAGCAAACTTGCCGTTCTCGCCAATCTGGTCGCCAAGGCCGACATGCTGATTATCGGCGGCGGTATGGCCAACACCTTCCTGTTCGCCCAAGGGCTAGAGGTCGGGAAATCCCTGTGCGAACGCGACCTCGCGGGTACCGCGCGCGATATCCTGGCGCAGGCAAAAGCCAGAAAATGCGAGATCGTCTTGCCCGTCGATGCCGTCGTCGCCGAGAAATTCGAATCCGGAACGCCGTCGAAAATCGCACCCATAGGCGCCGTGCCCGCCAGCTCGATGATCCTCGATGTCGGGCCGGCGAGCGCCAAACATATTGCCGAGCGCCTCGCGACGGCCAAGACGGTGGTCTGGAACGGTCCTCTGGGTGCGTTCGAGTTCAAGGGATTCGATCAAGGGACGGTCGCCGTCGCCCAAGTCGTGGCTCAGCTGACGAAGGCGGGAAAAGTCGTGAGCGTCGCCGGTGGCGGCGATACCGTGGCGGCGCTGACTCACTCCGGCGTTACGGATGCGTTCACTTACGTTTCGACCGCGGGTGGTGCATTCCTGGAGTGGCTCGAAGGCAAAGAGCTGCCCGGCGTGGCCGCGCTGCGCCGAAAACATTGAATCGATGAGGGAGGAAGTCACATGGCTCTCGTGACGTTACGGCAGTTGCTCGACCACGCCGCCGAACACGGCTACGGCGTGCCGGCGTTCAACGTCAACAACCTCGAACAGGTGCAGGCGATCATGCGGGCGGCCAAGGCCACCGACGCGCCGGTCATCCTGCAAGCGAGCCGCGGCGCCCGTTCTTATGCCGGCGACATTTTCCTGCGCCATCTCGTTCTCGGCGCCGTCGAAACCTATCCCGACATACCGGTGTGCATGCACCAGGATCATGGCAACAACCTCGATACCTGTGTGTCGGCCATCGCCAACGGATTCTCCTCGGTCATGATGGATGGCTCGCTTGAGGAGGACGCCAAGACGCCGGCGTCTTATGAATACAACGTCAAGATCAGCGCGAAGGTCACCGAAGTCGCCCACGCCATCGGGGTTTCGGTCGAAGGTGAACTCGGCTGCCTCGGCTCGTTGGAGAGCGGAGAAGGCGAAAAGGAAGACGGACACGGCGCCGAAGGCAAGTTGTCGCACGATCAGCTCTTGACCGATCCGGATCAGGCCGTCGATTTCGTGAAGCGCACGAAAGTCGATGCGCTGGCCGTCGCCATCGGCACCTCGCACGGGGCCTATAAATTCACGCGCAAGCCGACCGGTGAAATCCTCGCCATGAACGTCGTGAAGGAACTGCACCGGCGTCTGCCCAACACTCACCTGGTCATGCACGGCTCGTCTTCCGTGCCGCAAGAACTTCAGGACATCATCAATAAATTCGGCGGCCAGATGCCGCAGACCTTCGGCGTCCCGGTGGAGCAAATCGTCACCGGCATCAAGCACGGCGTGCGCAAGATCAATATTGACACCGACACCCGCATGGCCATCGCCGGCCAGATCCGCAAGGCGTTGGCGGAGAACAAAAAGGAGTTCGATCCTCGCTCGTTCCTGAAGCCGGCCACGGCCGCCATGCAGAAGGTGTGCGAGGAGCGTTATCAGCAATTCAACACGGCCGGCAAGGCTTCGAAGATCAAGCCGATCCCGATGGCCGACATGGCGACCCGTTACCGCTCGGGTGCGCTCGACCCCCGCATCGCCACGTCGGCGGCCGCGGCCTGAGACGACATCCGATATCTGGAATTTGCGAGAGGGCAATATGGCCAAAGACGTACCGATGACGCAGAAGGAACGTTACAAATCCGGGGTCATTCCCTATGCCAAGATGGGCTATTGGGAACCCAATTACGTCCCCAAGGACACCGACATCATCGCCCTGTTCCGGGTCACCCCTCAGGAAGGCGTGGATCCGATCGAGGCGGGCGCGGCAGTGGCCGGCGAATCGTCGACCGCGACCTGGACCGTGGTGTGGACCGATCGCCTGACGGCCTGCGAGGTCTATCGCGCCAAGTGTTACCGCGTCGATCCAGTGCCCAACGCGCCCGGCCAGTATTTCGCCTATATCGCCTATGAACTCGATTTGTTCGAGGAAGGCTCGATCGCCAACCTGACGGCGTCGATCATCGGCAACGTCTTCGGCTTCAAGGCGGTCAAGGCCCTGCGGCTTGAAGATATGCGCATCCCTGTCGCTTATTTGAAGACGTTTCAGGGGCCGGCCACCGGCGTCGTCGTCGAACGCGAACGCATGGACAAATTCGGTCGTCCGCTGTTGGGCGCGACGACCAAGCCAAAGCTGGGGTTGTCCGGCCGCAACTACGGCCGCGTCGTCTACGAGGCGCTCAAGGGCGGCCTCGATTTCACCAAGGATGACGAGAACATCAACTCGCAGCCTTTTATGCGGTGGCGCGACCGTTTCCTCTATTGCATGGAGGGCGTCAACCGCGCCGCGGCCTCGACCGGCGAGGTCAAGGGTCACTACCTCAACGTGACCGCCGGCACCATGGAAGAGATGTATGAACGAGCCGCCTTCGCCAAGGAACTGGGCAGCATCATCGTCATGATCGATTTGGTGGTCGGCTACACGGCCATCCAGTCGATGGCGAAATGGGCGCGCGCCAATGACATGATTCTCCACCTTCACCGAGCCGGCAATTCGACCTATTCCCGCCAGAAGAATCACGGCATGAACTTTCGCGTCATCTGCAAATGGATGCGGATGGCGGGCGTCGATCATATCCATGCCGGCACGGTTGTCGGCAAGCTGGAGGGCGACCCCCAAATGATCGCCGGATTCTACAAGACGTTGCTCGCCGACAAGCTGCCGGCCAATTTGGAGCAGGGCCTGTTCTTCGAGCAGAATTGGGCGTCGATTCGCAAATGTATGCCGGTCGCTTCCGGCGGCATCCATGCTGGCCAGATGCACCAGCTGATCCACTACCTTGGCGAAGACGTCGTGCTCCAATTCGGCGGCGGCACGATCGGCCACCCGCAGGGTATCCAGGCCGGCGCCACCGCCAACCGCGTCGCTCTGGAGACCATGATCATGGCCCGCAACGAAGGCCGCGATTATCTGCGTGAAGGCCCCGAGATCCTTGAAAAGGCCGCGCGCTGGTGCGGACCGCTGCGCCAAGCGCTCGAAATCTGGAAGGACATCTCCTTCAACTACGAATCGACCGATACGGCCGATTTCGTGTCGACGCCGACGCCTGTCGCCTGACGTCAAGAGGAGACCGAACAATGAAGCTTACTCAAGGAACGTTTTCATTCCTGCCTGACCTCACCGACGAGCAGATCAGGGCGCAGGTCGACTATTGCTTGCGCAATGGCTGGGCGCTCAACGTCGAATTCACCGACGACCCGCATCCCCGCAATACGTACTGGGAGATGTGGGGCCTGCCGATGTTCGATCTGAAGGACGCCGCCGGCGCGATGCTCGAGGTCAACGCCTGCCGCAAGGCCTATCCCAATCACTATGTCAAAGTGAACGCCTATGACAGCACCAAGGGGCGGGAAACCGTGGCGATCTCCTTCATCGTCAATCGCCCGAAGAAAGAGCCGGGTTTCGGCTTAGTCCGCCAGGAGGCCGCGGGGCGTACGATCCGATACACGATACACAGCTACGCCACGGACAAACCCGAGGGCGACCGCTACTAGTCGAAGGCTGGATCGCACCGGTTCCCGGAAACGGGACCGGCCGATGCGGCGGCAGCCCATCGCCCATGCAACCGGAGGCTGTCAATGAATGAAAAGCCAATCGATACGCCCGAAGGCGCGCAAACGCTGGCATCGCGCGAGGCCACGCCCATTGATTTGGAGGCGGCCTTCCGCGACGCGAATGTGCAGGAGGTGCTCGACAAGCTGGACCGTGAGTTGGTCGGGCTCAAACCGGTCAAGGCGCGGATTCGCGAAGTTGCCGCATTGCTCCTCGTCGACCGGGTTCGCAAACGTTTCGACCTGACCGCCGGCACGCCCAGCCTGCACATGTCCTTCACCGGAAATCCGGGAACCGGCAAGACCACGGTCGCGGTTCGAATGGCCGAGATCCTTCATCGCCTCGGTTATGTCCGCAAGGGCCATCTGGTCGCTGTCACCCGCGACGATCTCGTCGGCCAATATATCGGTCACACCGCACCGAAGACCAAAGAGGTCCTCAAACGCGCCATGGGCGGCGTGCTGTTCATCGACGAGGCCTATTACCTGTATCGGGCTGAAAACGAACGCGACTATGGGCAGGAATCGATCGAGATCCTGCTGCAAATCATGGAGAACCAAAGGGACGACCTCGTCGTCATTCTGGCCGGCTATCGGGACCGGATGGAGAAGTTCTTCCAAAGCAATCCCGGCATGGCCTCGCGGATTGCCCACCACATCGATTTTCCCGACTATTCGCTGGATGAATTGATCGAGATTGGCGGCCTGATGTTGTCGCGGGATCAGTATCGGTTCAGCCCGGACGCGGTTGCGGTCTTCCGCGATTATCTCGTCCGCCGGATGAATCTGCCGCACTTCGCCAATGCGCGCAGCGTCCGCAACGCACTCGACCGCTGCCGCATGCGTCAGGCCGTGCGCCTCTTCGACGGCGTTCGCAGCAACATGACGGTCAAGGATCTGGTGACGATCACACCCGCGGACATTCTGGCGAGCCGCGTATTCAAAGACGGCACGCTCGACATGGATAAGCCGCCGCCGCGCACGCCCTAGTAGGGAAGGAGAGCGCGGCCCGCGTGCTCTTTAGCGCCGGGCGCCGGTCTTTACGACCGTGGACTTGATCTCGTCCAAACTCTCGCTGACGCGACGATTGATGATGTCAAACGCCTCGCCATTGGATTTTGCGATCATTTCGGCGAGTTCGCGCATATTCGTCACCGCGCGTTGAAACGCGTCCTTGGCCATGTCCGCCTGTTTGGCGGCGGCGTCTTCCTTGTTGGCGCCGGACATCATGCCCTTCATCGCCGATGTCGATTCATCCATCATCTGGCGGAAGATTTCCGTCTGGCGGCGGGCGATGGCTTGCATGCCCTCGACAACCAGGCGGTTGGCGGTCGTCAATGCTTCCAAATTTTTTCGCTGGCTTGACATCAAGCCATCGACATCGACGCCGGGCATGCGGAAATCGGCCATCATCTTGGTCAAATCAAGCTCGCCAAACGGATTTGTGTTTTTCATCGAGCGCTCCTCTCGGCGGATTTATGCTGCGGCGTTGCTGCGGTGCAGCATTGCCATTAAGGACAACATCAAAATCGGTGTCAACTTTATCATGGATGGACCGCTCGCCGCACCAAGACTCGGTCTCACAACGGCGAGAGCGCGGTACGTCAGGATGCCGCCGCGCTGCCCACGGGAGCGGCGCCGCCCCGCATCGGCGCGAACAGGAATTCCGCGCGCCGGAGATTCCGATCGAGCGACGCCATGGTCTTGGCCATGTCGGCGCCATCATCGGCCAGCCAGACGCGCAGCGTCCGTGCGTAGACAGCCGCTAGCGCGTGAGCCCGAACCGCGCCGATGACACCCACCGACGAGATACCGGCGGCCTCGATCATCCAGGCCATCGAACGCACGACATGGGGCCCATGACACAACACGGTGATGGGATCGCCGATGCAGGATCGCGCGATGCTTTTGATCGCAGGCTTGCGCGCCGTGAGCGCGTCGAAGCGGCGCATCATCACATCGAACAGGCGATCGCGCGGTTCACTCCCGCCGTCGGGTTTGGCGGAAAGGACCTCGGAATCGATCCGGCGGGCGAAAGCGGCGAGGATCGCCGACCGCGAAGAAAAAAGCGCGTATAGCTGCGAGAGCGGGACCTTCGCGCGTTTGGCGATGTCGGCGAGTGAGACGCGGCTCCAGGGAGTCTCCGCCGCGAGCGATAAGGCCGCGTCGACGATGCGCTGGTCGATATCGAGTTTCTTCGCCATGACGTCCACCTCCGTGCACTGAAGATTAGAGAGCGATTGTGACCTTTTCTAGGTGGCGATCGGACACCTAATCTTTCAACCCTTCGACCGGGTCGATGATGCAACGCAGGCGGTGCAGATTTTCGTCGCGGATCCCCAATCGATCGAGGTGCCACAGCGTGTTTTCAAAATAGGCGAGGCTGGACCCGCGCTCCCCGCATCCCTGGCGGATGAATTTGGCCGTATCGCCGTCGCTCAATCGTCCGGTGTAATGCGCGTGGCCGCGGTTGATGACAAAGCCAAGGGCGCGCACCATGTGTTCTCCGATCCTGACGGTTAGGCGGCGGCAATGATAGACATCGCCGGTCATTTCGCGTTGCAACAGATAGTCCATCGCCGCCGGTGTATCTTTGCCCGCCACCCGGTAAGCGATGCCGCGGCAGGCCCCGCCGCGGTCCAGGCCCAGGACCAGGCCCGGCGCTTGGGCGCTGCCGCGATACCGGTAGGAAAAAAGGCGAAAGGCGCGGTGAAAGCCATGCAGCAGCGCGGTTTCCGAGGTCTCGAAGGCGAAGCCCGGATCCCACATCAGGGACCCATAGGCAAAAACCCACAGATCCTTGGCGAGGTCGATCGACGAGTTGAGACGATGCCTATTCATCGGCGTGCCGCTCGTCGATCTTACAGGTCTGGGAACCATGGACAAGGTTGAGGACCCATCGGGAGAGGACCGGCGGGCGAAGCCTCGCCTTTACGTCGGTGTCGATCTCGCGATCGGCGTCACGGTCGAATTGGAATCGGCGCAGGCGCATTATCTTCGTAACGTGCTGCGCTTGACCCAGGGGAGGCACGTCGTCCTCTTCAACGGAAGGGATGGCGAATTTCAGGCCGAAATTGCCACGCTCGGCAGAAATACCTGCGCGCTTGCCCTTGGGCATCGGTTGCGGCCGCAGGACGAGCCTAGCGGGCCTCGGCTTTTCTTTGCCCCCGTCAAACGCGCCCGGCTCGAATTCACGGTCGAGAAGGCCACCGAAATGGGGGTCGATCTGCTGCAACCCGTCATCACGCGACGAACGATCGTCCATCGCCTGAATGCCGATCGCCTGAGGGCCATCGCCGTGGAGGCCGCGGAGCAGTGCGAGCGCATCACCCTGCCGACGCTCGCCGAACCCATCGCTCTTTCTTCCCTGCCCACAGCGTGGCCGCAGGGGCGGCATCTGCTGATTTGCGCGGAAAGGGGATCGGCGGTTCCGATCGCCGAGGCGGCGCTGAACTGGCGTCGGAGTTTGGCACTCGACGTGCTGATCGGCCCCGAAGGCGGTTTCGATGAAGCGGAGCTTGACGCCCTCGCGAAACTATCCTTTGCTACCCTTGTCGGACTGGGCCCGCGCATCCTGCGGGCCGATACCGCCGCGATCGCGGCCCTTTCAGTCGTCCAGTCTCTCGCGGGTGATGCGAGCGGACGCCCGCCGTATCGGGCTAATGATCGTGGCGAATAGCCTTTCGCCCTGGTTCTGAGGTGTGAATGTCTGCGCCGCCGAAGTCCCGAGGAGCCCCCATCACCGACCGGCGCCAACTCGTCGAGTATTTGGCGGATGGCTCGAAACCTATATCGGCGTGGCGCATCGGCACCGAACAAGAGAAATTCGCCTTCCGCCAGAGCGACCTGCGGCCACTGCCGCATGAAGGCAAGGACGGAATTGGCGCTCTGCTCGACGGCATGACGCGATTCGGCTGGTTGCCGGTGGCGGAGGGCGCCAACGTTATCGCGCTGGCCAGGGATTCCTGCAGCGTCACGCTGGAGCCCGGGGGACAATTCGAATTGTCCGGCGCCCCTTTGGAAACCGTGCATCAGACCTGCGCCGAGGTGAACAACCATCTGCGCGAGGTAAAACAAGTTGGTGGCGCGCTCGGTATCGGCCTGATCGGACTCGGCTTCCAGCCGAAATGGGCGCGCGAGGACGTGCCGTTCATGCCCAAAGGCCGCTACGCGATCATGCGGCGATACATGCCGAAGAAAGGCACGCTCGGCCTGGACATGATGTTGCGGACCTGCACCGTGCAGGTGAACCTCGATTTCTCCTCCGAGGCCGACATGGTGCGCAAATTCCGCGTGTCGATGGCGTTGCAGCCGGTGGCGACGGCGTTGTTCGCCAATTCGCCCTTCACCGAGGGCAAGCCGAATGGTTTCCTTTCCTTCCGCAGCCATGTGTGGACCGATACCGATCCCGATCGCACCGGGGCCCTGCCCTTTGTCTTCGAAGACGGCATGGGCTTCGAGCGATATGTCGACTATCTGCTCGATATGCCGATGTATTTCGTTTTTCGCGAGGGACGCCACATCGACGTGGCCGGCCAATCCTTCCGCGATTTCATGGCCGGAAAGCTGCCGGGTCTGCCGGGCGAAGTGCCCGGCATCGGCGATTTTGCCGATCACCTGACCACGGCATTTCCGGAAGTGCGGCTCAAGCGTTATCTGGAGATGCGCGGCGCCGATGGCGGCCCGTGGAAGCGGCTCTGCGCACTTCCCGCGTTTTGGGTTGGCCTGCTCTACGATTCGACGGCGTTGGATGCGGCTTGGGATTTGGTCAAGAACTGGATGGCCGAGGATCATGCCCGGCTACGCCGTGACGTGCCGCGGATGGCACTCAAGACACCCCATGGCAGTGGCACTTTGCGCGATGTCGCCCGCGAGGTCCTGGCGATCGCCCGCGAAGGCCTGCGCCGCCGCGCCCGGGCCGATAGCTACGGCGATGATGAAACCCTGTTCCTCAACACGCTGCGGGACATCGTCGATGCCGGGCGCACGCCGGCCGAGGAATTGCTCGAGGCCTATCACACGCGTTGGCAGGGGAGCGTTGACCCCGTGTTCTCGGAGTATGCTTACTAGACTCCAGAAAGCCCCGCCGCGGGCGTCGAACGCCACACCCATGACCGCTTTGTCCGACCCCCTCTCGGCTGTACGTGCCCAGGCGTTGCGATGTGGATTTGACGCCGTCGGCTTTGCGCCCGCGGCGCTGGGCGAGGCGGCGGGACAGGGACTAAAGGCCTTCCTCGAAGGCGGTCATCACGGCGACATGGGCTGGATGGAAGCGCGGGTCGCGGAGAGATCGAACCCAAGGGTGTTATGGCCGGCGGCGCAAAGTGTCGTCGTTGTCGGGCAGACCTACGGACCGGACAACGATCCGCTCAAGGCTCTCGCGCATCGCGAGCGGGGGGTGATCAGCGTCTACGCCCAAGGCCGGGATTACCATCACGTTCTCAAGAAGCGGCTGCGCGTCCTTGGCCGCTGGATAGCCGAATCCTTCGCCGCCGAGGTCAAGATTTTCGTCGACACCGCGCCGGTGATGGAAAAACCTCTCGCGCAGAGCGCCGGACTCGGCTGGCAGGGAAAACACACCAATCTGGTGTCGCGGCAATTCGGCTCCTGGCTCTTCCTGGGCGAGGTCTTCACAACCCTGAAGTTGGAGCCTCAGGCGGCCGAGGACGATCATTGCGGCGCCTGTCGGCGTTGCCTGGATGCCTGTCCGACGGCGGCGTTTCCGGCGCCCTATCGCCTCGACGCCAAGCGCTGCATTTCCTATCTGACGATCGAGCACAAGGGTCACATCGCACGTGAATTTCGCGTAGCCATGGGCAATCGCATTTACGGCTGCGACGATTGCCTTGCCGTTTGCCCCTGGAACAAATTCGCCAAACCGGCGACCGATGTCGATCTTTTGCCGCGCGCCCAGCTAACCGCGCCGCATCTCGGCGATCTCGCGCGTCTGGACGATGCCGCGTTTCGGCGACTCTTTGCCGGAACCGCGGTCAAGCGCTTGGGCCGCGACCGTTTTGTGCGCAATGTCCTTATCGCGTTGGGCAACAGCGGCGACAGCGCGCAGGCGGCGGCGGCTCGTCCACTCCTGACCGACGCCTCACCCTTGGTTCGCGCCATGGCGGTCTGGGCGCTGTCGCGTCTGCTGGAGGCTGCCGAAATCCGGCAACTCCGCGACCGGCATCTTCCCGCCGAACGCGAAGTCTCGGTCATGGAGGAGTGGCGGCTCGCCGCCGAATCCCCTTGAACCTCGCCGATTTCGATTTTCATCTGCCGCCGGAACGGATCGCGCTGCGGCCCGCCGTGCCGCGCGATTCCGCGCGGCTGCTTGAGGTAGGCGCGTGCTTGCGCGACCTCAACGTTCGCGATCTGCCGGGGCTTCTGTCGCCCGGCGACCTTGTCGTGTTCAACGATACTCGCGTCGTTCCCGCGCGGCTGAAGGGCAGGCGCGACACTGCCACGGTGGAGGTGACTCTGCATCGCCGGGAAACCGCGGATGTCTGGCGCGCGCTTACAAAACCGGCCCGCAAGCTGAAGGTCGGAAGCAAGATCGCTTTTGAGGGCGGCCTGTCGGCTGAGGTCGTCGCGCGCGGCGAGGAGGGCGAGGCGAGCCTGCGTTTCGACCGCGGCGGCGTGGCCCTGGATCAAGCTCTGGAGACCCACGGGCTGATACCCCTGCCGCCCTATATCACACGCCCCTTCGGTCCCGATGAGCGCGACCGCGCGGACTATCAGACGATGTTCGCCGCGCGCGCCGGCGCCGTCGCCGCGCCGACCGCCGGGCTTCATTTCACGCCCTCATTGGTGGATGCCTTGCGCGACGGCGGCGTGGGTCTGACCGACGTGACGCTTCACGTCGGTCTTGGTACGTTTCAGCCGGTGCGAAAAGAAGACATCGCCGCCCACCAGATGCACCCGGAATGGGGAGAGATTGGGCCGGCGACCGTGGCGGCGATCGATGCCGCGCGCCGGCGCGGGGGGCGTATCGTCGCGGTCGGGACTACGGCGGCGCGGCTTCTCGAGACCGCGGCCGATGAATCCGGCAGGGTTGGCCCCTTCGCCGGAGATACCGCCCTGTTCATTACGCCGGGCTACAGGTTCAAGTCGGTCGATCTGCTCTTGACGAATTTTCATCTGCCGAAATCGACGCTGTTTATGCTGGTTTCGGCCTTCGCAGGGCTCGATCGCATGCGCACCGCTTATGCCCACGCCATCGAGGTCGGCTATCGCTTCTATTCCTATGGCGATTGCTGCCTGCTTCACAATCCGGATCGGGCATGACGGAATTCGGTTTCACACTCTTGGGAAACGACGGCGCGGCGCGGATTGGCCGGCTTACCACCGCCCATGGCGAGATCGAGACGCCGGTATTCATGCCAGTCGGCACGGCGGCCACGGTCAAGGCGGTCACGCCCGAAGAAGTCGCAGCGAGCGGGGCCCGAATCGTGCTCGCCAACACCTATCACCTGATGTTGCGGCCGGGTGCCGAACGGATCGCGCGGCTGGGCGGGCTGCATCGGTTCATGAATTGGCCGCGTCCGATCCTCACCGATTCCGGCGGCTATCAGGTGATGTCGCTGGCGTCGCTGCGCCGGCTCGACGAAAACGGCGTCACCTTCCAGTCTCATATAGACGGCAGCCGGCATGAATTGACGCCGGAGCGGTCGATCGAAATCCAAGGCTTGCTGGGTTCGACCATCGCCATGGTGTTCGATGAGTGCACGTCCTGGCCAGTGTCCGAGGGTGATGCCGAGCCTTCAATGTTGTTGTCCATGCGGTGGGCGGAGCGGTCGAAGGCGGCTTTCGTGCCCAAGGCCGGCTACGGGCTCTTCGGCATCGTCCAGGGCAGCGTCTTTCCGTCCTTGCGCGAGCGATCGGCGCGGCGCCTGGCGGAGATCGGCTTCGACGGTTATGCCATTGGCGGCCTGGCAGTGGGCGAGGGCATGGAAGCGATGCTCGATACGGTGGGTTTCACCGCGCCGCTCTTGCCTTCGAACAAACCGCGCTACCTAATGGGCGTCGGCAAGCCCGCCGATCTGGTCGCGTCCGTGCAGCTTGGCATCGACATGTTCGATTGTGTGTTGCCGACTCGATCGGGGCGGACGGGGCAGGCCTTCACCCGCCTCGGCACCGTGAATCTACGCAACGCTCGTCATGCCGACGATCCGCGTCCGCTTGATGAGCAATGTGTGTGTCCGGCCTGCCGTTCCTGCAGCCGCGCTTACCTGCACCATTTGACCAAGTCGTCGGAAATCCTGGGTGCGATGCTTCTGACCCGGCACAATCTTCAGCGCTTCCAGGATTTGATGGCGGGTCTGCGCGCGGCCATCTCCGGGCGGCGTCTCGCGGCATTCGCCGCCGCTTTCGCCGAAGACGAAGCCAAAGGCGACATCGCGCCGGTCTGACGGGGCGGTTGCCCGCCTTGAGGCTTCGGCGATAGCTTCGGGCAGCAATCAGGAGGAGTGCCTTGCCGAAACGAACGGATCGAAGTGGGGTTTCGCCGCTTCAGCTCGGACGTGTGTCAACGCTGCCAGCCTCGCCGGCGGCGGCGGCTCTCGATCGGGTGGCGAACCCGCATCGGGGCACCACGTATCTGGTGCGATTCACCTGCCCGGAGTTCACCGCGTTGTGCCCGATCACGGGACAGCCCGATTTCGCCCATCTCGTGATCGACTTTGTTCCGGGTCGCTGGCTGCTTGAGAGCAAGTCGCTCAAACTTTATCTCGCATCCTTTCGCGGCCATGGCGCCTTCCACGAGGACTGCACGATCGCCATCGCCAAGCGGATCGAGCGCGAGATCGCGCCGCGCTGGCTGCGGATCGGCGGCTATTGGTTTCCGCGCGGCGGCATTCCCATCGATATTTTTTATCAGACCGGTGCCCCGCCGCGGGGGCTATGGCTGCCCGATCAGGGCGTCAGCCCGTATCGCGGGCGCGGCTAGTAGTTATCCGCGCCCCAGAGGGCGTCGAACAATCCATCGCGCTGAAGTTTCGCGACGAAACTGGCGTTGAAGAACTGCTTGGCGTCGGCTTCGCCGGTCTTCGGGTTGACGATGGCCAAGGCGCGGAGCGAATTGCTCACTGCCTCCGGCGTTACCCAAGGCACTTTCGAGATGATCGGCAGGTGAAGGCGGTAGCTCTCCTCGATCTCGGCGCGGCGACGCCCGGAATATTTCGCCGCGATGTCGAGCGCCTCGTCCTTGTGGGTCAACAGGAAGTGGGTTGCTTCGCTCATGGCGCGGAGGAAGCCGAGGACCTTTTCCGGGTTCGCATGGGCCAGCCTACGGGTCGTGTAGATGCCCGACAGGATGAAATCGGTTTTGTTTTCTTCCGCCAGCGGGATCAGCTTTTTCATCCCGGCCTGTTCGTATTGGCGGCGAAAATCCATGTGGAGGACGGAAAAATCGGCATTGCCGTTGACGAGCGCGCCGAGGCGGTCGGTGTCCGCGCGAAAGCCGTGGCGCAATGTTGTTTCCTTGCGCAGGTCGATGCCATAGGCGCGCAGGCCTTCATTGGCGGCGACGCCGGTGAGATCGCCAAGCCCAAACAGCGCGCCAGTCTTGCCCTTGATCTCGGCGATGGTCGCGATCCGTCTGGGATTAACGACGATATCGTACGGCATCTTGTTGACGAGGATGCCGACCAGCACGCAATCGGTGCCGGCGAGGCGGCTCAATATCGGTGTGGTCGCCGGAGTCATCAGGAACTGGATATTGCCAGCGGCCAGCGCCTCGGGGCCGCGGGAGTTGCCGAGCTGGATCACCTCAACCGACAGTTTGTTCGCCTTGAAGAAACCCTTCTCCTGCGCGATCCAAACGACGGCGTTGTAGATATTGGGCTGGCCATAGGCGGCGACGAGTTTTTGAGCAGCCGCCTCGCACGTCGGCAAGAGCGCCGCTAGCGACATGGCAAAACCGGCACCGAGGCGCCTCAAGGTCCGGGCGCCATTCCCGGCGCAGCTAAAATCGCGGCGTTGCCGTTGATCAGCCATGACGCGATTGACGTTCACCGCTCTCCAGGGGCATAGCCTGTTTTCCAACGTCGGCCTTGGGCCGGCTGGATTTTTTCTAGCTTGCCCCGAACAGAACTCTATCCAACTGGCAACCTGTCGTAAAGCCGGCGAGCGTTGGCTATTTGCGGTGATCGGCGCCGACAGCCGCGTTCAGGCTAACAAACCCGTCGCGGCGAAGATGATCGGCGAGTTCCGCTTTGATGCGCCGAACCAGGCCCGGTCCCTCATAGACCATCGCCGTGTAGAGCTGGACGAGCGAAGCGCCGGCTCGGATGTGGGCATAGGCGTCGGCACCGCTTTCGATGCCGCCGACTCCAACCAACGGCAGGCTGCCGCCGGTTTCGAGATAGACGTGGCGGAGCAGGGCAAGGGCGCGCGCCGCCAACGGCCGCCCCGAAAGTCCGCCGCGTTCGGTGCGATGAACACTGGTCAGGCTATCAGGGCGGTCGATCGTGGTGTTGCAGATGACGA
>CAMDDQ010000042.1 GCA_945892765.1 Asaia bogorensis
GGTGCCCTGCCAATCCCTGATTTTCCGCCAGTTTTCGAATTGGGCGACGACCTCAACCGGCAAATGCCGCCGGCGATAAACCCAATCAACGGGGTAACGCACGCCCGGCCCGGTGCGCAGGTTTACTTCGTCGGCGCGGAGGCTGACAAAACGCGGCGAGGCCGAATCGGCGGCCTGAGACAATGCCGGGATCAAAGCCACGGCGACGACAACAGCCAGAGCGGCCAGTCGCCCCCAAACCGGGGAAGCGGCTGGACATTCCAAGATGCGCTTGCTATGGACCGCGCGGGAGCGTGCCATGCCTTCTAAGAAACCCCTCGTCTTCGTCACCCGGAAATTGCCCGACGTCATCGAGACCCGGATGATGGAGCTATTTCAGACACGGCTCAACCTCGACGATCATCCCATGGGGCAGCCCGAGCTGATCGAAGCCGCGAAGACCGCGCGTGTTCTGGTTTCCACCGTTACCGACCGCATCGATTCGGGCGTCTTGTCCCAGGCTGGCCCCGATCTGCGCCTGATTGCCTCGTTCGGGACCGGTGTCGACCATATCGACCTCGCCACCGCGCGCAGTCGCGGCATCACCGTCACCAACACGCCGGGCGTGTTGACCGAGGACACGGCCGATATGACGATGGCCTTGATCCTTGCCGTTCCGCGGCGGTTGACCGAAGGCGAAAGGCTGGTGCGCGCGGGTGGGTGGAGCGGCTGGAGCCCCACCTTCATGCTCGGCAACCGAATTTGGGGTAAGCGGCTGGGGATCATCGGCATGGGGCGGATCGGCTCGGCCGTTGCCCGCCGGGCGCGCGGGTTCGGGCTTTCGATCCATTACCACAACCGGCGCCGCGTCGATCCCGCGATGGAGGCCGAACTGGAGGCCACATACTGGGAAAGTCTTGACCAGATGTTGGCCCATATGGACATCGTTTCGGTCAATTGCCCGCACACGCCGGCGACTTATCATTTGCTCTCGGCCCGGCGGCTCAAGCTGCTGCGTCCGCATGCCTATATCGTCAACACAGCGCGCGGCGAAGTCATCGACGAAAACGCCTTGGCGCGTATGCTCATCAGCCGGGACATTCGGGGTGCGGGTCTGGACGTTTACGAAAACGAACCTTCGATCAACCCGAAACTGCTACAGCTCGAAAACGTCGTGCTGCTGCCCCATATGGGTTCGGCCACGATGGAAGGCCGCGTCGACATGGGAGAAAAGGTCATCATCAACATAAAAACGTTCGTCGACGGCCATGCCCCGCCCGATCGCGTGATCGAAACGATGTTCTGATTGGCGTTCTACCACGGCATGAAGCAATCGTAGTTGCGCTGGGCGACGATCCGCCCCTGGCGGAATTCAAAGAACACGGCGAAATGGGCCTTTATCATCCCTCCGGCCGGACGGGCCCCCAGAGCCACGCGCAACGTGGCTTCCCAAAAGGCCTCGATCGCGACTTGGTTGCCATTGGCGACGGCGTTTCGGATGTTAAAGCGTTGGTTGGCCACGATTTTCTGTCCACGTTCCGCGGCGTCAAGAATGGCGGCCAGATCGCGCCGGGCGCCCTGGGCCACGAGCCGGTTTGGAAATTCCTCCTGCACGACTCCGGGATCGTAGAATTTTGCGAGATCCTCTCCGGTGGCGCCTCGCTCGATGGCGCTGAGACATTCGCGTACGATTGTGATGGGGTCGCTTGACGGTTCCACTCTCGATGCCTCCTGTTGTCTTGGTGTTCGAGCGGACATGTGGATGGCGGCTGGGGTAAGGCTCATACGATGACCGGCGGGCAACAGGCGCGCGGTCGATCCGGGGCGGCGAATTGATAGTCCTTGGCATTGAAACCAGTTGCGATGACACGGCGGCGGCCATCGTAACTGGTGAACGCGCGGTTTTGTCTGACCTGGTGTTGTCGCAACTTGAAATCCACCGGCCGTTCGGCGGCGTGGTTCCGGAGATTGCCGCGCGTGCTCATCTTGATCACCTCGATTCCCTGATCGGCCGCGCCGTCACCGCCGCCGGGGTGGAATTTCACGACCTCGACGCCATCGCAGCAACGGCGGGCCCCGGGCTGATCGGCGGGCTTATTGTCGGCGTGACCATGGCCAAGGCGATCGCCTGTGTGCATGATTTGCCTTTCATCGCGGTCAATCATCTGGAAGGACACGCGTTGAGCGCGAATTTGGCCGAGATCGTCAGCTTTCCCTATTTGCTGTTGCTTGTCTCCGGCGGCCATTGCCAGTTGCTGATCGTCGAGGATGTCGGCCGCTATCGGCGACTGGGCGGCACGCTCGACGATGCTATCGGCGAGGCCTTCGACAAGACGGCGAAACTCCTCGGGCTCAGTTACCCGGGCGGTCCGGCCGTGGAGCGGGCTGCCGCCTCCGGAGATGCCGGGCGGTTTGCCTTGCCGCGACCGATGGTCGGACGGCCGGGCTGCGATTTTTCCTTTTCGGGCCTAAAGACCGCCGTCGTCCGCGCGGTCGAGACCTTGCCCGCCGGCCCCTTGGCGGATCAAGACGTCGCCGATCTGGCCGCCGCCTTTCAGGCCGCCGCGGCGGATGTTGTGGACGATCGCACGGCAAACGCCATCGCGGCTTTCAAGCAGAGTCACCCGGCGGGCGAATCCCTGGTCGTGGCTGGGGGCGTCGCCGCCAATCAGGTTCTGCGCACGCGCCTGAAGGCATTAGCCGATCGCAACGGCCTTCGCTTCATCGCGCCACCGCCGCGCCTATGCACCGACAATGCCGCGATGATTGCATGGGTTGGGATTGAACGGCTGCGGCGCGGCCTCGTCGACAGGATGGACTTCGCGGCGCGACCGCGGTGGCCACTCGAATCAATGGGGGTGCCATGATGGGCTCGTTCCGGCGGTCCCGGCGATGAAACATGTCGGGATCATCGGCGCCGGCGCCTGGGGCACCGCGCTGGCCCTCGTCGCCAGCCGCGCCGGCCGTTCCACGCTGATTTGGGCTCTGGAGCCCGAAGTTGCGGCCGACATCAACGCCAACCATAGGAACGAGGCCTTGCTTCCCGGCATCGAACTCGATCCGTCCATCCGTGCGACCGGTGATCTGGCCGAGGCCGCCGCCGCCGACATCGTGTTGCTGACGGTGCCGGCTCAGTTCATGGGGGGGGTCGTTGCCCGGTTGGCGCCCCATCTGCGGGCGGGCGCGCCCGTCGTGATCTGCGCCAAGGGCATCGAAGTCCAAACCGGTGCGTTGATGAGCGAAGTCGTCGCTTCCTCCTTACCTCGCGCGCCCTACGCGGTCCTCTCGGGGCCGACTTTCGCAGACGAAATCGCGCGCGGTCTGCCGGCCGCGGCGACGCTGGCCTGTACCAACACGGTTCTTGGCAGGCGGATCGTGGAGGCGATCGGCGGGTCGTTCTTCCGGCCCTATCTGGCCGACGATCCGATCGGGGCGCAGGTTGGCGGCGCGGTGAAGAACACCATCGCCATCGGCTGCGGCATCGTCACCGGAAGGCGGTTGGGGCACAGCGCGCGCGCCGCGCTCATCACGCGCGGCTTGGCCGAAATGGCGCGTCTGGCCGTCGCCTGCGGCGGCCGCGCGGAAACCATGATGGGGCTGTCCGGGATCGGCGATTTGACATTGACCTGCAATGCCGAGAAATCGCGGAACTATGCGCTCGGTGTCGCCTTGGGCGGGGGGGCGCGGCTCGCGGACATGCTCGCCGGCCGCCGGTCGGTCGTCGAGGGTGTCTATACTGCCGCCGCGGTGACGAATCTGGCAAAGCGGCTGGGTGTCGACGTCCCAATCTGCGAGGCGGTAAACGCCATTTTGCATGGCGGAGCGGACATAGGCGCGTCCATCGAGGCCCTGCTGGCCCGGCCCTTCCGCCGCGAAGGGCCGGGTGTCTTGTCCTGAATCGCGGCCGGGTCGACAGCCGGCGTGGTTACGGCGTCGCTTGGCGGCGCAGCCGCCTTGCTTTAGCCTCGGGCCAAAGGCGGAGGACGCGATGGATTACTGGCTGTTGAAATCCGAGCCCGAGGAATTTTCCTGGGACCACCTCGTTGCCGCCGGCGTAAGCATGTGGGATGGCGTCCGCAACTTCACGGCGGCCCGGAATCTCAGGGCTATGCAGCTCGGCGACCGGGCTTTCTTCTATCACTCCGGAGTGGCGCGCAGCATCGTCGGCATCGTCGAAATCGTGAAGACACACTATCGCGATCCGACCGACCCCACGGGTAAATTCGTCGCCGTCGACGTGAAGCCGGTCAGGCCGGTCAAACGCCCGGTGACGCTTGCGGAAATCAAGGCGGATGCGCGTTTCGCGCAGATGAAACTGGTGCGCCAGGCGCGCCTGTCGGTGTCGCCGATCGGCCCGGAGAACTGGAAACGCCTTTGCGCGTTGGCGGAAACCACCCCCTGACCGCACCAGCCGCGACCGCCCATCGCGTGCTCTGCCGCCTGGCCGACATCGGCGACCCTGGCGGAAGGGGTTTTTCCCTGGGGGAAGGGCGCGACGACATTTTAGTCATCCGGCGCGGCCGCCAGGTCTGGGGTTATGTCAACCACTGCCCCCATGCCGGCACCCCGCTCGATTGGGCGCCGGACGTGTTTTTGACGGTGGATCGGACGCTAATTCAATGCGCGACACATGGCGCGCGGTTCCGTATCGAGGACGGCCATTGTGCCGGCGGTCCATGCCATGGCAAGCCGCTTGTCGCGGTTCCGGTCGCCATCGTCGATGAAAACGTTGCTCTCTTGAACCTAGGTCCGTTCCGCGGCTTGTAAGCCAGCGTCGTTCCGACAATAATTCAATCGCAATCAACACTTGGCGACGCCGTGTTCACTGCGGCCCGCAACTGAGGTAGGAGAGGCTTGCGCATGTCAGAGCACCACGTTTTCCCGGTACCCGATCATGTCGCCCGCGCGGCTTGGGTCGACGAGGCCGCCTTTCGCAAGATGTACGACAGGTCGGTCGCCGATCCGGAGGGGTTCTGGGGCGAACACGGCAAGCGCATCGCCTGGATCAAGCCTTACACCAAGGTCAAGGACACCTCGTTCACCGGCAACGTCAATATCCGGTGGTATTACGACGGCACGCTGAATGCCTCGTATAACTGCCTCGACCGGCATCTCCCCACACGCGCCAACCAGACCGCGATCCTGTGGGAGGGCGATAGCCCCGGCGAACATAAACATGTGACCTATGCCGAACTTCACCAGAACGTCTGTCGCCTGGCCAATGTCCTGAAAGCCAAAGGCGTCAAGAAAGGTGATCGCGTCACGATTTACATGCCGATGGTGCCGGAGGCGGCAGTCGCGTTGTTGGCCTGCGCCCGGATCGGCGCCGTTCATTCCGTCGTGTTCGGCGGCTTTTCGCCCGAATCCCTGATCGGGCGCATCAAGGACTGCAAATCGACGTTCCTGATCACCGCCGATGAAGGCCTACGCGGCGGCCGCAAAGTGCCGCTCAAGGCCAATGCGGATCAGGCCTTGAAGCAATGCCCTGGGGTAAAGACCGTAGTTGTCGTGCGCCGCACCGGCGGCACGGTCAACTGGGTCGATGGCCGCGACTGCTGGTATCACGAAGAATGCGCGAAGGTTTCCGCAGACTGCCCGCCCGTCGAGATGGGTGCGGAAGACCCGCTGTTCATTCTGTACACCTCGGGATCGACCGGGAAGCCCAAGGGCGTGCTCCACACGACTGGCGGCTACATGGTCTATGCCTCGATGACACATCAGTACGTGTTCGACTATCACGACGGCGATATCTATTGGTGCACCGCGGATGTCGGCTGGGTAACCGGGCACACCTATATCGTCTATGGCCCGCTCGCCAATGGCGCCACCACGTTGATGTTCGAAGGCGTGCCGAACTACCCGGATTTTTCGCGATTCTGGCAGGTCATCGACAAACACAAGGTCAACATCTTCTACACCGCCCCCACCGCCATCCGCGCCTTGATGCGCGAAGGCGACGAGCCGGTGAAACGGACCAGCCGCAAGAGCCTTCGGTTGCTTGGCTCGGTGGGCGAGCCGATTAATCCCGAGGCTTGGCTTTGGTACTACAACGTGATCGGCGAAAAGCACTGCCCGATCGTGGATACGTGGTGGCAGACCGAGACCGGCGGCATTCTGATCACGCCGCTGCCTGGGGTAACGAAACTCAAACCCGGGTCGGCGACGCGCCCGTTCTTCGGCATCAAGCCGCTGATCGTGGACGGCGAAGGGCGGGCGCTGGAAGGGGCGTGCGAAGGCAATCTCTGCATTTCTGATTCCTGGCCCGGCCAGATGCGCACGGTCTATGGCGATCATCAGCGTTTCATCGACACCTATTTCAAGACCTTTCCCGGCCGCTATTTCACCGGCGATGGCTGTCGTCGCGATGCCGATGGCGATTATTGGATCACCGGACGGGTCGATGACGTCATCAACGTCGCCGGACATCGGCTGGGCACGGCCGAGGTGGAAAGCGCGCTGGTTTCCCATCCAAAGGTCGCCGAAGCCGCCGTGGTCGGCTACCCCCATGACATCAAGGGCCAGGGCATCTATGCCTATGTCACGCTCAAGACCGGCGAACAGCCCAGCGAGGAGTTGCGGTCCACGCTTGTCGCCTGGGTGAGGAAGGAAATCGGGCCGATCGCCACGCCCGACCTTATTCAATGGGCGCCGGGCCTGCCCAAGACCCGATCGGGCAAGATCATGCGCCGGATCCTGCGCAAGATCGCCGCCGATGAACATCAACAGCTTGGGGATACCTCGACCCTCGCCGAGCCCGCGGTCGTTGACGATCTCGTCAAGAACCGCTTGAATCGCGCCGACCAGCGCTAGAATTATTGGCCAAGGAGACGGCGTTTGGCGGATTCCAGCACGGAGTTTCTTGAGGCGATCAAGGCCGGCGCGGTGCCCAAGGCGGCCGCGCTGCTGGACCGCGAGCCGACTCTGATCGCCGCGCGGGCGCCCGGCGGCGAGACCGCGGTCCAACTGGCCATCTATTGCGGCCAGCCGAACATGGTGCGCTGGCTGCTTCAGAAGGGTGCAACCCTCGATCTGTTCGAGGCCGCGGCTTTGGGCGAGGTCGCCCAGGTCAAGACCGTCCTCGACGGCGACCCGTCTAAGTCCGAGGGATATTCCAAGGATGGCTGGACCGCGCTTCACCTCGCCAGCTTCTTCGGCCATGCCGACGTCGTTCGCCTGTTGGTCGCGGCGGGCGCGCGGCGCACGGCGGTGTCGCGCAACAAACTGGCCAACACGCCGCTCCATGCCGCCGTGGCCGCGCGCAGAGCCGCGGTCGTCGACATCCTGTTGGCCGCCGGCGCGGACCCCGATTCACGCGAAACCAACGGGCTGACGCCGCTGCATCTAGCGGCCCTCAATGGCGACGTCGAAATAATCAGGCGCCTGATCGCGGCTGGCGCCGATCGTCTCGCCCAGTCGCCCGATGGCCGCGTACCCGTGGAGTGGGTGAAGAAGGATCAAGTGAACGCCGGCGAAATCACCACGTTGCTCCAATAGCGTTCGCTTGCCCAAACTTTCCGTCGTCATCCCCTGCTACAACGAAAAGACCACCATCCGAACCGTGATCGAGCGGGTTCGGGCGGCGCCGGTCGGATCGATCGAGATCATCGTCGTTGACGACTATTCCACCGACGGCACCCGCGAGTTGTTAAAGGGCGAGTTGCAGCCGCTGGCCGATCACGTGCTTTTTCAGGATCGCAACCGGGGCAAGGGTGCGGCGCTGCGCTCGGGTTTCGCCGCGGCGACGGGGGACATCGTCGTCGTCCAGGACGCCGATCTTGAATACGATCCCAACGAATTTCCCAGGCTGATGGCGCCCATACTCGAACGCGGCGCCGATGTCGTGTACGGCTCGCGTTTCGCCGGCGCCGACGCCCATCGCGTACTCTATTTCTGGCACATGATGGGCAACCGCGTGCTGACCCTGGCTTCCAATATGTTCACAGGTCTCAACCTCACCGACATGGAGACCTGCTACAAGATGTTCCGGCGCGAGGTCATACAGTCGATCGTTATTGAGGAAGACCGGTTCGGCTTCGAGCCGGAGATCACCGCGAAGATCGCGCGCAAGGGCTGCGTGATTTACGAGGTCGGCATTTCCTATCACGGGCGCACTTACGAGCAGGGCAAGAAAATCGGTTGGGTCGATGGCGTCCGGGCAATTTACGCCATCCTCAAATACAACCTCCGGCGGCGTTGAACCCTTGCCGTTGACGATCTGGCATGCCGTTGGTCTCGGTCTGGCGGTGCGACTGCTCGCCCTTGCCTTCCTGCCCGACCAACAATTTCCCGACGCCACGGCTTATGAGACCGCCGGACGCGAATTGGTCGATCGCGGCTGGATGGGCGTCCACATCTACATGCCGCTTTATCCCTTGTGGACGGCGTTGTGGGACGGCCACACGGCGCTGAAACTCGCTGACATCGCGCTGTCGGCGGCGACTATCTGGCTGGTCTGGCGGCTGGCGCTGGAGACGTTCGCCAGCCCCGTCGGCGCGTTGCTAGCCGCTTTCGCCGCGGCCGTGTATCCGCATTTCATCTTCTTCGCCGTCTCCCGTCTGACGGAGACGCCGTATATCTTTCTCATCTGCCTGGCCTTTCTCTTGCTCTATCGCGGACGTTTCACCGCGGCGTCCGTCGTCCTGGTTCTTTCCATTCTTTTGCGTCCCGCGACGGATTTCTTCGCGCCGATCCTGACCCTCGTCTTCGTGCTGCTTGATCGCCGCCGCTCATGGCGATTCGCGGTGTCATGTTTGGCACGATATTTCGTTATTTATGCCGTGCTGATGGCACCCTGGTGGGCGCATCAATATGCGAAATACGGGCAATTCGTGCGGCTCGACCTCGGCGATGGAATCGTCCTGTATTCCGGAAACAACCCGCTGAACCAAAGCGGCGGCAGCGTCGATGTCAGCGAAAAAGGCCGCGATTTCGACTTAACGCCTTTCGTTGAGATCGAAGCGGGCATCGAACGCAACACGGCGCTTAGGCGTGCGGCCTTCGACTATATCGCCGAAAATCCGGGACGTTTCGTGGCCATGGCCGGCATCAAGTTCGTTCGGTTTTGGCGGCTGTGGCCGTACGCGCCGGAATACGAGAAGCCGGCGATCATTATTCTTTCGCTGGCGAGCTACGGCGTGGTCCTCGGCCTGGCCTTGGTTTATCTGGCGCGCGACGGTCTGAGGTTTTGGCGGCCAGTGCTGCCGATGGTGTTATTCGCAGCTTTCCTGACGGCGGTGCATATGGTTACCGTGTCGTCGGTACGCTATCGCCTGCCGGTTGAGCCCTTCCTGATTCTGCTGGCCGCTCAGGCGATGAGGCCATGGCTTGAAAGTATGCCCTGGCTGGGTCGCTGGATGGGCGCCACGGTGCGGGCTTCGTGATTGCGCTCCGCCGGACCTTCGTATCAAATGCGCCGACAACGGCGATCGGCGTCATGGAATTCATAAAAACTCACCGCACTTGGCTTGCCTTCCTGGCGAAGGCGGTGGCTTCGGCCGCGCTTGTCTGGTGGTTGCTCGGCGACATCGACATGGCGGCAACAACGACCCGAATGGCGGCCTTCTCGGTGGGCGGCGTCGCCGCAGTCTTTGCGGTACTTGCGTTACAAGTACCCTTGGTCACTTGGCGCTGGTCGTTGATCAGCCAAGGATTGGGTCGGCCGCTGCGTTTTGGCGATCTGCTGGGAGCGCTCTTGGTCGGCTTGTTCTTCAACCAGACGCTTCCTTCAACCGTGGGCGGCGACGGCATCCGGATTTGGCGCGCCTATCGACTTGGCCAGCCGCTCAAGGCGGCGGTTGGCGGGGTTCTCATCGACCGCGGCGTCGCGCTGCTTGCCAATCTGGCAATTATTGCGATCGGTCTGCCCTGGTTCCTGATTGCGATCACGGCCGGGCCGGCCGGCCAGGCGCTGGCCTTGATAACATTGCTCGGGCTCGCGGCCGCGGCCATCGCACTTGGCTATGGCGAAATTCCGCGTTTTCTGTCGCGCATAGCGCCGCTCGCCGCCATCGCCGCCTTGCTCGCCGACGCGCGCCGGATATTCGCCGAACCCCGTCGGGCTGCGCTTCTGCTTCTGGTCGGCGTGGCGGTTCATTTCTGTTCGGCCTTATCGGTTTTCGTGCTCGCATGGGATTCCGATCTGCCGCTTTCCCTGATCAACTGTGTCCTGTTGGTTCCTCCCGTCATTCTTGTTTCCGTGTTGCCGATTTCGATCGCCGGTTGGGGTTTGCGGGAAACGGCCATGGTCAGCGCCTTCGGCTTCATCGGCTTGCCGTCGGCGGACGCCCTGGCTCTTTCCATCGCGTATGGGTTAGCGAATCTGGTCATTGGTCTGCCGGGCGGCGCCATTTGGCTGCTGACCGGCAGGCCAAGGCCGCAGCCCGGCTTCGACACGCCGCCCGTCGCGTGAACGACATCGGCCATTCAACCGAAGCGACGGACGACCTTCCCGCCGCGTTGTCGGCGCGGCGTAAGGCTCGGATTCGCGCGCTCGCCGATGGTCAGGCGGCAGACCGGGATTCCTGGATCGACCGCAACGTCTATTTCCACCAGGACGAAGGGCGGTACATGCGGTTCCTGGTGCCCAAGGGTCTCAAAGTACTCGAGATCGGTTGCGGCACCGGACGCCTTCTGGCCGCGCTTGCGCCCGCCCGCGGCGTCGGGCTGGATCTCAGCGAGAACATGGTGGCGGTCGCCCGCTGCAATCATCCGCATCTCGAATTCATCGTCGGGGATATCGAGGATGGCAAAACATTTGCCAAGCTAAACGGGCCGTTCGACGTCATCATCATGTCCGACACTATGGGCTCGCTCGATGACTGCCAGGCGACGCTCAAACACCTCCATGCCCTGAGTGCGCCACAAACTCGCGTCGTGCTGTCCTATTACTCAAAACTGTGGGAGCCGTTCTTGTGGCTGGCGGAGCGTCTGGGCGCCAAGATGCCGCAAGAGGAACAGAATTGGCTGTCGACCCGCGATCTCGCCGCGCTGTTGGACCTTGCGGATTTTGAAACGATAAAGATCGAATGGCGGCAATTGCTGCCGCGGCGCTTGCTGGGCCTAGGCACTTTGGTCAACCGCTATCTCGCGCCGCTGCCGATTCTGCGCCGGGCGTGCTTGCGCACCTACGTTGTTGCCCGGCCCCGGCGCGGGCAGGCCGTCGCCCACGCTTCGACCAGCGTCGTCATTCCCTGTCGCAACGAAAAGGGCAATATCGAACCGGCCATCCGGCGCCTGCCGCGATTTTGCGATGATCTGGAGGTTATCTTCGTGGAGGGCCACAGCCGCGACGGCACTTACGAGGAGTGCCTGCGCGTGAAGGCGGCCTACCCCGATCGCGACATCAAGGTCCTGCGCCAGGATGGCGTCGGCAAGGCCAATGCGGTTCACCTGGGAATGGCGGCGGCGCGCGGCGACTTCCTGATGATCCTCGACGCCGACCTCACCGTCTCGCCGGAGAGTCTTCCGAAATTCTACGAGGCGTTGGCCGAGGGCCGCGGCGATTTCGTCAATGGCACACGGCTGGTCTACCCCATGGAGCGCGGCGCCATGCGCTTCCTCAATTTCTGGGCAAACCGAAGTTTCGCGCTTATTTTTTCGTGGCTCCTCAATCAACGATTCACCGACACGCTGTGCGGCACCAAGGCTTTGACGCGCCTGCAATACCGAAGATTGGTCGCGGGCCGCGATTATTTCGGCGATTTCGATCCTTTTGGCGACTTCGACCTTATCTTTGGGGCCTCAAAGCTCAACCTGAAGATTGTGGAGGTGCCCATCCGTTATGTGGACCGCCGCTATGGCGAGACCCAGATTTCCAGGTTCCGCCATGGCTGGATGTTATTGCGCATGGTGGTCTTCGCTTTCCGTAAGCTGAAGGCGCCGTAATCCTTGCTGACAACGCGTAGTAAGATCGCGCTTGCGCGACTCTGCCAAGCGCCCTTGCTCGGCCTTCGCCGTATGTTTGGCGCCGGGCGTGAGGCCGAGGTGCGCCGCCACGGCCTGCGGTGGCGGCTCGACCTTGACGAGGGTATCGATTTTTCGATTTTTCTCCTCGGCGCGTTCGAGGCGGCAACGATGGCGGCGTGCGAACGTCTGGTTCGGTCCGGCGACGTCGTCTTGGACATCGGTGCGAATATTGGCGCGCATACTCTGCCACTGGCGCGGCTCGTCGGTCCGACCGGCCGCGTCGTGGCCTTTGAGCCGACCGATTTCGCTTTTGCCAAACTGCGCGCCAATCTCGCGCTCAATCCGGCCTATGCGGCGCGGGTGACCGTGGCGCGGACGATGCTTCTCGATGGCAGCGGCGACTGCCAAATGCCCCGCACGCTCACTTCAAGCTGGCCGCTCGCCGGCGGCGCCGACGTTCACCCAAAACTTCGTGGGCGCGACATGACGACCGCGGGCGCCGGCGCGATGACGTTGGACGCCTACCTGGCGGAAAACGCGATTCGGCGCGTCGATTTCATCAAACTGGACGTCGATGGATTCGAGTGCCGCGTTCTGGCCGGCGCGGAGGAGACGTTGCGCCGCTGCCGCCCCACGATTGTCATGGAGTTGTCGCCTTACATCCTCGGCGAACGCGGCGACAGCCTCGATCGCCTTCTCGACATCCTCGATACTGCGCGTTACGAGCTGCTGGATCTCTCCTCTGAGTCGCCTTTGCCGCGAGGACGCGACATCCTTCGGCTCATGATCCCGGACGGAGCCGGCCGCAACATCATCGCGCACCCCAGTCCGGAGGTCCCCGGTGAATGACGCCGCTTTCGCCCGCGGGACCGGGGGCGCCGGGCTTGCCATTGCGGTATGCGCCGCATTTTTCGTATTTCAGCTTCTGACGATCGATTATGGGACGCGCATCAACGACATCGCGCACATTCGCGATCACCGAATCGAGAAAATCGACATCGACAATTCCGCGCTGAATCGCGAGGCGATCGCGGTGAGCAACACCGGCGGAGCCGAGACGCTCGACCGATGGATGCTGCGGTACAAGCTCTACAGCATCGAGGCCGATGAGGTTGTCAATGTCATGGCCTTGGCGCGGATCAATCCCGCTTCCGGCCAATTCGATCCGCATTTCCATCAATATGGAGGCGCGTTCCTGTATCCGTTGGGCGCCTGGTATTACGCCTTCGCCAAGCTCGGCCTGCTGCCGTTGGGCTCTCTGGACGTGTTGCTCGCCGATCCCAATCGCATGGACAAGGTGTATGCCTGGGGGCGCGCCTTCGTCTTGGCGGCCTTCACCCTTTCCGGGTTCGTACTCTTCTTGACGTTGCGGATGGTGGCGCGGTCTTCCATCGCCGGTGCCGGCACAGGGATCTACCTGTTTTGCCCGGCCTCGATCATGTTTTCCGTTGTGATGAAGCCGCATTGGTATGCGCTTCTCTACGTGACCTGCGCCCTGTTCCTGGTCGTCTCGTTGTTTGAAAGACGAAGACAACGACGCTGGGAGGAATACGCCCTCGCCCTTTGCCTGGGGCTGGCTGTCGGGTCCGTCACCACCCTGGGGCTGTTCGCGGCCTTGGTCTGGTGTGCATTGTGTGTAGCGGTCGCGCGCGGCTTGATCGATTGGGCACCCCTGCTTCGCGTGCCTACTCTGTCTCTGGCGGTCTATGCCCTGTCCAACCCCTTCGCGCTCGTCAACTGGCGCGCCTTGGCCATCGAGGGGGAGAGTGCGGCGGGTTGGTATGCCCCGTCGATCGCCGCGACCGATTTGTGGGCCTTCGTGGAGAATTCGTTCTTGCCGGGATTTGGTGTTGGGTTCGGCCTTCTGTTGGTGTTCGTGGCCGCGCGCGAGCTGGCGCTGCCGTCTTTTGCCGGGGCGCGGCGGATGACGGCGGCCCTGGGGCTAGCCCTGGCGCTCGCGGCCGTGGTGACCGCGGCTCATTCACAGTGGCACACCAATCTGCGTTACGTTCCCTACGTGCTTCCGGCCGGCCTGCTGCTGTTGGCCGCGAGCCGCCATGTACGGATTTCGGCGCTCGCCGTGGCCTTGATGGCGACATTGGTCCAGTCCGTTCCCACCAAGCTTGCTTATGTCGATGAAAACGATCCCGAACACTCAACCCGGTTTTTGGCCGGGGCATGGATCGACGCCAACCTGCCTTCGGGGGCGGGGTTGTGTCTGCCAACTTTGACGCCGACCCCTTACGACGTGCCGCCGTTCGACCTGTCGCGGTTTGCGATCAATGCGCCGGGCTGTGCCTTTCGGGTCGTCACCGAACGCGAGGGCGGCGACGAACGGCCGAATGACGGTTTTGCCGTTATGCAGCGCTTTCGACCGCGGTTGTCCCCGGATTGGCTTCCCGGGTTTACCAACCACGTCAATCCACAGATCACGATCTATCGCCGGACGACATGAACGCCGCTTTGCAGTCGATCCTGCTTCGCCTGTATCGCGCGGTGTCCGCGACCGGATTTCTGTCCGGGGGGTTGGGGCGCCGGCTCTTCGACACCGCCTACGAGAGGTACAAGGCCTCGTTCGAAGCGGGCGCGGTTGAAGCCCTGAGGCCCTCTATCGGTGTCGGCGGCTGGGTGATCGATGTCGGCGCCAATGTCGGCTTTTTCACCGAACGCTTCGCCCGATGGGTTGATGCCGGACGAGTCATTGCCATTGAACCCGAACACGGGAATTTCGTCAGGCTGACCGAGAGGATGGCGCGTGCAGGCCTCGCCGGAAAAGTCATATGCGTTCAAGCGGCTGTGGCCGAAAGCAGCGGTGTCCTGAATTTGGCGGTAAACCCCGAACATCCAGGCGATCACCGCCTGGCCACCGCGGGCGTCGCGGTGCAGGCGGTGACCATCGACGGATTGCTGGCCGAACACGGCCGGCCGGCGGTGTCGCTGATCAAGATCGATGTGCAAGGCGCCGAGGCGCGCGTGCTGGCCGGGGCGGTCGAGACATTGGCGCGATCGCGGCCGGCCCTGTATGTGGAAGTGGATGACGCGGCCCTCCGCAGCCAAGGATCGGGCGCGGAGCAGTTATTGTCGCGGCTGGAAGGGCTGGGTTATGCCGCGCACCGCCTCGGTCGATCGGGGCCGCCGCTACGGTTGTCCCGCGCCGAAGTCATCGCCGCCATCGCCCGGCCGCCCTTCTATGCCGATTTTCTCTTCGTGGCGGACGCGAACGATCCCTAAAAGTCGATGCAACGGCCGCGCTTTTCCCAATCGCCGTAGCGCGTCGGTTCGGGTCCATGCGGACCGCCGGCCTCTGGAAGGAGATTGGGGTTCTTCGGCTCGGGTTTTGTCTCGGTCGCGGCAGCGGCCGGCCGCCGGGGCGGTTTGGGTGTTGGCTCGTCGGTCATGGCGGCAGAATGCAGGGCAACATCCGTCGCTGCAAGTCTTGAAGGACGCCGAGGGCGGCCTATCTATGAAAAGCCGCAAACCATAGGGGTTTTCGACGATGAACTACGCACGCACGGCGCTTCTCCTGGCGGGGTTGACCGGTCTGTTCCTGGCTGTTGGGTTCCTTCTCGGCGGCGGGAGCGGAATGGCGATTGCCTTGATGGTTGCCTTGGCGATGAACGTCTTCGCCTATTGGAACGCCGACACGTTGTTGCTGCGCATGTATGGCGCCACCCAGGTGGATCGCGTCACGGCGCCGGAATTGTATGGCATCGTCGAGCAGCTTGCCGACCGCGCCGGTCTGCCCATGCCGCGCGTTTATGTTGTCGACAACCCCCAGCCCAACGCCTTCGCGACTGGCCGTAACCCAGAAAATGCCGCCGTGGCTGCCACAACCGGATTGTTGCGCGTGCTTTCGGCCGAAGAGATCGCCGGCGTCATGGCCCACGAGCTGGCGCATATCCGCAATCGCGATACCCTGATCATGACCATAACGGCGACAATCGCCGGAGCCCTCGGCATGCTCGCGAATTTTGCGATGTTCTTTGGTTCGCCACGGCATGACGGTCAGGGCAACAACGGCGCGTTGGGTGCGGTCGGGGCGATCGTGATCATGATACTGGCGCCCGTCGCCGCGATGATCGTGCAGCTTGCGATTTCGCGCGGCCGTGAGTACGAAGCCGATCGCGGCGGCGCGGAAATTAGCGGACACCCCCTTTGGCTCGCCGCGGCCTTGAGCAAACTGGAGCAGGCGGCGCATGTGGTCGACAACCCTCAGGCGGAGGACAACCCCGCGACCGCGCATCTCTTTATCGTTAATCCGCTGCACGCCCGCTCGCTCGACGGTCTTTTTTCCAGCCACCCGCCGATGGGTGAACGCATTCGGCGCCTGCGCGGCATGGCGGGCGCGGCGGGTCCGTGGCGCTGACCCGTCGCCGCTTGAAAACATTCAATGACGAGTGACGTCGGCGCCCGGCCGGTATCGGCGCGCGACATCGCGCTCGATCTGCTCGGTGGCGTATTGCGCCGCCAGCGTCCGCTCGACGACGCCATCGCGGGTCATGCCGCGCTTGCCGGGCTGGCCGCGCGCGATCGCGGCTTCGTTCGTTTGATGGTGGCGACTACACTTCGCCGCCTGGGCCAAATCGACGAGGCCATCCGTGCCTGCCTGCAAAAACCGCTGCCGGACCGTGCAGCCTCGGCGCAGGACGGGCTGCGCATCGGGGCGGCGCAGTTGCTTTTTCTGGGCACGCCGGCCCATGCCGCGGTGGACTCGGCGGTGGCCATGGCCGAGGCTCACTATAAACCGCTGCTCAATGCCGTCCTGCGGCGGCTCTCCCGCGACAGTGCCGCGATCATCGCCGGTCAAGACGCCGCCCTGCTGAATACGCCGGACTGGCTGTGGCAGTCCTGGTCCCGAGCCTATGGCGAGACTGCTTGCCGCGGCATCGCTGAAGCGCATTTGGTCGAGCCGCCGATCGATCTAACGGTCAAGGGTGAGCCGGATGCCTGGCGGGAGGCCCTCGGCGCGACCCTGCTGCCGACGGGCACGCTGCGGCGGCCAGCCGGGGGATTGATCGCGGACCTACCCGGTTTTGATCAAGGCGCCTGGTGGGTTCAGGACGCCGCGGCCGCGATTCCGGCGCGGCTTCTCGGCGACATCCGGGGGTGCCACGTGATCGATGCCTGCGCGGCGCCCGGCGGCAAGACCGCGCAGCTTGCGGCGGCTGGTGCCAAGGTCGTGGCGATCGATCGCGCCGCTCCGCGCGCGCGGCGTCTGGCCGAAAATCTGGCACGTCTTGGGCTGGCGGCCGATGTCCAGGTCGCCGACATCGCAGCCTGGAGACCCTTGCGGCTTGCCGATGCCATTCTGCTCGATGCGCCCTGCACGGCGACCGGGGCGATTCGCCGCCATCCGGACGTGGCGCGGCTGAAGAAACCGCTCGATGTGGCGCGACTCGCGGCGATGCAGGATCGGCTGCTTGCCGCCGCGATCGAAATGGTTCGCAGCGGCGGGACGATCGTGTATTGCACCTGCTCCCTGCAACCCGAGGAAGGCCCCGAGCGCATCCGCGCGCTGCTTGAGCGGGTGCCGTCGCTGAGTCGGATCGCCATCACGCCGGAAGAAGTGGGCGGGTTAGCCGAGTTCGTGACAGCGGACGGGG
>CAMDDQ010000043.1 GCA_945892765.1 Asaia bogorensis
GACCCCGGCAAGCCCGGCCGCCGCGCCGAGGCTTTGCAGGAGGAGATCGGCGGCAATGGCGCCCGATCGACCGAGCAGGTTTTGCGCGGCCTGGTTGGTGGCGCGGTTGAGCGATGGATCATCGGGTGAATAGGAAAGCAGCGCCATGAGAAGGGCGAGCCCCAACGCGAAGACCGCGAATCCGGCGATTTCAATCAGGCGCTGCTTGACGAACAGACCGGCGCCCGCGGGAAGCATGGGAACTTTGCCAACGAGGGAACGCGATTCGGACATGGCGAGCCCCTCCTAGCCAAGGATTTCGTCGACGCGGCGCAACGCCAGCGACGTTGTTTCGAGATCGTGGACCAGCGCCACGCGGATATAGGGCTGCCCAGGATTGCGTCCCGTCGTGTCTGGCCGCGCAAGGTAGGCGCCGGGCAGAGTCCTGATCGCCGCCTGTTCCCACAACAGCCGCGCCGCCCTTTCTCCGTCGCCAACATCCAGCCACAGGAAAAATCCGCCATCGGGCCGATAAAAGCCGAGCCGGCCGCCGAACACACGCTCCGCCACATCGAACTTGGCGCGGTATGACGCCCGCATTGCCTCGACATGAGCCTCGTCTGCCCACAATGCAGCGGAGGCGAATTGAACCGGCAGGGGCATTGTGGCCGCGCTGTACGGAATGACCTTTGCGAAGGCGCCCATGATCCGCCGGTCGCCGGCGATGAAACCCGACCGCAGACCCGGCGCGCTCGACCGCTTGGAGAGGGTGTGAAAGACAACGACGCTGTCGCATCCCTCGCCAAGAGCGGCGCAGGCTTCCAGTGCGCCGGGGGGAATGACTCCGTCACTGTAGATTTCGGCATAACATTCGTCCACGGCCAGCACGAAGCCGCAGCGGCGCGCGAGGGCGATCGCCTGCTTCAGATAATCCAGGCTCGCGACCGCGCCTTGTGGGTTGGACGGCGAGCACAGATACATGAGCGCGGTTCTCTGGAGCGCCGACGGCGGAATCGCATCGAGGTTCGGCAAGAATCCGGTTTCGCGCGTCGTCGCCAGAAAAACCGGCTCCGCGCCAGCCATCACGGCGGCGCCGAAGTAAACTTGGTAGAACGGGTTCGGCATGAGCACGGCCGGCGGATTGCCACGGCCGCATTCGGCCGCGGCAATCTCGGCGATCATGAACAACGCCTCACGTGTGCCCGCGCAGGGCAGTACCTGATGGTCGGGATCGACGAATCCCGGCGGCAGGCGATAGCGCCGCGCGAGCCAATCGGCACAGGCGCCGCGGAATTCGGGCAATCCCAGCATCGGTGGATAACGCCCCCACCCCGCCGCGTGGCGAGCCAAGACCTCGTGCAGCAAGGGCGGCGGATCATTTTGGGGGTCGCCCACCGACATCGCAATCGGGGCTGTATGCGCGCGCGGCTTCACGCCCTCAAGAAGCTGGGCGAGCCGGCGGAAGGGGTATTCCGTAAGCTGATCGAGGCGTTGGTTCAGCATCCGCCTGGCGGTTGCCGGAAATCTCTACCGGGTACAAAAAGTAAACAATGATAGCGGCGCCATCGGGCAGATACAAGCACCGCGCACGTTTCCAACAGCACCTAGAGGAGTTTTTCGTCGGACCCTACTAGATCAAGGGTAGGCCCATTCCGGGCCCACCCTTGACATCGTTTGTCATCCGCGGATGTCTTCTTCGGGATAAGCGCCAATCTTGTGGATCGATAGATCGGCCCCCGCGGCCTCCTGCTCCGGTGTCAACCGGATGCCCACGGTGCTTCGCAGTACCCAATAAACCAGGAGGCCCGCCGCCAAGGCATAAAGCGACCCACCGATCGTACCGACGATTTGCGCCACCAGCCCAACCCCACCAAGCCCACCCAGCGCCTGTTGGCCAAAGATGCCGCAGGCGATGCCGCCCCAAAGCCCACACATGCCGTGCAGCGGCCACACGCCAAGCACATCGTCCACGCGCCAGCTCGATTGGCAACGGTTGAACCCCCAGACGAACAATCCACCCGCGACCCCGCCGGTTATCAGCGCGCCAATCGGGTGCATCACATCGGAGCCGGCACAAACCGCAACCAAGCCAGCGAGCGGCCCATTGTGAACAAAACCCGGATCGTTGCGGCCGACGAAAACGCTCACCAACACGCCGCCGATCATCGCCATCAACGAATTGACGGCAACCAAGCCGCTGATCCCTTCGACGCTTTGCGAACTCATGACATTAAATCCGAACCAGCCGACCGACAGGATCCAGGCGCCAAGGGCAAGTAAGGGTATGTTGGAGGGCGGGATCGCCGCTGCGGGTCCGCGGGCGCCGAAACGGCGGTGGCGGGCGCCCAGCATCAACACCGCGCCCAACGCGATCCAGCCACCCATGGCATGGACCACGACCGACCCCGCGAAATCATGAAACTTTGCCCCGAAGGCGGCTTCCATCCAATCCTGAAAGCCGAATCGTGTGCCCCAAATCGCGCCTTCAAAGACCGGGTAGACGAGTGCCACCAAAACAAAACTCGCCGCGGCCTGAGGCCAGAATTTCGCCCGTTCGGCGATGCCGCCGGAAATGATGGCCGGCACCGCCGCGGCGAAGGTCAGAAGGAAGAAAAATTTTACAAGGTCGTATCCGGACGCCCCATACAACGCTCCGGCATCCGTCGCCGAGCCAGCAAGAATAGGCGCCGAGGCGAAGAAATCGACGCCATAAGCCACGGCATATCCGATGAAAAAATAGGCAATGGTCGAAACCGAAAAATCGACCATTATCTTGACTAGGGCATTGACTTGATTCTTACGGCGGACGGTGCCGGCCTCGAGGAAAGCAAAACCCGAGTGCATGGCCAGCACCATGATGGCGCCCATGAGCAGAAAGAATACGTCTGCTCCGGTCCTGGTAGTCTGCATGGCGTCCCCCTTTTGCATCTTTTCACGGCGACCACCGGGAGCCTTGCCCGGGGGTCATGGGGGATTATTAGCCTCAAATATTGCACCAATACAGAGTCTTAGAACGTCAAATGCACCTCATCCGCTGAAAACCGGGCAAACGCCCTATTTTTTAGCAGTTGGTCAGGACGACATCGCAGCCATGCGCCGGCAGGAATGCCCAAACACCATGCATTTCGTAGAAAATTTGTATTTTTTTAATCAGCTGCGAGGAAATGGCCGGCGACCCAAAAGTCGCCGGCCAGTCTTAAGAGCGGTCGCTAACGAACCGCTTCGCCGTGCAGGGTCATGTCGAGACCCTCGCGTTCATCGTCATCGCTGACGCGTAGCCCGATAAGAACGTCGATGACCTTGAGGATGATCGCCGACGCGACGGCGCAATAGACCACCGTAACCCCAATACCATAGAGCTGGGTCACGACCTGGCCGGCGTTTCCTTCGAGCAGTCCGGGGAAAGTCCCCACCGATTCCGCGGCGAAGACGCCGGTCAAGATGGCTCCGACAATACCGCCTACAGCGTGTACGCCGAAGGCATCGAGCGAGTCGTCATAACCGATCGCATGTTTGAGGCTGGTCGACGCCCAGAAGCAGATAACCCCCGCGGCGACGCCGATGATCAGCGCCCCGCCCGGCAGCACGAAACCGGAGGCGGGGGTAACCGCCACCAGACCGGCCACGGCGCCGGAAACAATGCCGAGGACACTCGGTTTGCCCTTGGCCAGCCACTCGGCGAACATCCAGGACAGGGCGGCGGCGGCCGTCGCGATTTGAGTCACCGCCATCGCCATGCCGGCGCGGCCGTCCGCCGCAACCGCCGATCCGGCATTAAACCCGAACCAGCCGACCCACAGCAGCGAAGCGCCGATCACGGTAAGGGTGAGGTTGTGCGGCGCGAAATTCTCGGTGCCAAAGCCGCGCCGCTTGCCGATGATCAGAGCCGCCATCAATCCGGCAACGCCGGCGTTGATGTGTACAACCGTGCCGCCGGCATAGTCGAGGACACCGGCGCCGCCGAGGAAACCGCCGCCCCAGACCCAATGGGCAACGGGCACGTAAACGAGAAGCGACCACGCACCCATGAACCACAACATCGCCGAAAATTTCATGCGATCGGCGAAGGCCCCGGCGATGAGGGCGGGTGTAATGATGGCAAAGGTCATCTGGAAGGTCATGTAGACGGTTTCCGGAATCGTCTTGGCCAAGGGATTGATCGACCCGACTTCCATTCCCGACAACAACACCCGAGACAGACCACCGAGATAGGCGCCGCCTTCGGTGAAGGCCAGACTGTATCCCACCACCATCCACAAGACGGTGACGAGGCAGCACACCGCGAAAGACTGCATCATGGTTGCCAGAACGTTCTTCTTGCGCACCATGCCGGCGTAAAAGAGCGCCACCCCGGGGACGGTCATCAGAAGAACCAAGGCGGTCGAGGTCAACATCCAGGCCGTGTCGCCGCTATTGATTGGCGATGCCTCCTGGGCGATGGCGGTCGACGTGAACATCGCAGCAGCCGCGGCCAGCATCGCCGCGAAAGACATTTGGATTGGTTTTTTCATCGTAAACTCCATCTCCGACGGCCCTCTGGCCAGAAGCCGGCTCGCGCGACCGTTCTGAAATCGGGGGCCGACGCAATCACGGTCCTTACGCTCTTCATCAAGAAGCGTGCCATGGAGGATCGGTGCCCTTGGCCGCGCATATCCCCGGAAATCTGCGGCGAGGGAATCGCCTGGCCCAATAGCCGGCCCTCAATTGCACAAAAATTAGACTGATCGGTCTTTTATGATTTTCTTTTGAGCATGGCGCCATGCGAACGAATCGGGAAAGACAAATCATGAACGCCGAGAACCACCTGGGGGAGCCTAGGGCTCCCCGGGTGTTTCTCTCGCGTCAACGGCCCATGTTTTTCGGGATTAGAGCGCGTCGGCGTTGGTCTCGCCCGTGCGGATACGCACCACATGCCCAACATCAAGAACAAATATCTTGCCGTCACCAATCTTGCCGGTCTTGGCCGCTTTTTGAATGGCCTCGACCACTCGGTCGGCCAGCGAATCCGGAACCGCGATCTCGATCTTCACCTTGGGCAGGAAGTTTACCGTGTATTCCGCCCCGCGATAGATCTCAGTCTGGCCTTTCTGGCGGCCGAAGCCTTTGACCTCCGTCACGGTAAGGCCCTGAACACCAAGAGACGTTAGCGCCTCGCGCACTTCGTCCAGTTTGAAGGGTTTGATAACCGCCATTATGAGCTTCATATCGATTTTCCTTCCGTGACCTGATTCCCTGGCCGCCCACAGGCGCCACGTTGCGACCGGGGAACGTCCCCGCGCCGAATTGGGCGCTCGGCCGATTACTTACAAGAAGCATGCCGTTTTCAAGCCTGCCCCACAAGTCGTTGGCAGCGGAGGGTCGCAGCCCGGACCGTCTACGCCCTGGACAGCGACGGCCGGCCGCAGGATGCTCTCGGTGGAATGAACCAGACGAACGCTCCATTCAACGAAACGTCTGAAGTCCTGATCGTCGGGGGCGGCCTGGTCGGTTTGACCTTGGCCGTGGTCCTTGCCTCGGCAGGGCTGCGGGTGGCGGTCGTCGACCGCGAGCGACCCGAACACAAGGCTGCCGATTCCTATGATGGCCGCGCCTCCGCAATCGCCTTGGGTTCGAAAAAGCTCCTCGACGGGGCCGGGCTTTGGACCGGAATGGCAGCAACGGCGGCTCCGATCCTCGATATCCGAGTGTCCGATGGTGATTCACTCCTGTTCCTTCACTACGACCATCAAGACGTTGGCGACGACCCGCTGGGCTTCATCGTCGAGAACCAAGTCACCCGGCGGGCGCTTTATGAACGCATTGCCGTCTACCCGAATCTGCGCCTGATCGCTCCAGCGACCGTGGCGCGGCTCGATCGCCGCGCGGGCGTCGTCGAAGCGCATTTGGACGACGGCCGGATGGTGCGCGCAACCTTGGCGGTCGCGGCCGATGGCGGTGGGTCCACCCTTCGCAAGGAAGCCGGCATCGGAACGATGGGTTGGTCCTACGGGCAGACCGGCATTGTATGCACGATTTCCCACGACCAGCCGCATCGCGGCATCGCCCATGAACGGTTCCTCCCGGGCGGGCCATTCGCGGTGCTCCCGCTCTGCTCCGCGCCTGGTCTCCCGCATCGGTCTTCGATCGTGTGGACGGAGCGTCCCGCCCTTTCGCCGGCGATGATGGCGCTTTCCGACGATGCATTCTCCGGGGAAATCATGCGACGCTTCGGCACGGGCCTCGGCCACATCACCGTGCAGGGGCGCCGCTGGGCCTATCCGCTTTCGCTCCTCTTGGCCGAGACCGTTACTGCCCATCGCCTGGCGCTCGTGGGCGATGCCGCCCATGTCATTCATCCCATCGCCGGCCAGGGACTCAATCTAGGCCTCCGCGATGTTGCTGCCCTGGCCGAAGCGATCGTCGACTGCCGGCGTCTTGGGCTCGATATTGGCGGCGCCGATGTCCTCGATCGTTATCGACGCTGGCGGAGCCTGGACACCCTGGCGCTTTTGGCCGTGACCGATGGACTCAATCGTCTATTCGCCCAAACCGCGACGCCAATTCGTTTGATCCGCGATCTGGGCTTGGCCGCGGTCGATTCCGCGCCCCCGCTCAAGCGGATGTTCATGCGCCATGCCATGGGCATGATGGGCGATCTGCCTCGCCTCATGGCCGGCCAGCCACTTTAGGCGCGGCGAGAATTCGCGCCGGGATCGCGGCTCAAACCGCGGGCGGCTAAGGCATCGAGATAGGTTCGCCAGATTTCGGCGTGGCGCGTTCCGAGACGATACAGGGTCTCCCACGAAAATATCCCGGTATCGTGAAGGTCGTCGAATTGGATGCGGATAGCGTAATTCCCAACCGGCTCGAGGGCAACGATGCCGACATGACGGCGACCGGCGACGATGGTCTTATCGCCGGGCCCGTGTCCTTGGACTTCGGCTGAGGGGCTTTCCACGCGCAGATATTCTGCGGGGAGAACGAAGCGGCTGCCGTCATCGAAATCGACCTCCAGCACCCGTTCAGACTTTTTCAGGCGGATTTCCGTCGGGAAATGCAGCGAGCCGTACTGACCGCTCACGGTCGGCGGTCGTCCGGCGCGGCAATCTCCCTTGGCTGGTCAAGCGACCGCGCCTCGTCAACGAGCATGATCGGGATTCCGTCCCGGATGGGGTAGGCAAGGCCGGCTTGCTGGCTGATCAGCTCCTGGGCCTCGCGGTCATAACGCAACGGTCCCTTGGTCAGGGGACAGACCAGGATTTCGAGCAGCTTTGGATCGATACCGCGTCCGAACTCCTTGGCGCGACCCTCGCCAAACTTGCCCTCGGCGCCGGGGTCAGTGCCGGGCGCCATCGCCGCTGCGCTCCAGAATCGCCATTTCGAGCAGGGCCGTGAGCAGCTTGGCGCGCTCACTCAGGCTGACCGATTCGAGCAAAGCCTGCTTTTCTCCGGACCCGAAGGGACAAATCATGGACAACGTCGTAACCAGCCTTTCGTCCGGCGTCGTCTTCACTGTCTCCCATTCGACCGCGATGCTGTGGCTCTTGAAATAGGGCAGCAGGGCCGCGAGCAGCCGATCGCGTTCGATCGGGGTTTCCTCCGCATCGAGATCGCGGCGAAACCGGTCATAGCCGACCGTCACGCGTCGGAAGCCATCGACCATCGGCAATTCCCCGGTCAGGTCGAATCGGCAGATTCCGACCAGGGACAAGAGGTACCGTCCGTCATCGGTCTCGCTGAACGAGGTGATGCGGCCGGCGCAGCCCGTGGGATAGAGTCGCGGCGACCGCCCGATCTCTTCCTTTTCGGTCGGCTGGATAATGCCGATCATTCGATCCTTTGAGGCCAGGCTGGCCCGAGTCATCGCGAGATAACGCGGCTCGAAGATATTGAGCGGGAGTTTGCCGCGCGGGAGCAACAGCACGCTCGGCAGCGGAAACACCGGAATCGCCAGTGGTAAGTCGTCGAAATGCGGATCGAAGGCGCCGCGGCTCATGGTCTTCCTAGTACTCGCTTGCACAGCTCCACGCAACGGGCGCGGAACCTTTCGTGCACACTAAGCTCAGGGCGCGCCGTACCAATTCCGCGGCTCTTGAAGCGGCACTGGCGACTCGCAAACGCGCGAAACTCGACACTTAGGAGAACATCATGGACGACAAGCGCCGCCGGCCCTCGACGGTCAGTTTGTGGGTGGGACCGAGCGCCTCAAAGAACTTCAATAGCTGCTTCCGAGCGGCGTCATCGTTCCATTTGCGATCACGCCGATAGGATTCGAGCAATTGCTCGATGGCCGCCTCCTGTCCGCCGCCGCCAAAAAGAACGATGGCGAGTTCGAGGCGGGCCTGATGGTCGCCGGGATTGTTTTGGATCATCTCCTCCAGCCTGCCCTGCTCGCCGCTGGCCTTTTGGGCTTGCTCGGCAAGCTCGATGGCGGTTCGCACGGCGGCGACCTCGGGATCAGCAGCCTTGTCCGCGGGCACGGTCGCAATCAGGTCTTTCGCCTTGGCCACGTCACCAGCCAGCAAATAACACCGGGCCAGGCCGGTGATGGCGGGGACGTTGTTGGCCTCACGCCCGAGCACCTGGGCATAGAGGGCGCTGGCGGTCCCCGAATCTCCGCCCGCGAGCGCTGCCTTTGCCTGCTCCAGCGCTTGCTCCACTGGCGACGGGACGCCCGCGCCGCCAGTCAGGCGGCCAATAAACGCCTTGATCTGACTCTCAGGCAAGGCGCCGACGAAGCTATCGACCGGCCGCCCACCCTTGAACGCGTAGACAGCGGGGATGGACTGGATGCGAAGCTGCGCGGCGATCTCCTGATTTTCGTCGACATTGACCTTGACCATGCGCACCGCGCCCTTTGCCTCGCGCACGACCTTTTCGAGGAGGGGACCGAGCTGCTTGCACGGGCCGCACCAGGGCGCCCAAAAATCGACAACCACCGGCACCTGGCGCGACGCTTGGATGACATCAGTCATGAAGGATTCGGTGTCGCCGTCCTTGATCAGGTCGGCAACCGGCTGCCGTGCGCCGCCGTCGATGATTTGTTCCATTCCCCTAATTCCTTGACCCTTCGGCCGGCTTTGGCGTGGAGCGGCTGCGCGCTCAAGAAAGCGCTGGTTAGAAAATGGCGTGAGATCGGGGCCAAGACAACCCCAAAGACCGCGGACACCCAGCGCCACTTTCGCTTCCCGCGCCGCCAGACCAGCGTTGCCGGGCCCAGGTGGGCCGGCGTTACGGCCAGCGGTCGAGACCGAGGTTCGATTTGGCATCGCTCGCTTGCAAAGCTTGGCGCATTCCGTATTATCGACTCCTTGCCGAACGCGGCCATGCGGGAGTAGCTCAGGGGTAGAGCATCACGTTGCCAACGTGAGGGTCGAGGGTTCAAATCCCTTCTCCCGCTCCAGTTCGGCAGGATCTAATCCGTCTCACGGCGCCAACCATTCGCCCTCGGCAAACCGCGACAGCGTGCGGATCCTGGCCGATCGAGTATTGGCCGCCACCCATCGGGGTCGCGCCGGCGCCGGCTTTCCACCGGCCTGTGGATGCGGTAGCTTGTTGTTATCGAAGATAAAAAATGCGAATGGTGGAACCATGGCGGCGCGCGCGGATAGGGACAAGTCCAAGCTAATCGAAAAGATCGCGGCGCTCGCCCGCAGCAAGGTCGAGCGTGCCAAGGCCGACGAAGCCGAGGCCTTCATCCGTGTCTATTACGCCAATGTTCCGCCCGACGACATTGCCGACGCCACCCCGGAGAATCTGTGCGGGGCCGCCCTCGCCCTCTTGTCGTTTGGCCGGTCGCGGGTCAGCGGAGCCGCCAAGGTGCGTGCCTACAATCCGCGATCGAGGAACACGGCTGGTCATCCGCCCACATGATCATCGAGGCCGTTACCGACGACATGCCGTTCCTGGTCGATTCGCTGACCGGCGAGTTGAACCGAATGGACCTGACCGTCCATCTTGTCGTGCACCCCACCGTTCATGTTCGCCGCGACGCCAAAGGCACGGCCGAGGCTCTCGGATCCGACGCGCCGAACGCACGCGCTGAATCCTTCATCCATGCCGAAATCGACGAACAGGCTGATCCGGACATGATCGAGACCATCCAGGCCGGGATCGAAAGAGTGCTCGCCGATGTCCGGCTTGCCGTTACCGATTGGCGGGCAATGTGCGCCACGGCTGCCGACATCCTGGCCAAGATCGACGGCGTGCCGCTGCCCAAGGACGAAATCGGCGCCGTCGGCGCCGTGCTCGACGATCTCGTCGCGTTGCAAAGCGAGATCGCCAGAAAAGTGCTCGCCGCGGTTGATGCCGCCGCGTCGGATAAGGCGAGCGCCGGCTTGGAAGCGTGGCTCGCACCCCGACGGACGGCGGTCGAACGATTCGAAGAAACGTTAGGCGAAATCAGGGCGGCGAACGCTGTTGACCTCGCCATGCTCACCGTCGCCACGCGCGAACTGCGCGCGCTCGCGACGTTCTAGCGCCGCGTTCGACCCAAACGCCGACGCGGCGGCTGCAGGAAACAATGAGGAAGCTGGAGTCCTCGGATATCGCCGCCTGGATCGGGCAGGGTCCACCGCCCATGCTTCTCTTTGGTGCGGGCGCCTCGATGCCGGCATTGCCCCTGGCCAATGAGATCAAACACGAAATCCTCGTTCAAGCCATGAAGGCCGCGGCATCGATTTCTTCTGGAAGCGACGATCGCAAACGGCTCGCCGATCTGGAGCAGCGACTGGCGGAGCCGCATCTTACCCTGGAGCTTTTGTGCGCCGCCTTGCGATACCGCCTGCGGCTTTCCGGCGAAGACATCGCGCGCCTGCTCCGCTCGGTTCTCGGGGGCGTTCAACCCAACGCATTTACGCGCGCGGTCGCGGCGCTGCGCAAAGCCGGGCGGCTAGGCCCCATTCTAACGGCCAACGCCGACACGCTCCTCTACCGGGCCATCGCCGAAAGCGGAGCAAAATTCAGACTAGTCACGAAGAATTCTTGCGCGACCGCGGGGGCGCACAATCTTGTGGTCGATATGGTCGACATCTGCGCCTTCCACGGCACGCTGCTCTCGCCCGCGGACGTTGGCGACGACATCTTCCCGTCCCAAACCTATGCGCCGCCGGCGGCGGTGGACATGCATGGCATGGCTCGCCCATTCCCACTGCAAATGGCGGCATATCTGAAGGCCGCCATCGATGCTTATCCACGCGTCCTGGTCTTCGGCTATTCGGGCAACGACCACTACGACATGAACGTGCTGCTGCGGCGCATGGTTCGAGACCGCCCCAAGGTTCTAGACGATTGGTTGTGGCTGTCCGCCGACGGCGACACCGGCGCGCTCGCGGATTTGTTTGTGGACGAGCAAGACAGCATCCGCGCTGCCGCCTTTGGTCAGGCATCGGCCAAGACGTTTTGCGCGGCGGCCGCTTCGTTGCTCGCCTTGCCGGGCGGGCGGTACGACGACACGCCGACCAATGAACTGGAGTGGACCGAGAGAGTCTCAGAATATTTCTCGCAGAGATTGTCCGCGATTCAGCACCGTCTCGATCTTTCGGAACTGATCGACGACCTTGAAAAGCGACTGGATTATGCGTGGGCGGTCGCGGAGCGGTTCCAGCTGGACAATTTCGGTTATGACCAGATCGAGATCCGTGCCTTCGGCGGGCTTGATCGGCACGAGAGCGCGCAGTCGCTGGGTTTTGAGAATGTGGCGTTTGACGCATTCGCCGAAGCCCAGGAGGAATTTTGGCGATTGCGCAACACGGGGGGGGCCGGCTGGCGCGGCATTGATCGATGCCGTCATCACCCGGTTTACAAAGATTCAGCGCGATATCGCTTCGGCTCTTAACCGGCCACTTCGCGATATCGATCAGGCAATGCTCCTAGTCGGGCAAGCTATCTGCCAGAATCACATCGGCCTCGCGGAGCTGCATCGATTGCGCGGCAGCGGGCGCATCGACGACGCCACGAAAATTCGGGCCAAAGCCCGCACCCGCTTCCGCCGCGCCGTGGGCCTTGCCGAGCGGGCAAAAGCCCTTGCCATCAAAGTCGACGACGTGGTTTTCACCCAGGCCAGGGACGGTGCCGAAGGGATCGTCTGGCACGTCGTGCCCGCCGATCTGTGGGAACTGGCCGCCCGTGACAATTTATGCCGAACCCTGGAGCGCGACGATGCCATCGCCGGGCTTCGAGACGTGATCCTCGCCCGCCTAAGGCTTGTGAACGAGGACGATTCTGCCTATGCCGCCGGACATTATGTTCGGCTGTGCAAGCTGGGCCTCGATCTCGTCAAATGCATCTACCGGGCGCAGGGTGAAACACAGGCCCCCGCCGACGCAATATCGATCGAAAACGAAAGTGACGGTGGCGAATTCATCCGGATCGGGGATTGGGTCATCGATGAGGTCATGGAAAATGCCGTCGGCCGGTATCGATTCATCGCCGCCGATCGACATCCCTGGCTGTTGGCGTGGTTCGATGCGCGCCTGATCCGGGAGGCGGCGCGGCGCGCGACCAGTGCGGCCGAGGCCGTGGTCAAAGAGGCGCAGGCCTTCTTCCCCGCCGAGGTGGTCGCGCGGCAGGCGGAACTCGCCCTGGCCATGCGTCAATTCCAGCGGCGGACGGAGGAATGCCGAAAGGCAAACCTGATCGGCGGCCTTCGGAGTTGATCGCCCTCCCAAGTAGGCGGCGAAACGCCCCCGGCGCAGGGGAACTGGTGATCGCCAAAACATCTGCGCCTCCACGGCGCCGCCAAATGGATATATCATTCGCGCCTCTCATCCAGGGTAGGTGCCCAATGCGGATCGCCGGCCTGTTGCTTCTCGTATCGATCCTCCTCGCCATGCCGGTACGCGGCGCGGATGACCCATCGCTGGCGGAACGGATGGCGATGGTCGGAGACATCAAAAGGAGCGCGGTGCGAACGGAGCGCATGACCGGCATTGGTGAGATCGATCCCCGCGTGCTGACCGCCTTCGCCATCGTGCCGCGCCACATTTTCGTGCCGCCGCAACTGGTGCCGCATGCTTACGCCGATACGCCCCTCCCGCTCGGTTTCGGGCAGAATTTGACCCAACCGTTCGTGGCCGCGCTGATGACTCATCTGCTCGGCATCAATCCCGGCGACCGGGTTTTCGAGACTGGCACCGACACCGGCTACCATGCCGCCATTCTGATGGAGCTTGGGGCGCGCGTCTTCAGTGTCGAAATCGTCGCGCCCCTTCACGCGGTAGCAAAACGGCTGGTCGAGATACAGGGTTATGGGCGGATCACTCTCCGCCTAGGCGATGGCTATTACGGGTGGGCGGAACACGCCCCCTATGACGCGATGTTGATTAAGGAATCGTCGGCCTCGGTCCCGGCAGCCTTGCTGCGCCAGTTGAAGCCGGGCGGGCGCATGGTCATCCCTCTGGGGCCCCCGGACGGCCCACAATACCTGACCCTGGTCCGGAAGGATCGCGAGGGCAATATCGAGCAAGACGCGATTCTGCCGGTCGGCTTCGCGCCGTTTCAGGGCGGCGACCGCATCTGAAGCTGCCACCGCGGCTAGGACGCCGCTCGCCCGCGACGACGCGACCAGGCAACGGCCAAGGGCAATTTCAGCAACTGGTACAGAGCCGGTGCGGCGAGGGCAGCCGCCGCGACATAGGCCAAGCTGACGACATCGAGCGGCACGGAAGGCTCGAACTCCCGAAAGGCCGCCGATGCGATACCGGGATCGACATGGCGAAGAAAAGCAAAAGGCCGCGCCAAGGGTGAGGCCTCGCGCAGCGCCGCCATCGCCGCCTCCAAATCCTCAACGCGCGAACGCACGAGGACCGAGAGCCCTTCGCGTGTGCTGGGATCGGCGGCCATATACGCGGCCGAACTGGACAAGCGTTGGGCCGCCAGGCGCGCCTCGTCCAAATGCCCACCGAGTCTCTGAAGGTAATGCTGAACGAACGCCTGAAATTGTGAGGCCGAAAGCGCGGCCGCCACACTCAATCCGGCGGCAATCAGCCGATCGACGAAGCGAAGGAGAAAACCCATTGCGTCGATGCGGCGTGGGCGAAAAATCGCCTAGTTTTGGCCGGCGGGCTGGTAATTGTCGACCAACGTCTTGACCAGATCGAGATGGAGGTCGGCCCCTTCCGGATCCATCGCTTCCTTCAAATATTCGACGAATTCGGGCGACAGCAACAAATCCTTTAGATGAAAGGCCACCCATTGAGCCTCGCGCACGATCTGCGCGTCGACCAGCATGAGAATAAGCACGAGCGACCCCCGCCCAAGCATGGTCCGCACGAGGTCATGGTCGCCATGCGCCTCGAATAGATGGAACAGGTCGTTGCATAACTCACGCACCTTATCGACGTCGCTGCGCTTGCCGTGATCGGTGATCAGGCAAATCGACGACTGTGCGACGCTGCCGGCGACATCGGCATCGGCGGGAAATACCCGGCTCAGGGTCAGCAAACCCTTGTAGATCGCCTCGGCGGCGGCAATGTCGTCTTTTTCGCCGAAATCGTAGACCAACACCGCGGCCGCGGAGGCAAGGGCGCGACGCAGATATCCACCCGGTGGTGTCGCCGCGGCCATCGCTGCCATATCGGCATGGAGCGATTTCACCAGGTCCAGATCGCCGCGCTTATGCGCCGCGTTTGCCGTGAGCTGCTGCATCGGCGCCATCATTTCCGCGCGCGGCATCCGGCCGTTTCCGCGTTCGACCAGTTGGCCCCATTCCGCGAGTTTGGCGCGCAGGCCCTCGGCGTCGTCGGAATTGCGCGGCAAAAGGCGATGGACGGCCGCTTCCGGGTCGTCCTTGGCCAAGTATCGGATCAAACCGATGAGATCGTTATCGACTGACATAACAACATCATCGGTCGACAAATCGCCTTTGCCAATGCCTTTTTTTGAAGTCGCTCGTTGGATTGTTGGAATGAGGCGAGCTTGCGTTTTGCGACAAGCGGAGGATGATCGCCGTGGATTAATTCCATTCCCGATCATGGTCATGACCCGCGCCGACGCTGGCCCCTTACCAATCACCGGCACAGACCTTCAGGACCGCATCCTTTACCGCGATGCGCTGATGCTCATCATCGACAAGCCAACGGGACTGCCGGTGCACTCCGGGCCAGGGCGAGGGCGCAGCCTCGAAGACTTGTTCGATGCGCTCCGCTTCGGCCTGCCCAATCCGCCCGCGCTTGCCCACAGGCTGGATCGCGACACCAGCGGCTGCCTGGTTCTCGGGCGCCACCGGCGGGCATTGAGGCGGCTCGGCGGGCTTTTCTCCGAAGGCAAGGTGGAGAAGATCTATTGGGCCGTGGTCGAGGGCCGACCAGCGGCGGCGGCGGGTCGAGTCGAACATCCGCTCAAGAAGATCACGCAAAAAGCCGGCTGGAGAATGGTCGTTGCCGCGGATGGCCAGAAAGCGATAACCGATTACCGAATCATCGGTGAAAGCGGCGGGCGGTCATGGATCGAATTTCGCCCACGCACCGGCCGTACCCATCAAATCCGAGTCCATGCCGCGATGCTGGGTTGTCCCTTGGTCGGTGAACCCGTCTATGGCCGCGCCCCGCCCGATGCGCGCGTGCCGCTTCACCTTCACGCACGCGAAATCAGCGTGCCGCTCTATGAAGGAAAGCCAATCGTGACCGCCGTCGCCCCGCCGCCCGCGCATATGACGTCCGCCCTCGTATCGTGCAGCTACGTCGCGAGCCAGTAACCCGTCACCGCGAATTGGACTATTTCGTCCCCGCCGCCGTTGTCATCTTAGGACGGGGTTGCGGCCGAACCGATGGAGGGTGTGGTGTCGCGGATTTTGGCCTATGTCTCGATCGCCGGGCTCGTCCTTGCCGCGGGATTGCCGCTGACGGCGACCCAAGCCACGGCCGGCACCGGCTTTTCGATCACCTATTCTTTCGGCCACGGATCCTCCCACGATCGGGACTGGAGATCGCAGCGGGGCGGCGATCGCCGGGGACACCAATTCGGACACTATCGCCCGGTGCCGAGGATCTATTGGCCGACACCACCGCCTAGGGTCGTCGTCCTGCCCCCGCGCACGGTTTATGTTCCCAGCTACCCGGTCCTTCAAGCGGCCCCGGCATCGCCGGTATTCCGCAACGCCGATGGACGGTATTGCCGCGAATACCAGACGACGGTCACCATCGCCGGTACCGGACAACCGGGCTACGGCACCGCCTGCCTGGAGCCTGACGGCACTTGGCGGGTCGTGAACTGACCCCTGGCGCTGGCCGCATCGACGCCGACGCCAACACCTCCGACCAGTCAATCCAAGACAACCACCAAAAAGGTTGGCAAAGTCGCCCGGACGAAAAGTTGTCGTATCTGGGTGACGCATGACCTCCGGGCATCGCAGGTGGTGGATGGCTATCGGTCTGATTTCGGCATTGTTGAGCGGCTGCTCCGCCGGGACCGGCGCGATCATCGATTTCGCCTCGCTCGAGCGACCGGACAGCCCGAATAATTTCCTGGTGTGCCCGGATGGCTTCTGCAAAGCCGCGGTCGATATGCCGAGCCCGGCTTTCGCGGCTGCCCCCGATGTCCTGTTCGCGGCGACCAAACGGGCCTTGGGCCGGCAAGAACGGACGGCGCTGGAGCTTGAGGACCAGGGTCGCCACCAGCTTGTCTATGTTCAGCGCTCCGCGCTAATGCGCTTCCCCGACCGCTTATGGATCGAAATCGTGCCCTTGCCCGGCAACCGCTCGGGGCTGGCCGTGTTCAGCCGGTCGATCTATGGCTATTCCGATTTAGGCGTGAACAAGGGCCGCGTTTTGTCCTGGCTCGACGCCATCGGCGCGGAGTTGGCCGCGCGTTAGACGGCTTTGGCCGGCCGGTTTGGGCGGAGGATGCGCCAACTCGGCGATAGGGCTAAGATAACGACGGAGTGACCCCAAGAGGGCATTGTCACGTTGTCGATTGAAGAACGCGAGAAGCCTGCGTCCTGCATTTTGTTAAGCGGCCGCAACCGCCGTCCGCCACGTGTCCATCGCCGCAGCTCGAAAGTGTCGGTGCGTCGATGCGGATGTCAGGTGGCGTTGGACGTTGA
>CAMDDQ010000044.1 GCA_945892765.1 Asaia bogorensis
CGCAATATTGGCATGGAGCGGGATGGGATGAATGTTGGCGCTGTGATCGCTTTGCTCGGTTGGTGCGGCGAGACGAAGAATCTCGGCATGGATACGGTTGTTGGCGCCGAGCGTGCTCAAATCCATGGTCCGCACGGTGGAATGGCGGACCATCCGCGCCAGCCGGCGCATGAGGCGGATACCGATCTCGGGATGTTCGACCAACATTTGGGTGAAGGTGTCCGGCGACAGTGCCGCGACCATGCTATCGGTGACGGCGACCACATTGGCGGAGCGCGGCTCGCCATCGATCGCGGCCAATTCGCCGAAACAGCCGCCAGCGTCGATGTCGTCGAACGCGACCTCGCGCCCCGACATCGAGTAATTCACAACCCTCACCCGACCGCGGGCGATGAGGAACACGTCGCGGGAATCGCTGTGCCGATCGATAACCTGTTCGTTCGGCGTGTAGTGCCGCCACTTGCAACGCTGCTCGATCTGCCGCCGTGTTGCGACAGGTATGCCGGCAAGCAGAGCAATGCCATCCAATGACTTTTCTTCGGTCGCCCCCATCGCCCAACCTCCCCCTTATGTAGTGTAGCACAAGCCCGGCAGTGAAGAAGGAGGGGCTTCCATGCCGTGGAACGACTGACTATATTGCGCCGCACAATTGTTGCGCGGCGGAGCATCGCGCGCGACTCCAACCACGTGAGGAGATCGTTTCTCGATGCCGACGCCCCAGGGCAACTTCGACGAATTGCGCGGCTATTATCTGGAAGAGCTTTCCGTCGGGATGACGGCGCTTTACGCCAGGACCATCACCGAGGCCGATGTCGTGCTATTCGCCGGCATCTCCGGGGACGTAAACCCGGTGCACCTCAACCAGGATTTCGCCGCCGCGACGATTTTCGGCGGACGCATCGCCCACGGGATGCTGACCGCCAGCCTTCTTTCGACTGTAATTGGAACCAAGCTGCCCGGTCCAGGTTGCATCTATGTCAGCCAGAATCTTCGGTTCAAGGCACCGGTGCGGTCCGGCGACACCGTCCAGGCGCGGGCCACCATAACCGAGATCATCCCGGAGAAGCGCCGGGTCGTGCTGATGACCGTTTGCTCCGTCGGCGACAAAGTCGTCATCGATGGCGAGGCCGTCATCATGGTTCCCCGGGCGCCGATCGCCGCCGACCAGAACGCGAAGAATTCGGCCCCGGCACCGGCCTGCGCCTGATTCGTCCGCCAACCCCGGCAACGGGCGCTCGCGCGGAGTCCGCAAGCCCTGTAGGTTCGCTCGGTCTGCCACACGCCTATTACGGATGATTTCGGCCTCACCGAACCCTCATGCGCCTATTTAGGGATTTCAGGGCCGTGCCGGCCGTCGCCCGTGGCGCTGTGGTCGCCATCGGCAATTTCGATGGGGTTCATCGCGGCCATCGGGCGGTGATCGGGGCCGCCAGGGCAGCGGCGGATCGGCGCGCGGTTCCCCTGGCGGTTCTCAGTTTCGAACCCCATCCCCGTGCCTATTTTGAGCCAAGGCAGCCACCGTTCCGGCTGACGACGCTGCGCCAGAAAGTCCGTCTGCTCGCCGGTTTGGGTGTCGATTTTCTGTTCGTGCCGCGCTTCGACCGGGACATGGCGCAAACTAGCCCAGGTGCATTTGTGGGTGACGTCCTCGCCGGTGCGTTAGGGGCGCGTCTGGTCGTGGTTGGCCGCGGTTTCGCCTTCGGGCGTGCGCGCGCCGGCAATGTCGACACACTTCGCGGTTTGGCCGACCCCGCGGGCATCGAGGTCGATTGTCTTGATGCGGTGAACGAGGGCGACGAGGGCTCGGTGTCGTCAACGCGCATCCGCGATCTGCTACGTTCAGGGCGGCCCGATGCCGCTGCCCATTTAATTGGGCGCGAATGGGAAATCGAAGGTCGGGTGCTACGGGGCGAACGTCGTGGGCGGCTTCTCGGGTTTCCCACGGCCAATCTGCGGCTAGGCGATCTTCTCCGCCCCGCGCTCGGCGTCTACGCCACGCGCATTCGGGTCGCGGGCGAGAGCGCCGAGATGCATGCAGGCGTGGCCAATATCGGCAATCGGCCGACTTTCGGGGGAACCCAGGATCTCCTCGAGGCCCACCTTTTCGACTTCAACGGCGACCTTTACGGAAAGCGGGTTTGTGTGAGGCTTTCGGCCTTCCTTCGACCCGAGCGCAAATTCGACGGCGTGGAAGCGCTGAAGGCGCAGATCACCCGCGATGCAGATGAAGCGCGTCGCCACTTGGCGGTAGCAATCCCGGCGCGGACAAAACCCTGAGTCGATTGACGGACTCCTGCGCCGTTTTTATTATCCCGCGATGACCGCAGCGCTCCTCATGTGCATGGCGACCGGGCGAATTACCGGCTCGGCCCTTAACCGGGGCCGGGAGGTGTTTGCTGTATCGTCGTCGTTTTTGCCTGAGGAGTTTGCGCGTCGTGTCCATCCCTAGGAATTCACTTCCGCCCCACCCGGCTCACTCGGTGGCCGCATCCCGGCGCGCCGCGCGCGCAGGTGTTGCGCCCGCGCGGAGGCCACGATGACCGATTACAAGGCCACGGTCTTCCTGCCCCGCACGGATTTTCCGATGAAGGGCGAATTGCCCAAACGTGAGCCCGAGCTGCTCGCACGCTGGCGCGACATGGACTTGTTCGGCCGCACGCGAGCGGCCTCCCGCGGGTTGGAGAAATTCGTCCTCCACGATGGCCCGCCTTATGCCAATGGCAATCTCCATATCGGGCACGCGCTCAACAAGATTCTGAAGGACGTCGTTTCGCGCACGCAGCAGATGCTGGGCAAGGACTCCAACTATGTCCCCGGATGGGATTGCCACGGCCTGCCCATCGAATGGAAAGTGGAGGAGGATTACCGGGCTAAGGGCAAAGACAAAGACAAGGTCGATATCATCGATTTCCGGCGTGAATGCCGGGATTTCGCCGCCCATTGGATGAAGGTGCAGAGCGGCGAGTTTCAACGGTTGGGTGTGATCGGCGACTGGCAACACCCCTACGCCACGATGGAACACAAATCTGAGTCGGTCATCGCCCGGGAGTTGATGAAATTCGCGGCCAACGGCCTGCTCTATCGCGGCTCCAAGCCGGTCATGTGGTCGGTCGTCGAGAAGACCGCCTTGGCCGAGGCCGAGGTCGAATACGAGGACTACGTCTCCGACCAGGTGTGGGTAGCCTTCCCGATAAAAGCTGGCGTGGGCGGCATGGCCGATCTTCTGGCCGCGCGGGTGTTGATCTGGACGACGACGCCCTGGACCATCCCCGGCAATCGCGCGATTTCCTATTCGCCCAAGATCGAATACGGCCTCTACAAGATCGTGGCCGCGCCGGAAGGCAATTGGGCGCCAGTGGGAGGTTCCTATCTGATCGCCACGAAGCTGGCGGCGGAGGTCTTCAAGGCCGCCAAGGTCGAGACCTACGAACTCGTGCGCTTGGTTCCAGCGACGCAGATCGCCGCGCTTGAATGCAGTCACCCATTGCACGCCCGGTTCACGCACTATGATTTCGTCGTGCCGCTGCTCGCCGGCGACCATGTCAGCGACGATGCCGGCACCGGATTTGTGCACACCGCGCCCGGCCACGGACGCGACGATTTTGAAATTTGGACCGCCAATGCCCGCGGCCTTGCCGACCGCGGCATCAATCCGCATATCCCGTACACCGTGGATGCCGACGGATTCTTTACAGAGCAGGCGCCGGGTTTCGCCGGTAAACGTGTCATCACTGAGAAGGGCGACAAAGGGGACGCCAATGAAGCGGTGATCGCGGCCTTGAAGGAAACCCACGCGATAATCGCGCGCGCGCGGCTGACCCACCAATATCCCCATTCCTGGCGGTCGAAGAAGCCGGTGATCTTCCGCAACACGCCGCAATGGTTCATCGCGCTCGACCGCGACGTGGCGAAAAAAGGGGACACGCTACGGGCACGGGCCTTAGCTGCGATCGAGGACACACGCTGGGTCCCCGGGATCGGCAAGAACCGCATCAACGGCATGATCGAAAACCGCCCCGATTGGGTGATTTCGCGGCAGCGCGCCTGGGGCGTGCCGATCCCGGTTTTCGTGCGCGAAGCCGCCGACAGCACCGCCGAAATCCTGAAGGACGAGCGCGTGAACACCCGCATCGCGGAGGCCTTCGCCGCGGAAGGCGCCGATTCTTGGTACCGCGAGGGCGCCGCCGCGCGTTTCCTGCGCCCCGAACACGATCCGGCGTCCTGGCGGAAAGTCGACGACATCGTCGATGTCTGGTTCGAGAGCGGGTGCACCCATGCCTTCGTTCTCGAACAGCGGCCTGATCTCGCCTGGCCGGCCTCGCTCTATCTCGAAGGTTCGGACCAGCACCGTGGCTGGTTCCATTCCTCGCTGCTCGAATCCTGTGGCACGCGCGGGCGGGCGCCCTATCGTGCGGTGCTCACCCACGGCTTCGTGCTCGACGAACACGGCCGGAAGATGTCGAAATCGCTGGGCAACGTCGTCGCCCCGCAGCAGGTCGTCGACAAATACGGCGCCGACATATTGCGGCTATGGGTCGTCGCTTCCGACTATTCCGACGATTTGCGCATCGGTCCCGAAATTCTGAAGCACCAATCGGAAATCTATCGGCGGCTACGCAATACGCTGCGTTACATCCTGGGCAGCGTCGCCGGATTTGCCCCGGAGGAGCGTGTTGCCCCCGCCGAAATGCCTGAGATCGAACGCTGGGTACTGCATCGCCTGGTCGAACTCGACGCCCAGCTTCGCCGCGCCTGCGCCGATTTCGAATTCCATCAATTCTACGCCGCGCTCCACGCGTTTTGCGCCGTGGACCTATCGGCGTTCTATTTCGATGTGCGTAAGGACGCGCTGTATTGCGATCGGCCGGATTCGCTGCGGCGCCGTGCCGCGCGCACCATGCTCAACATCCTTTTCGATCATCTCACCGCCTGGCTCGCGCCGGTGTTGTGTTTTACGGCGGAGGAAGCATGGCTGGCGCGGGGGCGTGCGGGCGCCGAGGACAGCGTTCATTTGCGCCGCTTCCCGGATGTGCCGTCGGGCTGGCGGAACGAGGCTTTGGCGGAAAAATGGGCGCGCATCCGGGCGTTGCGCCGGGTCGTCACCGGCGCCCTCGAAATCGCCCGTGCGGGCAAGGTCATCGGCTCCGGCCTTGAAGCCGCACCGATCGTTTATGCCGAGGCCGCCTACTGCACGGCCCTTTCCGGCGTCGATCCGGCCGAAGTCGCGATCACGTCGGGCATCGAGATCAGGCCGATGGAAGGCGCAACGGTGCCGAGCGATGTTTATGTCATGCCCGACATTCCCGGCGTCGCCGTCATCTTTGCCAAGGCCCAAGGCCATAAATGCGAGCGCTGCTGGAAGGTGCTCCCCGAGGTCGGGCGCCTCGCCGAACATCCCGATCTTTGCGGCCGGTGCGCCGACGCGGTGACACCTCAAGCGGCGGAATCGTGAGCCCGGATCAGCCGCCAGGTCGGCCATCCGCGGCCGCCAGCCGTTCAGCGCGGATTTTGGGGCTGGTCGCGGCAGCGGCGATTGTCGGTTGCGATCAGGTAAGCAAGGCCTGGTTGCTCGATTTCCTTACGACGCCGCCGCGGGTGGTCGAGATCGCGCCCTTAGTCAGCCTAGTGCCGGTCTGGAATACCGGCATCAGCTTCGGTTTGTTCGCGGATTCGGCGATGGGGGGCGTGGCCCTGGCCATCGTCGCCCTGGCCATCGTCGCCGGTCTTCTGTGGTGGCTGGCGGGAATCGAGACCCGGATCGCCGGCTGCGCGGTTGGACTAGTCATCGGCGGCGCCCTCGGCAATGTCATCGACCGGCTGCGATTCGGCGCGGTTTTCGATTTTCTCGACCTCCATTGGGGCGATTGGCACTGGCCGGCGTTCAACCTCGCGGACGCCGCGATCACCTTCGGTGTTGTCCTAATTCTTCTGGATGGCTTGTTCCCAACCGCGCGCTCGGTTAAATAGGGGGACATGATCCCAGACCGTCGACAACCTCCTTGGCGCGGTCCCGCGACGTTTGCCGTCGCCCTGGCCGTCCTTGGCCTTCTTGCCGGATGTGGTCAGACCCGCCAAGCTCTCGGGCTTACCAAGAACCCACCCGATGAATTTCAGGTCGTATCGCGCGCGCCGCTCGCGCTGCCGCCCAATTATGCCTTGCGCCCGCCGCAGCCGGGCGCAGCCCGGCCACAGGAGGGATCGGTCACGAACCAGGCCCGCCTGACCCTGCTTGGGTCGGGTGAGCCGGCCTCAGCCGGGCCGCAGGGCGGCACGCCGGGAGAACGCGCGCTGCTGACGCGGACCGGGGCGAACGCGGCCGATCCGAATATCCGAAACCTGATTGACCGTGAATCAACGCAATTGGCCGAAGACGACAAGACGTTCATCGATCGAGTCATCTTCTGGCGAAAGCCGGAAGATCAGGGCGACGTCGTCGATGCAGCCAAGGAAACTCAGCGAATCCAGCAGAACGCCGCACTCGGCCGTCCGGCCAATGCCGGCGATACGCCGACCATCAAACGCAAGCGGCGCGGACCCCTTGAGGGTCTCTTCTAGTCACGCTGCGGCGACGCCGTCGTGAATCAGGACACGTAGGATTGATTGGCGGGTTGCGTTAACCCGGCGGAGGATCGCTGTTCGCTGTTTGGCCGCGGCCGAGCGGCGCCTTATGCAATGTTTACGGCTTAGGACAGATTGGGCGGATATATCATGCAAGAGACACTGCGCGGTGTTCTGACGGCGGTCGCTGTCATGGCCATGACGTTCTTGGTGGCGATTCCGTCGGCGCGGGCGGCCATGTTCAATGCCGAGACCTTTACCCTCGGTAACGGTCTTCAGGTCGTCGTTATTTCGAACCATCGTGCGCCCGTCGTCACCCAAATGGTCTGGTACAAGATCGGCTCAGCCGACGAACAGAGGGGCAAGACCGGCATCGCCCATTTGCTTGAACACATGATGTTCAAGGGCACGCCGTCAGAGCCCGATTTCTCCCGCGTCATTGGCCGCATCGGTGCCCGTGACAATGCCTTCACCAGCTACGACTACACCGGATATTTCCAAAACGTGGCGTCGGATCGACTCGAGACCGTCATGCGGCTCGAAGCCGATCGCATGACCAACCTCATCCTCACCGACAAGGAATTCATCCCCGAACGCCTGGTCGTGCTCGAGGAAAGACGCTCGAGCGTCGATTCCAATCCGCGCGCCCAGTTGCGCGAGGCGGTCAACGCCGCGCTCTATCTCAACCATCCCTATGGCAAGCCGATCATCGGCTACGAACATGAAATCAAGGCGCTGACCACTCAGGACGCGGTTGATTGGTATCGCCGCTACTATGCCCCCAACAACGCCGTATTGATCGTCGCCGGCGACGTCACGATGGCCAAGCTCAAGCCGCTCGCCGAGAAATATTACGGTGCGATCCCGGCCCGCCCCGTGCCTGAACGCGTGCGCGTCACGGAGCCGCCCATCACGGCGGCCCGTCGCGTGGAACTGCGCGCCGATGGCGTGCGCGAGCCGTCCTGGAGCCGGCTCTTCCTCGCGCCCAGTTATGTCAGCGGCACGACCGAACACGCCTACCCGCTGGAAGTGGCCGCCGAGATTCTGGGCGGCAGCGTCAAGAGCCGGCTGCACAAGGAACTGGTCGTCAAACAGAAGATCGCGACTTCGGCGGGCTCCCGTTACGACTCCAACAATCTGGACTATGGCACTTTTGGTTTGTTCTTCGCGCCGGTTAGCGGGGTCGAATTGACCAAGGTCGAGGCCGCGATGGAAGCGGTCATCGCCGGGTTTCTAACCGAAGGGCCAACGGTCGAGGAAGTCGAGGAGGCGAAGGCGCGCATGGTTTCCGGCGTCGTCTACGCGCTCGATTCGATGCAAGCCGGGGCGCGGGTCTTCGGCTCCGGCCTGACCACCGGCCGCAGCGTTGCCGAAATCGAAACCTGGCCGGAACGCATCGCCGCGGTGACGCGTGATCAGGTCCTGGCCGGATTGCGCGCCGTCCTCGGCCAGAAAGGCCATGTCACCGCGCTTCTACTTCCCAAGGCGACGTCGTGAGGAATTCAACCATGTTGTCTGTTCGCACCTTGCGCGTTTTCGGCGCGTCTTTCCTCGCCGGGTTGGGGATGGCGCTGGCTCCGCCCGCCGACGCCGTCACCATCGAGCGCGTCACCAGCCCCGGCGGCCTCACGGCCTGGCTGGTTCAGGATCATTCAATTCCGGTCTTGGCGATGGCTTATAGCTTCACCGGCGGCTCCGCCCTCGATCCCGTGGGCAAGGAGGGGTTGGCGCGTTGGGTGGCCGGACTTCTCACCGACGGTGCCGGGGATTTGGACGATCAGGCCTATCAGGAAAAACTCGAGGACATCGTCGCTTCCGTGGACTTCTCGGCCGACATGGATACGTTTTCCGGCAGCCTGAAGACGCTTACGCGTTATCGCAAGGACGCGGTCGAGCTGATGCGCCTGGCGCTGACCAAGCCACGCTTCGATGCCGATGTCGTCGAACGCATGCGCGCCCGCGCGCTGGCGGCCTTGGCCCGCAACGAAGAGCAGCCCGGCGCGATCGCGAGCCGGACTTGGTGGAAGGCCGCCTTTCCCTCCCATCCCTATGGCCGCACGACGAGCGGTACCGAAAAAAGCCTGAGGGACCTGACGGTCGCCGATTTCCGCGAGTTCATGGCGACGCGCCTGTCGCGCGATACGTTGTCGATCGGGGCCGTAGGCGACATCACGCCGGCCGAATTGGGACTGCTGCTCGACGAAGCCTTCAGCGGCCTGCCGGCCCGTGCCGTGACGCCGACCGCCACGGTTCCCGAAGCGCGCGCCCAAGGGGTCGGGCGGACCATTGTCGTGCGCAAGGATGTAACGCAAAGCGCCGTGGTTTTCGGTCAGGACGGGCTGAAACGCAACGACCCCGATTTCTACGCGGCCTATGTGATGAACTACATCCTCGGCGGCGGCGGCTTCAACTCCTGGCTGCTCAACGAGGTGCGCGAGAAACGCGGGCTCGCTTATTCGGTCTACAGCTACCTCAGTACGATGGAACATGCCGGCCTCATCCTTGGCGGCACCGCGTCGGAAAACCGCAGCGTCGCCCAATCGCTCGACGTGGTGCGCGATCAGTGGCGGCGGATGCACGATGAAGGTCCGACCCAGGATGAATTGAATGACGCCAAGACCTATCTGACCGGGTCCTATGCGCTGCAATTCACCTCGACGTCGGCGATCGCGCGCCAGCTCGTCAGCATCCAACGCGAGAATCTCGGGATGGACTATATCGATCGCCGCAACACTTTCATCGAACAGGTCACCCTGGACGACGTGCGCCGCGTCGCCCGTCGCCTGCTCGATCCCGCGCGTCTGGTTGTTGTTGTCGTCGGCAAGCCGGAAGGCCTCACCGGGGCGGAAATCGGCGGCTGATTCCCAATCAACGGCATGCGGCCGCCCGGGACGACGCGCCCGGGTGGCCGCATTGCGCGAGCGCGCACTGGCACCATCCCGGCCATGTCTGGTAAGGTTTTCGGCATGGAACATGCCGTGAACACCGGTCGGCCTCGACCGCTTGCGCCGTCGGAACCGGGGGCGGACCTGCCCTATCGCCAATCGTATTCCCGATGCCTCGCGGCGGCGATCGGCGCCGGTGGATTGACCGACCGCCAATTTTCGACCGCGCTCGCCGAGACCGCGCCGATTCTCGAGAACCTGCGCCGGCGGCGGACAAGTCTTCCCCTTTTCGCCGCGATCGACCGCCGCGACGATCTTCCCGCGCTCGCGGACATGGCCGCTCGGTTCCGCGGATTCAACGACGTGTTGGTATTCGGCACTGGGGGATCGAGCCTCGGCGGCCGCACTCTGACGGCGTTGTCGTCGGCAGTGAGCCCCCGGCTTTGGTTCCTCGACAATCTCGACGTTGACAGCTTTACCGCCCGCGTTGCGAGCGTGGATTGGCGCGCGACCGGCATTCTGGTCCTCTCCAAATCGGGAACGACCGCGGAGGTGATGGCGCAGCTCGGCGCGGCGTTGCCCAGGCTGCGCGCGGCGCTCGGCGACCGGCTTGGTTCCCATGTGGTTGGGCTGGCCGATCCCGGCGACAATCCGCTGCGGCGCATCGGCCGCGCGTTGGGGTTTCCCGTGCTGGACCACGACTCCGGGATCGGGGGCAGGTTTTCCGCGCTGTCGGCGACCGGCGTGTTGCCCGCGATGATCGCGGGGATCGATGTCGCGGCACTGCGCCGCGGCGCCGCGCGTGTTCTCGATCGCACTTTGGCCGGGCCGGGCGCGCCGCCCGCCATCGGCGCCGCCCTCAACGCCGCCTTTCTGAGCCACCGCGGGCTGCGCCAAGTCGTTCTGATGGTCTATGCCGACCGCCTGGAGCCCTTTGCCCAGTGGTTCAGGCAACTTTGGGCGGAAAGCCTGGGCAAATCGGGCAAAGGCTCCACCCCGATCTCGGCGCTGGGTCCACTCGACCAGCACAGCCAGCTCCAGCTTTATCTCGACGGCCCCGACGACAAGTTGTTCACCGTGGTCACCGTGGCCGCCGCCGGAACCGGACCGATCATCACCGAGCCACTCAAGGGAGAGCCGGCCTTCGCCGCCCTTGCCGGTCGTTCCATCGGCGATCTGGTCGAGGCTGAACAACGGGCGACCGTGGCGGCGTTGGCCAAACGCGGCCGACCCGTCCGCGTCATCCATGTGCCGCGCCTGGACGAAGCCGCGCTGGGCGGCTTGCTCATGCATTTCATGCTGGAGACGATGATTCTGGCGGGACTTTGGGGCGTGGAGGCCTTTGGCCAGCCGGCGGTGGAGGAAGGCAAGGCTCTGGCGCTCCGGTTCCTCGCCGAGGGTTTTTCCGCGGATTGGCCGTGAACCGGCCGCTTGGGGGATTCATGACCATCCGCCGCTTGCCCGAAACCCTGATCAATCGCATCGCCGCTGGAGAGGTCGTGGAGCGCCCGGCCGCCGCGGTCAAGGAACTCGTTGAAAACGCCATCGACGCCGGCGCCACAAGAGTCGATATCGAGCTGCGCGAGGGTGGCGTCGCGCTGATCGCCGTCAGTGATAATGGCGGCGGTATGAGCCGCGAGGATTTGGTTCTCGCGGTCGAGCGCCATGCTACCTCGAAACTGCCCGACGACGATTTGCTCCATATCGCGACCTTGGGTTTCCGGGGCGAGGCCTTGCCGTCCATCGGCGCGGTCGCGCGCCTTACCCTCACCAGCCGGAAAGCGGGCGCCGACAGCGCCTGGGCGTTGTCGGTGGAGGGCGGACAACACGGGGAACCGATCCCGGCGGCGCATCCGCCGGGCACCAAGGTGGAGGTTCGCGACCTTTTCTACGCGACGCCGGCCCGGTTGAAATTCCTGAAGAGCGAGCGCGCCGAATCGGCCGCGGCGATCGATGCGGTCGAGCGGTTGGCGCTTGCCTGTCCCTCTATCGCGTTTTCGTTGACCATCGACGGCCGGCTCGTTCTCAAACTGTCCGCGGCGGGAACCGGCGAGTCGGCGCGGCTGGAACGCCTGGTCGCGATCATCGGCCGCGATTTTATCGCCAACGCCTTGCCGCTCGACGCCGCCCGCGACGATGTCAGCCTTACCGGCCACGCCGGATTGCCGACCTATCATCGGGCCACCGGGCGTCACCAATATCTGTTCGTCAATGGGCGCCCGGTGCGCGACAAGCTGCTCGGCGGCGCCTTGCGCGCGGCCTATCAGGATTTGCTGGCGAAGGACCGCCATCCGGTGGCGGCGTTGTTTGTCGACCTGCCGCCGGGCCAGGTCGATGTCAACGTCCACCCGGCCAAGGCCGAAGTGCGCTTCCGCGACGGCGGATCGATGCGCGGGCTCATCATCGGCGCGTTGCGTCACGCTCTAGCGGCCGCCGGGCACCGTGCCGCGAGCACGCCGGGGATCGCCGCACTCGCCGCCCTGCGCCTGGCCGATGGCGCCGCCACCGGCCGCCTGGATTTTGCCACACCCCGTCCATCGCTGCCGCGCGGGTTGGCGGAGGCGGCCTTCGCCTATCAGGCTCCGGAAAACGAACCGAATCGGATTTCACAATCGGCTGGACATGCCGCTCCATCCGAAGCGCGCGCCTCTCCCGCGGGTTTCCCCTTGGGGATGGCACGGGCTCAGCTCCACGACACTTATATCGTGTCCCAGACGGGCGACGGGATTGTCATCGTCGACCAGCACGCCGCACATGAGCGATTGGTGTTCGAGCGGCTGAAGGCGGGACAGGCCGGCGGCGTTCGCCGACAGCCCTTGCTGGTGCCCGAGGTGGTGGAACTGGGCGAAGCGGCATCGGCCCGGATCGTCGCTAGCGCCGCCGAATTCGCGGGGCTGGGGTTGGTCGTCGAGGCTTTCGGGCCGGGCGCCGTGGTCGTGCGCGAAACCCCGGCGCCGCTCGGCGACATCGACGTGCAGGGGTTGCTGCGCGATCTTGCCGACGAACTGGCCGAAATCGGGGAGGCGCTCGCCCTCAAGGACCGGCTCAATCAACTCTGCGCCACGCTTGCCTGCCATGGCAGCGTGCGCGCCGGCCGCCGGCTCGGCCCGGCCGAAATGGATGCGCTACTGCGCGAAATGGAGGCGACGCCCCATTCCGGCCAATGTGGCCATGGCCGCCCGACCTATGTCGAACTCAAGCTCACCGACATCGAAAGACTGTTCGGGCGGAAATAGGGCGCTCCCGCCCGGGCCTCAGCCCGGAAGTGTGGGGTAGTCGGTGTAACCCTTCGGGCCGCCCACGTAGAACGTCGCCATGTCCGGGGCGTTGAGCGCGGCGTCCTTACGAAAACGCTCGACCAAATCGGGATTGGCGAGAAAGGCGCGGGCGAAAGCGATCATGTCGGCGCGCTTTTCGGCAAGTGCCGCTTCCGCGCTCGTTTTGTCGAAGCCACCGGCCAGGACAAACAGACCCTTGAATGCGTTTCTCAATGTGGTCTTGAGTACGGCCGGCACCGGTGGCGCGCCCATCGCCGAGTGGTCGAGAAGATGGACGTAGAGCAGACCGAGCCTCGAGAGTTCCGCAACTAGCGCGAGATATTGGGCGTCCACCTCCGGATACGCGCCGGTGTCGTTGAAGACGCCATAGGGTGAGAGCCTGATTCCCACACGTTCGGGGCCGATGGCGCCGGCAACGGCGCGCGTCACTTCCAGGGCGAATCGGTTGCGGCCGGCGATGTCGCCGCCATACCCGTCGGTGCGCCGGTTGACGTTGGCGTTGAGGAATTGTTCGATCAGGTAGCCATTGGCCGCGTGGAGTTCGACCCCGTCGAACCCCGCCGCGATCGCCAACTGCGCCGATTCTGCGAATTCGCCGACGGCGCGGTCGATGTCCGTTTGCGTCATCGGCCGCGGCGGACTGTGCGGCTGCATCCCCTGGGAATCCGTATACATTTGCCCGGGGCAGGTCTGCGGACTAGGTCCCAGGACTTCCGCGCTCGCCGGCAGGTTAGCGACATGAGCCACGCGACCGGTATGCATGAGCTAAACGACGATTTTTCCGCCCTTGGCATGGACCGAATCCGTCACCTGCTTCCAGCCTTGAACGTGGGCCTGGTTGAACAACCCCGGAATGCGCGCGTAACCAAGCGCGTTGGGCGAGGGTGAGGTGCCTTCGGTGACGATCAAACCCGCCGAGGCGCGCTGGCCGTAATATTCAGCCATCAAAGCATTGGGCGTGTTGGCATCCACCGCGCGACTGCGGGTCATCGGCGACATGACCAAGCGGTTCTTGAATTGGAGCGAACGGGCCGACAAACGCTCAAAGAGCATGATGGTCTATTCCCTGAAAACTGAGTTCCATTGCGCAGGCGGCGCCGAGCACCGGCGGCGGGAGATCGGTTATGTAGGTCGATAGCCAAGAAAATAAAGGTGGGTGCGGCCATAAATGCGTTCGTCGAGGACCACGAACCCCGCCGGTGGCGCGAGGTGTTCGGCCGCGGAAAGTTCGGTGATGCAAAGACCCCCCGGTTCAAGCCAGTCGCCTTCGGCGAGGGCAGCCAGGGCGAGCGGAGCCAACCCCCCGCCATAGGGCGGGTCGAGGAAGGCGAGGCGGCATGCGGCCGCGGCACGGCCGGGCTTTAGAGCATCGCTGCGACGAATGTCGCAACGCGCGCCCTCGCCCAGGCGCGCGGCGTTGCCCCGGATCGTCGCAACCGCCTGCGGGTCGCCGTCGATGAAGGTGGCGTGCGCGGCGCCGTGCGATAGGGCCTCCAAGCCGAGTGCGCCGGTGCCGGCGAAAACATCGACGATGCGCGCATCCGGCAGCAAACCCGCGGCGAAAGGCGCATGGGCGAGGATATTAAACAGGGCCTGGCGCGCGCGATCGGCGGTCGGGCGAATCGCTGCACCGAGCGGCGCCTCGATGCGGCGGCCGCGCAGGCTACCGCCGGTGATCCGCATGGCTCTTGTCGCGCTTGAGCGCGGCGCCGAGCTGTTCCCTCAGCACCTTGCCGGTGACTTCCTCGACCTCGCCCCGTGCCAGACTGCCGAGCTGAAAGGGTCCATACGAGACGCGGATCAGACGGTTGACCGTGAGGCCGAGCGGTTCGAGAACGCGACGAATTTCCCGGTTCTTGCCTTCGCGCAGCGAGAGGCTGAGCCAGGCGTTGCGGCCCTTCTGGCGTTCGATTTCCGCCGTGATCGGCCCGTAATCGATGCCGTCCGCGCTGCTGCCTTTTTCCAGGGCCGCCAGGCGCGCCGCATCGGGCGTGCCGAAGACGCGCACACGATAGCGGCGGACCCAGCCCGTGGCCGGCAGCTCCAGATGGCGGGCGAGGCTGCCATCATTGGTCAGCAACAGAAGCCCTTCGGAATCGAGATCGAGCCGGCCGACCGAAACCACGCGCGGCATGGTGTCGGGCAATTTGCTGAAAATCGTCGGCCGGCCTTCGGGGTCGCGGGACGTGACGATCAAACCGCTGGGTTTGTGATAACGCCACAGACGGGGTTTTTCCGCCGCGCGCAGGGGCTGGCCGTCGACGGCGACCGCGTTGCCGGGCCTGACGTTGAAAGCCGGGCTGGTGAGCACCGTGCCGTCGACCGCCACGCGGCTTTCGGCGATCCATCTCTCGGCCTCGCGCCGCGAACACAGCCCGGCACGCGCGAGCACCTTGGCGATGCGCTCACCCGATTCCGGCGTCGATCCCGCTTGGATTGCGGCAACCTGACCGCGGCGTGTCTTCATGGCATCACGCGGCGGCGACAAACGCCGCGAACAGGCGTTCATCGCCGGGATCGATCGCATATTCCGGGTGCCATTCGACGCCAAGGCAAAAGCGGCGGCTGGGGTCCTCGATGCCTTCTATCACACCGTCGGGCGCGCGGGCGTTGACGACAATGCCGGGTCCGGTTTCCTTGACCGCCTGGTGATGGGCGCTGTTCACCGCCATTTCGCCGGTCTGGGTGATGCGGTGGAGCAGAGTGCCGGCGACCACGTTTACGACATGGCCCGGTTCGGTGCGCGGGTTGGGCTGTTCATGGGCGAGCGCGCCGGGGACTTCATCCGGGATGTGCTGGATCAGCGTGCCGCCGAGCACGACGTTGAGAAGCTGCTCACCTCCGCAGATCCCGAAAATCGGCAAGTCGCGGGTGATGGCGCTCTTGATGATGGCAAGCTCGAAGGCGGTGCGCCGATCCTTGGTGGTCACACTGGCGTGGCGGCTCTGCGCGCCGAACAGGCTGGGATCGAGGTCGAACGCGCCGCCGGTGACGAGCAGTCCGTCGATGCGGCCAAGGTATTCATCGGCCAGGGCGGGCTCATGCGGCAGGAGCAAAGGCAGCCCGCCAGCGCGCGCCACCGCGCCGCAATAGTTCTCGCGGAGTGCGTACCAAGGCAGCTTCGAGTAGCTGCCCGGCGGCTCCCAATCCAAGGTAATGCCGATGACGGGACGGGTCATGGCGATGACTTAACCGCGAAGCCGCGCCAACACAAGCCGCGACCACCACGGACGGCAGGATGCGCGGAGACCCAGGCTGGGATAGGGTGCCGGCGAAAACATGGATACCGAACGACGCACTTTCATGGAATTGGCTCTGGCCGAGGCGGAAAAGGGAGCCGCCGCCGGTGAAGTGCCGGTTGGCGCCGTTTTGGTTCACGGCCCGACCGGCGAGGTTCTGGCGGTGGCGCACAATCTGGTGGAGGCGGGGGACGACCCGACGGCGCACGCCGAGCTTCTCGCCATCCGCGCGGCCGCGGCCAAGTCCGGCGCCAAGCGGCTCGTGGATTGCGACCTCTACGTCACGTTGGAGCCCTGCCCGATGTGCGCGCAGGCGATCAGCTTCGCGCGGCTGCGGCGCCTTTACTATGGAGCCACCGACCCCAAGGGCGGCGGCGTCGAAAACGGCCCGCGCATTTTTGCGCAAAACACCTGCCACCACCGGCCGGAGCTGTACGGCGGCATCGATGAAGCACGCGCCACCGCATTGCTGCGCGGCTTCTTCCGCAAGCGGCGATAGCGGCGGTTATTCCCCGTCGCTGCGCGCAACGGCGCGCCAGCCGATGTCGCGGCGGCAGAAGCCCTGGGGCCAATCGATGAGGTCGACCGCGCGATAGGCGCGGGCCTGGGCCTCGGCGACATTGTCACCCAAGGACGTGACGCCGAGCACGCGCCCGCCTTCAGCCAACAAGCGGTCGCCCTCCCGCGTTGTTCCGGCGTGGAAGACGGTGACACCATCGACGGCGCCGGCGCGGTCGAGCCCTTTGATTTTGCTGCCCTTGACCGATTCGCCCGGATAACCCTTGGCGGCCATGACCACGCACAACGCGGTTTCGGGAAACCAGCGTAGATAAAAGGTCTTGAGCACGCCGTCATGGGCGGCGAGCAGTGCCGGCAGTAGGTCCGACATCAGCCGCATCAGCAGGACCTGGCATTCGGGGTCGCCGAAGCGGACATTGTATTCAAGCAGCTTGGGTCCGTTATCGGTGATCATCAGCCCGGCATAGAGCACGCCGCG
>CAMDDQ010000045.1 GCA_945892765.1 Asaia bogorensis
GTTGGCTCTGCGATCTGGCCCTTTATCGACCAGATGAGCCCTTCGGCCGACGTGCTCGCGCTGGCGACGACCGAAGTCGACATCTCGCCGATCGCAGAAGGCCAGAGCATCACGGTGAAATGGCGCGGCAAGCCGGTATTCATCCGTCGCCGAACCAAGATCGAGATCGAGCAGGCGGCGAAGGTGCAGGATTCCGAATTGCCCGACCGGCAAGCCGACGCAAGCCGCGTCAAGAAACCGGAATGGCTGATCGTCGTGGGTGTGTGCACCCATCTCGGCTGCGTGCCCCTCGGCCAAAAGGTCACCGATCCGCGCGGGGATTTCGGAGGGTGGTTCTGCCCGTGTCACGGTTCGCACTACGACACCTCCGGCCGCATCCGCAAGGGCCCGGCGCCCAAGAATCTGAGCGTGCCGGATTATGTCTTCCTCAGCGACACCAACGTCCGCATCGGTTAGGGATAACGTCCGATGAACGCGCCCGAATGGAAAAATCCAGTCGTCCGATGGATCGATTTCCGGCTGCCGATCTTCAGCTTCGTTTATCAAGAGCTGGGCGTTTATCCGGCGCCACGCAACCTTAACTATTTTTGGACCTTCGGGTCGCTGGCAGGAATCGTTCTGGTCATCATGCTGGCCAGCGGCATCGTGCTGGCGTTCAACTATACGCCGCATGCCACCATGGCCTTTGACAGCGTCGAACGCATCATGCGCGACGTGAACTGGGGTTGGCTGCTGCGCTACATCCATATGAACGGCGGGTCGGCGTTCTTTATCGTTGTCTACGTTCACATGTTTCGCGGTCTCTACTACGGATCGTACAAATATCCGCGCGAAGTGCTGTGGTTTCTGGGTGTCATCATCCTATTGCTGATGATGGCCACCGCTTTCATGGGTTATGTGCTGCCGTGGGGGCAAATGAGTTTCTGGGGCGCCACGGTGATCACCAATTTGTTCTCGGCATTCCCACTGGTGGGCGAGAGCATCGTGACCTGGCTGTGGGGCGGGTATTCGGTCGACAATCCGACGCTGAACCGCTTCTTCGCTCTGCACTACCTCCTGGCTTTCGTGATCGTCGGCGCCGTGGCTGTGCACCTGTGGGCGCTGCATGTGCAGAAGTCCAACAACCCGCTGGGCATCGACACCAAGGGTCCGCAGGACACGGTTCCTTTCCACCCCTATATGACGGTCAAGGATCTGTTCAGCCTGTCGGTCTTTCTGACCATCTTTTCGATGTTCGTCTTTTTCGCGCCGAATTTCTTCGGCGAGCCGGACAATTACATTCCGGCCAACCCGTTGGTCACGCCACCGCATATCGTGCCCGAATGGTATTTCCTGCCTTATTACGCGATCCTGCGGTCCATCCCCGACAAGCTGGTCGGCGTACTGGCCATGTTTGGCGCGATCTTCGTGCTGTTCCTGTTGCCTTGGCTCGACACCTCGCGGGTCCGCAGCGGAACATTCCGGCCGGTCTATAAGCAGCTCTTCTGGGTCTTCGTGCTGGATTGCATCGTGCTTGGCTATGTCGGCGCCAACCCGCCGGAGGGGTATTTCCTTATCCTTGGTCGCATCGCGACTATCTATTATTTCTTCCACTTCATCATCTTGCTGCCGCTGCTCGGCTGGTTTGAACGACCGTTGCCACTCCCGACCAGCATCTCGCAGCCCGTTCTTGGCGGACGCACGGCGGCAACCGCGCGACATATGGAGAAGGCTTGATGCGCAGATTCGCCCTATCCGCGCTCGCAGCCCTGGCTTTCGGTCTGACGGCAACGACGCCCAACGCGTCAGAAGGGCCAGCGCTGCCGAAGGAACATTGGCCTTTCGCCGGCATTTTCGGAACCTTTGATCGCGGCGCCTTGAACCGCGGCTTCCAGGTTTATAAGGAAGTCTGTTCGGCCTGCCATTCGCTGAGCCTGGTTTATTATCGCCATCTCGCGGGCATCGGTCTTACTGCCGAAGAGATCAGAGCCATCGCCGCCGAAAAGGAAGTGACCGACGGACCCAACGACGAGGGCGACATGTTCAAACGCCCCGGCCGCCCGTCCGACCGCTACGTGGCGCCCTTTGCCAATGAAAATGCGTCGCGCTCCGCGAACAACGGCGCTTATCCCCCGGATTTGAGCCTGATGGTCAAGGCTCGCAAGGGTGGTCCCGACTACCTCTACGCGATTCTCACCGGGTACAAGGACGCGCCCGCCGACGTCAAGTTGATGGACGGTCTGCACTACAACGAATTCTTCCCAGGGCACCAGATCGCCATGCCCTTGCCCTTGAGCGAAGGCGGCGTGACCTTCGCCGACGGAACGGCAGCAACCGTGGAGACCATGGCGCGCGACGTCACCACGTTCTTGGCGTGGACGGCCGAGCCGGAAATGGAACAGCGCAAGCAATTGGGCGTGAAGGTCGTGCTCTTCCTGATCGTGTTTTCCGGGTTGACTTTCGCCGTCAAGCGCAAGGTGTGGGCCGACCTGCACGCCTGACCGCAAAGGGCGAATTCTTCACATCCGGGGTTCCCGGGTCGCCGTGGCGGCGCGGTGGTGATGGCCCCGCAAGATGGGACGTCTGACATGCCCAAATCATCGGCCCCCAAACCCGTCATCGGCATCATTGGCGGCAGCGGTCTTTATGAGATCGACGGGCTGAACAATGTCCGCTGGGAGCGGATGTTGTCCCCGTTTGGGGAGCCGTCGGACGATCTTCTCTTTGGTCAACTCGACGGGCAGGATTTGGTTTTCCTGCCGCGGCACGGACGGGGGCACCGCGTCCCCCCGTCGCAACTGAATTTCCGCGCCAATATCGACGTGCTCAAACGGGCGGGGGTGACCGAGATCATTTCGATGAGCGCGGTTGGCAGCCTGAAAGAGAACCTGGCCCCCGGCATGTTCGTCATCGTCGATCAATTCATCGATCGCACTTTCGCGCGCGAGAAGAGCTTCTTTGACACAGGGTTGGTGGCGCATGTGTCCATGGCCGATCCGGTGTGCGGCCGTCTCGGTGACCATTTGGAAGAAGCCGGACGCGAGCTTGGCCTTCCGATCGTGCGCGGCGGCACCTATCTCGTGATGGAAGGACCGCAATTTTCGACCCGCGCCGAATCGGAACTTTATCGCTCGTGGGGCTGCGACGTCATCGGCATGACCAACATGCCCGAGGCTAAACTCGCCCGCGAGGCTGAGATGTGTTACGCGACCGTCGCCATGGTCACCGATTTCGATTGCTGGCATTCCCATCACGAGGACGTAACCGTCGAGGCGGTATTGAAAGTACTGCTCGAAAACGCGGATAAGGCGCGCGCCTTGGTCAAGGCGGTGGCGCCGCGTCTGCGGCATCGCGACCGCGTGTGCACGAAGGGCTGCCACACCTCTCTGGACACGGCCATCATCACCGCCCCCGGCGCCCGCGACCCCGGCATGATCCGCCGACTCGACGCCGTCGCCGGACGCGTGTTCAACCGCTAGCAACGCCATGAAGAATTGTTGGTCCGACCGCGAGGCCGAGGCCATCGTGGCCCGCTACGCCGCGCGCAACGTTGGGCGCGACCTAGCCCTGCGCGTCTATACAACGCGCCTGCTCGGCAGCGAGCCCCGGCTCGTCCTTCACGGCGGCGGCAACACCTCGGTCAAAACGCGAATGACCGACATCCTGGGCGACGAACTCGACGTGCTGTGCGTTAAGGGCAGCGGCTGGGACATGGGCAAAATCGAGCCGGAAGGGCTGCCCGCCGTCCGCCTCGATCCGTTGCGCCGTTTGATCGGCCTCGACGCCCTGACCGACGAGGACATGGTCAATGTCCAGCGATGCAACCTGCTGGACAGCGCGGCGCCCAACCCCTCGGTCGAGACTCTGCTGCACGCCTTCCTGCCGCACAAATTCATCGACCACACCCACGCCAACGCCGTCCTGTCATTGACCGACCAGCCGAACGGCACCGAGCTGTGCCGCGAGGTCTACGACACCCGCGTGGCGTTCGTGCCCTACATCATGCCCGGCTTCGCCTTGGCCAAGAAAGCATCCGAGATTCAACGCGCTCATCCTTCGGTCGAAGGCATGGTCCTGCTCAAACACGGCATCTTTTCCTTCGGCGACACGGCGCAGGAAGCCTATGAGCGGATGATCGCGCTGGTCGCGCTGGCCGAGCAAAGGCTGGCAAAGGGACGTCGCAATGTGTTCGTGCCGGCGGGCTTACCGACGGCACCCGCCACCCAGGCCGACATCGCGCCAATCCTGCGCGGGCTCGTGGCGTCGGTCGAGGACCGCCCGGAAGGGCTTTATCACCGCCAGACCATGGAATTCCGCACCAACGCGCGCATCCTCACCTTCGTCAACGGCGCCGAGGCCGCCCGTTACGCGCAGGCGGGCGTGGCGACACCGGATCACGTTATTCGCACCAAACCCAAGCCGCTGCTCGCGCCGGCACCGACGGCCGGGGAGTTGACGCGATTTGCCGCCGCGGCTCAGGCGTCGGTCGCCGCCTATATCGCGGACTACCATGCCTATTTCGAGCGCAACAATCGCCGCCACGCGACGCCAAAGAAACCAATCGACCCGATGCCGCGCGTCATTCTGGTTCCCGGCCTGGGTCTGTTCGGCCTGGGCAAATCGGCGAAGGACGCGCGTATCGCCGCCGATGTCGCCGAGGCCGCGGTCGAGGTCATCACCGACGCCGAATCGATCGGGCGCTTCGAGAGCGTGAGTGAGGCCGATCTCTTCGACATCGAATATTGGTCACTGGAACAGGCCAAGCTGGGCAAGGACGCGGAAAAGCCCCTGGCGCGGCATGTCGTGGTGATCACCGGCGGTGCCGGCGGCATCGGCGCGGCGACCTCGGCCGCCTTTGCCCGCGAAGGCGCGGAGGTCGCGATCCTCGACCGTGACGCCGACGCCGCCCGCGAACGCAACAAGGCGATCGGCGGGCTGGTCGTCGCCTGCGACGTCACCGACCCGGCTTCGGTCAAGGCGGCATTCGATCGGGTTTGCGACACCTTCGGCGGCGTCGACATCGTCGTCTCCAACGCCGGTGCCGCGTGGACCGGCCGCATCGGCGAGGTCGATGACAAGGTGTTGCGGGAGAGTTTCGAGCTGAACTTCTTTTCGCACCAGACCGTGGCCAAGAACGCCGTCCGAATCATGCGCGCCCAGGGCACCGGCGGTGTTTTGTTGTTCAACGTCACCAAACAGGCGGTCAACCCCGGCCCCGATTTCGGCCCCTATGGCCTACCCAAAGCCGCGACCCTGTCCCTGCTGCGCCAGTACGCCGTCGATTACGGTCGAGATGGAATTTGCGTCAACGGGATCAACGCCGACCGCGTGCGCAGCGGATTGCTGACCGAAGACATGATCAAATCGCGTTCCACTTCGCGGGGGTTGAGCGAAAGCGACTATATGAGCGGCAATCTGCTCGGCCGCGAGGTCAAGGCAAAGGACGTCGCCCAGGCTTTCGTGGCGCTGGCGCTTCAGCGGAAAACCACTGGCGCCATCCTGACCGTCGATGGCGGCAATATCGCAGCCGCGCTCCGCTGAGGGCGCGGCGGCCTACGCCGCCTTCATCACCGCGAACACCCGGATTGCCGCCGCACCCCTGGTGCCGGAAATCCGCCTGCTCCTGGCCACCGAGATCACACCTTTGTGGACGGCCACGGAAGTGTTGCTGGAAGAAACCGGAACACCCCCACCTTATTGGGCCTTTGCCTGGCCGGGTGGCCAGGCCCTGGCCCGGTACATTCTGGATCGCCCGGCGCTGGTGCGCGGGAAGGCCGTCCTCGATTTCGCCGCAGGCTGCGGCATCGCCGCCATTGCCGCGGCGCAATCTGGCGCAAAATCCGTCGCCGCCGCCGATATCGACCCGGTTGCCTGTTTGGCCGTGGCCGCCAACGCCCGGCTCAACGAAGTGGGCATCGAAACCATCGTTGAGGATTTGACTGCGGGCGTCGCGGACCGGTGGGACGTCATTCTTGCCGGCGATATCTGCTATGAACGCCCCATGGCGGAGCTTGTCGTGCCCTGGCTGCGGCGTTGTGCCGGATCGGCCCTGATCCTCCTCGCCGATCCCGGACGCGCCTATTTGCCACAAACTGGCCTGGAGGAAATCGCCACCTACGCCGTGCCTACGTCGCTCGAACTCGAAGACCGCGAAATCCGGCACACGCGGGTGTTGCGGCTGGCGCCCGCGGAGTCGGGGCCTATTCTTTCGGCTTGAGCTTGGGGCGCGGGGTGCGCGCTTCCGTCTCCACGGTGATGACGTATCGGCGATGGACGTTGTCGATGCTGGCCATCGTGCGGTTCTGCCATTCCCGGCGAGCCTCGGCGTAGAGTCGGTGGGGTCCGAAACGTTCCTCGGTCCGGCCCGCCGCCAGTTCTTTGAACCGAGTATCCCGATATTCGCCGCCAACTACCCAGTAGCGCTTCATTCCATTCCTCCGCCGCAGGATTGGGCCAGGGGCCTAAAGACCGTTATACTGTCCCCTCACCAACCGCGACAATCATGCCATACGCCTCTCTGCGCGATTTCATCGACCGGCTCGAACGCGACCATCGGCTGATCCGCGTCCGCGAACCGGTGTCGCCGGTCCTGGAGATGACCGAAATCCAGACCCGTCTGCTCGCCGAACAGGGGCCGGCCGTGTTGTTCGAAGACGTCGTCGGCGCAGGCGGGCGCCGTTACGACATGCCGGTCCTGGTCAATCTGTTCGGCACGGTCGAACGGGTGGCCTGGGGCATGGATCGCGAGCCGGGTGGGTTGCGCGAAATCGGCGAGACCCTGGCCTTTCTGCGCCAGCCGGAACCGCCCGGCGGCTGGCGTGAGGCCATGGAGATGCTGCCTTTGCTTAAGACCGTGCTGGCGATGAAGCCGAAATCGGTCGGGGCCGCGCCCTGCCAGGAAATTGTCCATCGCGGCAGCGACATCGACCTCGGCCGCCTCCCGGTCCAGACCTGCTGGCCGGGCGAGCCGGCGCCGCTCATCACTTGGCCGCTGGTTGTCACCAAGGGGCCGGGCAAGCGGCGCGAGGACGATTTCAACCTCGGCATCTATCGCATGCAGGTGACCGGCCGCAACACCACGCTTATGCGCTGGCTGCGCCACCGCGGCGGCGCCCAGCATCACGCCCGCTGGGCGGAGGAGCGCGCTGAGCCGCTGCCCGCCGCCGCCGTGATCGGGGCCGATCCGGGAACCATCCTGGCTGCGGTCACGCCGGTGCCCGATACGCTGTCGGAATATCAATTCGCCGGCTTGCTGCGCGGCAAACGCGTCGAGCTGGTCGATTGCGTGAGTGTGCCGCTCAAGGTTCCGGCTCAGGCCGAAATTGTCATCGAGGGCCATGTCAGCCTTAGCGAGCATGGCGATGAGGGGCCGTATGGCGACCACACCGGGTATTACAATGCCGTCGAGCGATTCCCGGTATTCACGGTCACCGCCATCACCCAAAGGCGCGATCCCATCTACCTCTCGACTTTCACCGGGCGCCCGCCGGATGAACCTTCGGTGCTGGGTGCGGCCCTGAACGAAGTGTTCATCCCCCTGCTCCAGCAACAATTTCCCGAGATCGTTGATTTCTGGCTGCCACCGGAAGGCTGCTCCTACCGCATCGCCGTGGTGTCCATCCGCAAGGCTTATCCCGGCCACGCCAAGCGAATCATGATGGCCGTGTGGTCTTATCTCCGCCAATTCATGTACACGAAGTTCGTTATCGTCGTGGATGACGACATCAACGCCCGCGACTGGAAAGACGTGATGTGGGCGGTGTCGACCCGCATGGACCCGGCGCGCGACATCACGATCGTTGAGAACACGCCGATCGACTATCTCGATTTCGCCTCGCCGCAATCCGGCCTGGGCGGCAAGATCGGCCTAGACGCCACGAACAAATGGCCGCCGGAGACCAACCGCGAATGGGGCCGCAAGATTCGCATGACAGACGAGATCGTCGATCTCGTCACACGCAAATGGCCTTCCTATGGCCTGCCCGGCTCCGGCAAGCCGATTTGGAAATAGGCCTCCGGGCGGATGCGGGATTTCATGCTGACAAATGAGCCGACAATCAGGCTGGCCTTCTATCTCGGTGTCCTGGTCGCGATGGCGGTGTGGGAACTGATCGCGCCACGGCGGCACCGTCTGGTGTCGCGCGGCTTCCGCTGGATCAACAATCTCGGACTCGTTGTCGTTTCCACGGTGGTGTTGCGGATTGTCTTTCCGATGCTCGCCGTCGGGGTCGCGGCCTGGGCGGAAGGAGTCGGCTGGGGGCTGCTCAATATCATCCCAATGCCGCGCTGGCTGGCCGTCTTATGTTCCGTCGTCCTGCTCGATCTGCTCATCTATTGGCAGCATGTCGCCGCCCATTCCATGCCGCATTTCTGGCTTCTGCACATGGTGCATCACGCCGATCCCGACATCGACACGACCACCGGCATCCGCTTCCATCCCCTGGAAATCGTCATCTCCATGCTCATCAAGATGGCGGCGGTGTTCATCCTCGGCGCACCGGCGGAGGCCGTCATCCTATTCGAGGTAGTCCTGAACGCGACGGCGATGTTCAACCACGGCAATGTCCGGCTGCCGGCAAGACTCGATGGCTGGCTGCGGCAGGTCGTCGTGACCCCGGACATGCACCGTGTGCATCATTCCGTCGTCGTGCGCGAGACCAACAGCAATTTCGGCTTCAATCTTTCGGTCTGGGATCACCTGTTCGGTACCTATTGCGCCCAGCCCGAAGCCGGTCATGTCGGCATAACCATCGGCCTCAAGCAGTTTCAATCCGAACCGCGGCAGACGCTGTGGTGGATGCTGGCGCTGCCGTTTAAGGGGGACAAAGGCAATTACCCCATGACCAGAGGCGGGCCACGATAGACCGCGGGGCCGCACTGGCGCTCGCCGCGCGCCGGCCTTATATCTGACGGACCTATTCCCTTGAGCGGATCAAGAGCCATGACCACCGGTGCCGAAGCCCTCACCTTTCTGTCCGATCTCGTCGCGCGCGCGCGCGCGGCCGGCGCCGATGCGGCTGACGCCATACTCGTGGAAGGGGCGGCGCTGTCCCACGCCCAGCGCCTGGGCAAGCCGGAGCGATTGGAGCGATCCGAAAACCAGGATTTGGGGCTGCGCGTCTTCATTGGCCGCCAACAGGCCATCGTTTCGGCCAGCGATCGTTCAGCCAAGACACTCAAGGAGTTGGTGGAGCGTTCGGTGGCGATGGCGCGGGCGGCACCCGATGACCCCTATTGCGGCCTCGCCGACCCGGCGGACGTTCTGCGCGCCATACCCGACCTCGATTTGGCCGATTCCGCGGAGCCCACGCCGCAAACGCTGATCGAACGGGCCAAGGAGGCCGAGGAAGCGGCGCTGGCCGTACCCGGGGTCACCAATTCCGAGGGCGCCGAGGCCGGTTGGAGCCGGGGTATGATCGGTGTCGTCGCCAGCAACGGGTTTTCCGGCACCTTCCAGACCTCGCGCCAAACCATCAGCGTGTCCGCACTCGCCGGCCAGGGCACTGGCATGGAGACCGACTACGACTACACGACCGCGATCTACGGGGCGGAGTTGGAATCGCCAAAGGATGTCGGACGCCGCGCCGGCGAACGGGCGGTGCGACGGCTGAACCCGCGCAAGGCGGAAACCGCACGGGTGCCGGTTGTGTACGAACAGCGCGTGGCCAACGGGATCGTCCGCAGCCTCGCCGGCGCGATCAACGGCGCGTCCATCGCACGCGGCACGAGTTTCCTCAAGAGCAAGATGGGGCAGGCCGTCTTCGGGCCCGGAATCAGCATCATCGACGATCCGCTGCGCCGGCGCGGCTTCGGCTCCCGCCCCTTCGACATCGAGGGTTTGGCCGGCCAACGCCGGGCCGTGATCGACAAGGGCGTACTGACGACATGGATTCTCGACCTGCGCTCCGCCCGCCAGCTTGGCCTGAAGAGCACAGGACATGGAGTGCGCGGGACGAGTTCGACGCCCTCGCCGTTACCCTCGAATCTCTACATGGAAGCGGGGAAGATTTCACCCAAGGACCTGATCGGCGGCATCAAGAGCGGGTTGTTCGTGACTTCGCTGATGGGCATGGGCGTCAACATGGTCACCGGCGATTACAGCCGCGGCGCCTCCGGCTTCTGGATCGAAAACGGCGAACTCGCCTATTCGGTCAGCGAAGTCACGGTCGCCGGGAATTTGAACGAGATGTTCAAGAATCTGACGCCGGCGAATGATCTGGTGTTCAAATACGGTACCGACTCGCCCACCATCGCCATCGAAGGCATGACCGTCGCCGGTCGCTAGAACACACCGGGCGCGACCAACGACAGCCCGTTTTCCTCGATCTCGATGATCGCCGGCAGGTGGGCGACGATGTCGCCATCGGCCTGAACCGGCTCACCCGCGGGTTCGGCGATTTCAACCCGGCGGGCCGGCACGACACGTACGTCCGCCAGCCGATGCAGCCGGCCCACGCACAGCGCGGTGGCGTAACGCCGCGCGTTACAACGGCCGGTTCGCTCGAACAGACAAACCTGGAAGCAAGGCTAGGTCAGCCGCGCATCGGGCGCACAGATCATCCGTTCAGAGTAGTAGCGGCCCTTGGCGACCACCGCCGCCGCCGCCCAATAGGGCGCGCCATCGAGAACAAAAGTATAGACGTGCGGTTGAGACGAAGCGATTTCGTGGACCGCCTGCACGGCATAGGCGATGCGGCCCAGCCGGCGTTTGAGCCCCGGTCCGACGCGGGCGACAACACGGGCATCCAGGCCGATTCCGGCCATCGACAGGAATCGCCGGCCATTGACCCGCCCGGCATGGATGTGCCGCGCGGTCCCGGTCGCGATGGCGGCGGCGACGGCCTGCGCGGTGGGTTCGAGGCCGATTTCCGCGGCCATGACGTTAACTGTCCCCGTCGGGATCAGCGCCAGCGGCGGGCCTTCCCGCCCCAGACCATTCGCGACCTCGTTGACCCTGCCGTCGCCGCCGGCGACCGCCAGCGCTTCGCAATTCCCGGCCTCCAGGCCGCACGCCAGCGCTTCCGTGTCGCCGCGCCGCGCCGTTGTTTCCAGGGTCGCCACGACGCCGATGCTGGCGAGTTCCTTCAGCACTAAGCGAAGCCACTCGCGGCTCCTGCGGCCCGCTGCCGGGTTATGAATGACGGTGATACGACGGCGCATTGTTCCCATCTATGGTAGATGTCGTAGCGGTTGTCGATAAGGGGCGTGGTCGCCGAAACGGGCAGGCATTTCCTTGGACGGTTCTTCGCAGAGCGGGCGGTATCGCGCCATTTTCATCTCCGATGTCCATCTCGGCACGCGCCGATGCAAGGCCGAATGCCTGCTGGATTTTCTCAAACACGCCGAATCCGAATATCTCTACCTCGTCGGGGACATCGTCGACGGCTGGCGCCTGAAGACATCGTGGCATTGGCCGCCGCAACACAACGACGTCATCCAAGCGCTGCTCCGTAAGGCCCGGACGGGCACCAAGGTCGTTTATATCCCCGGCAATCACGACGAGGCGCTGCGCGACTATGCCCGGTTGGCATTCGGCGGCATCGCCGTCGCTTCGGACACAATTCACGCCACTGCGGACGGCAGGCGGCTGCTGGTCCTACACGGCGACGAATTCGACGGAATCGTTCGGGACGCCCTGTGGTTGGCGAAATTCGGCGACCGAGCCTATGGTCTCGCCCTTTCGGCCAACCATGGCCTTAACCGTATCCGCCGCCGCCTGGGGATGCCCTATTGGTCGCTTGCGGCCTATCTCAAAAGCCGGGTGGAGGACGCGGTAAAATACGTCGCCAATTTCCAACGTGCGGTCGTGGACGAGGCACGCCGGCGCGGCGCGCAAGGCGTCGTTTGCGGCCACATTCATAAGGCCGAGATCCGCGACATCGATGGCGTACTGTATTGCAACGATGGCGACTGGGTGGAGAGCTGCACCGCGCTCGTCGAACATTATGGCGGGCGTCTGGAAATCCTCCATTGGGCGGATCTCCGCGGCTTTTCCGCCTTCAGTGCCTACGCCAAGGCGCACGCCTGAATTTTGAGAGTACCTATCGTATCGGACGCCTGTGAACCACAAATCAACGGCGTCCACCCGCTCGAGTTTTCCTGGGCAGCCGGCGCCCGGCAATTCCTAGGCCACCTGAAATCCGCTCCACTGACCCGCACAGATCGGCGGCGGCGTTGGCCCCGCCGGAATCGGCGTGCTACTTTCCACCGATGTCGACCACATCGGCGCCAGTCACTTGAGCGGACCCACTTCGCCGCCCGCGAGTGCGGGCGGAACCTTTCGCCGCCTGGTCGGCGCCCATGTGCGCCCCTATTTCGGGCGCGTGCTGCTGGGTGTGGTCGCGATGGCGGTCGTAGCGGCGACGACGGCGATCAACGCCTGGTTGATGGAGCCGGTGCTCGACGAGGTTTTCGTCAAGCGCGACTCCAGCCTGTTGCTCATCATACCGCTCGCCGTCATCGTCATCGCCGCGGCCAAGGGCATCGCCGGCTATTTGCAGTCGGTGATCATGAACGATGTGGGGCAGCGCATCATTTCCGACCTGCAGACGCGGCTTTTCGCCCATCTGATGCACGCTGATCTCGCCTACTACCACGAGACATCGAGCGGCCAACTGACGTCGCGGCTGACCAACGACGTCAGCCTTCTTCGGGGGGCGGTGACCACGGCCTTGGCCGGAATCGCCAGGGATTCGCTGACCCTGGCGTTTCTGATCGCGTTGATGTTCTACCAGGATTGGCGGCTGGCGCTGGCCTCGTTCTTCGTGTTTCCGGCGGCGGTATGGCCGATCCGGCGCATCGGCAAACGCATGCGGAAGGTCTCCACCGGGGCGCAGAACCGTGCGGCGGAGCTGACCGCGATCCTTACCGAGGCCTTCCAAGGCATTCGCCATATCAAGGCCTATGGCATGGAGGAAAAAGAGACCCAACGCGCGGCCGCCGCCATTGAGAGGCTGGCCGGACTCGTCAACAAGGCGGCGCGCGTACGGTCGCTGTCACATCCGATCATGGAAGTGCTCGGCAGCCTCGCCATAGCCATCGTCATCTACTATGGCGGGAGTCAGGTGATCGCTGGCACAACGACGCCGGGCACGTTCTTTTCATTCATCACCGCCCTCCTGCTGGCCTATCAGCCGGTCAAGAACTTGAGCAACCTCAACGCCAATCTGCAAGAAGGGCTGGCGGCGGCGGATCGTGTTTTTACCGTCCTCGACGGCGAACCGCGCATCGGCGACCGCGATAAAGCCGCCGAATTAACGGTTCGCTCGGGTGAAATTCGCTTCGAGGACGTGTCGTTCGCTTATGGATCGGCGAAGAACGCGCTCAACGGCGTGTCGCTGATTGTTCCCGCGGGAAAAACCGCCGCCTTGGTCGGACCGTCCGGCGGCGGCAAATCGACCATCGTCAACCTTATCCCCCGTTTCTACGACCCCGATGGCGGGCGCATCAGGATCGACGGCGCCGATCCGGCGGCGGTCACGCTTGCCTCGCTGCGCCGAAATATCGCACTCGTCAGCCAGGAAACGGGCCTGTTCCACGACACCATCCGCGCCAATATCGCCTTTGGCCGCAGCGACGCGTCGGATTCGGACATCCGGCGCGCGGCCCAACTCGCCGGCGCCGATGAATTCATAGGCGCGCTTCCCGATGGTTATGACTCGATCGTCGGCGAACGCGGCGCGAAACTATCGGGCGGCCAGCGCCAGCGCCTGGCCATTGCCCGCGCGCTGTTGCGGAACGCCCCCATCCTGCTTCTCGACGAGGCGACCTCCGCGCTGGACGGCGAGTCGGAGCGTCAGGTTCAGGCCGCCCTGACCGAGCTGATGCGCGGGCGCACGACGCTGATCGTCGCTCACCGTCTGAGCACCGTCGTCGACGCCGACGTGATCTACGTCATCGGCGACGGGCGCGTTGTCGAACAGGGCCGCCATGCGGAGTTGGTTGCCCGCGGCGGCCTTTATGCTCGGCTCTATGCCTCGCAGGTGGCCGAGGAGCGCTCGCAATTGGTCGGTCTGCCGCCGGTGGCGGGAGCCTGGGCGCGCGCCTAAGGCCCGATGTACGCTGGCTGAGTTGTGCGCGCATGAAGAGGGTTCTCCGGCTGGACACAGCGCGCCGGTTGGCGGCATGGCTGGGCGCCCAATATATTTGGTTCGTCCATCGGACCGTCCGCTGGACGGTTCGGGGCGGCGATATACCGGATCGGCTGCGCGCCGAAGGGCGGCCGTTCATTGTCTGTTTTTGGCATAGCCGCCTACTGATGATGCCTCTGTGCTGGAAACAAGGTCAAATCGTGCGGATGTTGATATCGACCCATCGCGACGGCCGGCTCATCTCGGCCGTGGCTGGCCATTTCGGCTACCAAACCATCGAGGGGTCGACCAACCGGGGCGGGAGTTCAGCCTTGCGGTCAATGGTCAAGGTTCTGCAATCCGGCGGCGTCGTCGGCGTCACCCCCGACGGCCCGCGTGGTCCACGGATGCGGGCGGCGAGTGGGGTTGCCGGGGCCGCGCGCCTGTCAGGTGCACCGATCGTGACCGTGACGTATTCAACGACGCGGCGCCGTCTGTTGGGCAGCTGGGATCGCTTCATGGTTCCGCTGCCCTTCGGGCGCGGCGTGGTGCTGTGGGGTGAGCCGATCCCGGCGCCCGCGGAATCGGGCGCGGCCATCGAGGCCGTGCGCCGCGCCACCGAGGACAGATTGAACGAACTTACGGCCGAGGCCGATCAGCTCTGCGGCCACCTTCCGACGGAACCGGCACCCGCCAGCGACGCTCCACGATGATAGCCGCCGCCTACCGAGTGACGACGGCCATCGCGGCTCCGCTTATCCGCTTGTATCTGCTGCGGCGGCGGAGCAAAGGCAAGGAAGACGCCGCGCGTTTCGATGAACGCTTCGGGCATCCGTCGCTCCCGAGGCCGGCGGGGCCGCTGGTTTGGATTCACGCCGCCAGCGTCGGTGAATCCCTGTCCATGCTGGCGCCGGCGGAACGGATTCTCGAAGCGCACGCCGACACCCACATATTGTTCACCACCGGCACCGTGACGTCGGCCACGATCCTGGCTGGGCGCCTGCCTGCGCGCGCCTTCCATCAATACGTGCCCGTGGATATCCTGTCCTGGGTCCGGCGATTCCTCGATCATTGGCGACCGGATCTGGCGCTGTGGGCGGAGTCGGAAATGTGGCCGAATCTGTTGCGCGAGACCCGCAAGCGCGGCATTCCGATGGCGCTGCTGAATGGCCGGATTTCGGCGCGTTCCTTCGCCGGGTGGCAGCGTTTTCCCAGGCTGGCACGCGAGCTGCTTTCCGGCTTTTCGCCCTGTCTGGCGCAGAGCACGGCGGACTTGGAACGACTGACCGCACTCGGCGCCAAATCGCCGAAAGCCGCCGGCAACCTCAAATACGCCGCAGCGAAGCTGCCCTTCGACCAACCGGCGTTTGAAAACTTGCGGCCAAGATTCGCAGGACGGCCACGCTGGCTCGCCGCCAGCACCCACCCCGGCGAGGAAAAGCAGATCGCCCAGGTGCATCTGCGCCTTGCCGCCCAATATCCTAACCTGCTGACGGTGGTGGCGCCGCGTCATGCCGACCGCGCGGGTGAATTGAGCGCTATGTTTCACGGCAAGGGTCTGCCTGTGGCCTGCCGTTCGGAGGGCGAAGTCATTCACCCCGACACCGCCATCTATCTCGCCGACACCTATGGTGAACTCGGCCTGCTCTATCGCCTCTGCGACACCGTCTTCCTCGGCGGCTCTCTGGTGGCCCATGGTGGTCAGAATCTTTTGGAACCGGCCCAATTTGCCTGCGCGCTTCTCCATGGCCCGCACATGGAAAATTTCGAGGATGTGGTCGCCGAAATCTCGGCCGGCGGCGGAAGTTTGCGTGTCGCCGATGCGGCGGAACTCGCCAATGCCGTCCAAGACCTGATCGCAAACGAGGGAAAACGCCGGCGCATGGGCGAAGCCGCTTTGGTGGTCGCCGAGCGGCAGCGGACCGTCCTCGACCGCGTCATGGCGGAGCTTGCGCCCCTGCTGTCGCGATTGCCGCCGGAGTCGGAACGCCGTGAGAGCGCCTGAGTTCTGGCGGCGCGAATCCGCCTGGTCTTCGTTGCTTGATCCGATCGGTCGCGCCTACGCGGCGGCGGGTCGCGTGCGGGCGGCCCTGACCACGCCATGGCGCGCACCGATCCCCGTGATTTGCGTCGGCAATCTTGTTGCCGGCGGTGCCGGCAAGACGCCGACAGCGATTAGCATCGCCGCACTTCTGCGCGAGGCCGGACGCAACGTGCATTTTCTCTCTCGCGGTTATGGCGGGCGCTTGCGCGGACCTATACGTGTCAATGACACGACCCATGGCGTCGGTGACGTCGGGGACGAGGCGCTGCTGCTGGCGACCGTGGCGGCGACCTGGGTGAGCCGCGACCGCAGACGTGGCACCGCGGCGGCTGCCGCGGCCGGCGCCGAAATCATCGTTATGGATGACGGGTTCCAAAATCCGTCCTTGATCAAGGATGTGTCCTTCGTCGTGGTTGATGGCGGGTATGGTTTCGGCAACCGGCGCCTCATACCGGCAGGACCACTGCG
>CAMDDQ010000046.1 GCA_945892765.1 Asaia bogorensis
GCGCAGCGACAGCGGGTAGCGGATGTACATCATCACCGTGAGGCGGATCACCTCCGGTGAGCTGTTGAAATAGCGGAACGGATTCTTCATCCGCCGAGGCTAAGCGCCGGCCACGCTAGCCTCAAGCCAATTTGCTCTGACAATGCCCATGGTCGGTATAGTTGGCATGGCCGTACGAATTCGGTCGATCCACGGGAATAAAATACACGAACGTCATTTCTCGCCGTGCCGGGTACGATATGATAATTTGAACACAGCGGCGGACTTTCCCAAATCGGCCGCCGGAGTTAGTTTTTCGGATACCGCCATTTCAATGAAGGAGAGACCCATGAAACGCCTTTTGCTGACACTCCTGTTGTTTCCGTTCGCGGCCTTCGCCCAGACCGCGGCGCAGCCCGGCTGCGCCGCCTACAAGACGAACCTGGCGAATGAGTTCAAGATATGGGACATGCCGGCCGTGCCCGTTCTATCCGTCGCCAAGCCGGACGCAATTCCCGAAATCAAGGTCGGCGTCCACCACGCCGTGGCCCTGCATCCGCATCCCACCGTCACCTTCGGCGTCAAGCCGGAACGTGATCGCGGCGGCCCGGCGGTATTTTCTGGCATCGTGAAGGTCACGGTCGCTGAAGCCGGCATCTATCGCGTTTCGACCGGCGCGAATCAATGGATCGACGTGCTCCGCGGCACCGCCTATACGCCGTCGCCGCAATTCGAGAACGCCGCGGGCTGCCCGATCGCCAAGACGGTGGGCTACCAGCTCAACGCCGGCGAAACCCTGACCCTTCAGGTCAGCGGCAACCCGACCAACATCATGGGCATCATCGTTTCAAAGGCTGCCCAATAGGCTCGGCTAGTCGCACCGTCCCGCCGCCAGCGGGTGGCGGGACATTTTCTTTCTAGCCTCGCTTTACAGGGTCACGCCGTCCGCGTAGCATTTTCGGTCGGGAGGAAGGCGCCCATGAAGGGTGAGACTTCCGGCGAGAGCGCGGCCGGCGCCGGCCGCCGAAATCAATGAAGAGGAGCGTCAAAATGCGGAATTCACATGTCATAGGGCTCGCCCTGGCCGGTTGGCTGGGCGGCACGGCTATGGCGATGGCCGCCGGGGCGGATCAATTCGGCAAGAACGGAATCATCGTCGACACCGCTTATGTCGAGGCGGCGCTGAAGCGCGACGCCATCGTGCTCGACGTGCGCGCGCCGGCGGCCTATGAACGCGGCCACATTCCGGGCGCCATCAGCCTCGACATTGGCACGACCCGCGATTCCAAGACCGAGGATTATATCCCCCTCGATCAGGTCGCGAAAATCCTGGGCGATGCCGGTCTTGATCCCAACAAAGAGACCATCGTCTACGCCACGCGCGGCGGCGCCGGGGCCTATTTCGGCCAGGTTACGCTCGAGCTGTTCGGCAACAAGAAGGTGCATGTCTATCATGGCGGCATCGACGATTGGACCGCCGGCGGCAAACCCATCGCTACCCAGCCGACCAAACTCGCGGCCGTGTCGCTCAAGGCCAGCCCGATTCCGGGGATCACGTTGACCTCGGCCGAGGTTCTGGATCGGCTCGGCAAACCCACGGTGCAGATTCTCGACGCCCGCACGGAGGCCGAATACAAGGGCGAAGACTTGCGTCCTGGCGCCTCGCGCGGCGGCAACATTCCAGGGTCCATCAATATCCCCTACGAAAAGAACCTGGTGGAGGACAAGGCCGGTCAGTCGCTGAAATCGCTCGACGCGCTGAAGCTGCTTTACGCCAAGCTCGACCCGACCAAAGAGACGGTCGTGTATTGCCAGAGCGGCGTGCGCGCCTCGGAAACCGCCGCGATCCTGCGCGATCTTGGGTTCACCAACGTGAAGGTCTATGATTCCTCGTGGATCGGCTACAGCGCGATTCCGACCGCGCCCCGGTGAATAAATAACCTAGATCGGCGGCCGGCCCCCGCGATCGGGGTCGGCCAAGGCAACCAACGGCCGCGGTTTCATCCCGCGGCCGTTTCTTTTTGGTGGCAGACTGCGCGTGCGGCTTCGCACTATCAGATTGGCGAAGATTCAACATGACCATCACCGGCGGTTGTCACTGCGGGAAAGTTCGTTATCGGGCCGAGGGCGAGGCAAGCAACCATGCCCTATGCCACTGCACCGACTGCCGGCGTCATGCCGGGGCACCGATGGTTGGCTGGACCATGTACGCGCTCGACGCGGTCAAGGTCACGCAGGGGCAACCGAAGATTTACGAGCCTTCGGCCAACGGGCGGCGGCACTTCTGCGGCGATTGCGGCAGGGGCCTGTTCTATACGAACTCCGCCGTTCTGCCCGGCATCATCGACAAAGCAGAGGTTCGCGTTCGACGAGCAGCGCGGAATCCGATCCACCTTGGCACAAATGCCCATTTGTCGTTAGACTTTGCCAACCGCGGATGTTCGGCGCGTGCGGGGCAGCGTGGATTGGCAAGGTCGGCCGGCATTGGCGTGAAGCGATGAACGATCCTGAAGCGGAGGTCCCAACTTCCACCGCCGAATCGCTGTATCGGGCCGAAGGCGAGCTGCGCCATCTGCGCCGGACCATCGACGCCCTCCGCCAGCGGCTCGAAGAGCAGGAGACACAAAAGTCCGAGGGCGTTCAGCACGCCATTGCCACCAGCCAAAGCGAAGTCAATCAACTGCGGAGTACGGTCGGCGCGCTGCGTGATTCGCTTGAGGCCAAACAGGTCGAAAAGGACGAGGCCGTCCAGAAGGCGATCTCCGAGTCCCATGGCGAAATCGTCCAGTTGCGGGCGATGGCCCAGGCGCTGCGGGAGGAGCTTGAGTCGCTTCGGATCGGCAAGGAACAGGCCGTCCAGCGGGCCATCGCCGAATCCCACGGCGAAATTGGCCAGTTCAAAGCCACGATCGGCTCGTTGCGCGACGAATTGGAGCGCTTGCAGATCGACAAGCAGGAATCCGTGCAAAAGGCCATCGCCGATTCCCACGGCGAAATCGTGCAGCTCAAGGCGACCGTCGGGAGTTTGCGCGATGAGTTGGAACGCCTGCAAATCGACAAGCAGGACTCCGTGCAAAGGGCCATCGCCGACGGCGCGGGCGAAGCCACCCATCTTAAGAAAACCGTCGCCGCCTTGCGCGAGGAATTGGAGTCGCTGCGCGGCGATTACGAAGACAAGATACGGCACCTGGATCGCAACGCCCGCGACGAAAACACCCAATTGCAGCGGACCATCGCGGCATTGAGGAACGACCTGGAGACACGCCATGGACAATAACTCGCGCGGCCGATCGTCGGCCCGGCGGAACGGCGAAGGCGCGGGAAGCGGCGCGGCCGGCGACGGCGCCAAAACCAAGAGCCGGCCCCAGGTGAAGGCCGCCGCCAAACCCAAACCGGCGGAGAGCGACGCGCGGCTGCATCGGGCGGAGGTGTTGCTCAACATCTCGCACGAGGTCGCCGGGATTGAAAATCTCGCCGAAATCCTAAGCAAGATCGTCGAATTGACCGCGCGCGAAACCCAATCCGCGCGCGCCACCCTGTTCCTCAACGACGACCAGACCGGGGAACTCTATACGCGGGTCGCCCAGGGCGAGGGCGGCCGCGAAATTCGGATGTTGAACACCAGCGGCATCGCCGGTCACGTCTTCACCGCCGGCGAAGGAATCATCATCGACGACGCTTATTCCGATCCGCGCTTCAATCGCGCCATCGACCAGAAAACGGGCTTCGAGACCAAAACCGTCATCTGCGCCCCGGTTCGAACCTACAAAGGCGAGATCATCGGCGTCATCCAGGCGCTAAACAAGAAGGGCGGCGGCAAGTTCGCGCCAGAGGACATGGCGCTGCTCGAAGCCATGACCACGCAGGCCGCGGTCGCCCTGCAAAGCACGCAATTCGTCGAGCGCATGAAGAAGTCGCGGGAGACCGAGAAACATTTCCTCGATGTGGTCGCCGACGTGACGTCGGAAATCGACCTGACCGTGCTGCTGCAAAAGGTCATGGGTGAAGCAACGAGGATGATGAAGGCCGACCGCTCGACCCTTTTCCTCAACGACGAAAAGACCAATGAATTGTGGTCGCAGGTGGGCGAGGGGCTGTCGGCGACGCAAATCCGTCTGCCCAACCATCTGGGCATCGCCGGCGCCGTCTTCACCTCCGGCAAGACCATCAACATCCCTTATGCCTATGCCGATCTGCGCTTCAATCCCGCCTTCGACAAAAGGTTTGGGTACTTCACCCGCTCGATCCTCTGCGTCCCGGTGGTCAACAAGGCCGGCAAGGTCATCGGCGTCACCCAGGTGTTGAACAAACGCGGCGGGCCGTTCAACGAGGAAGACAAATCCCGCCTCAAGGCCTTCACCGGCCAGGTGTCGATCGCGCTGGAGAACGCCAAGCTGTTCGACGACGTGCAGAACATGAAGAACTACAACGAAAGCATGCTGGAGAGCATGTCCAACGCCGTCATCACCACCAACGAGGACGGCCGCATCGTCACCTGCAACAAGGCCGGCTACCGGATCATGAAAATCCGCGCCGCCGACATCCTAGGCAAGTCCTTCGGCGAATTCTTCGTCGACGCCAACGCCTGGGTCGCCGCGAAGATCAAGGAGGTCGCCGAAACCAACATCTCCTTCGAGATGATGGACGCCGAAATGGAATTCGACGGCCGCCAAGTCTCGTGCAACGCCACCATCCAGCCCCTGGTCACGCTCGAGGGCAAGCGGCTCGGCACGATGCTCATGGTGGAGGACATCAGCGCCGAAAAACGCATGAAATCGACGATGTCGCGCTACATGGACCCCGGCATCGCCGCCCAGCTGATGGGCTCAGGCAAACAGGATGAATTGCTGGGCGGGCGCAGCGCGGTGGCGACCATCATGTTCACCGACATCCGCGGCTTCACGCCGATCACCGAAAGCCTCGGCGCGCAGGGCACGGTCGGTTTCCTCAACGACTATTTCACCCTGATGGTCGAGGAGATCAGCAAACTCGACGGCATGTTGGACAAGTTCATCGGCGACGCCATCATGGCCGCCTTCGGTTTGCCCATACCCCACGACGACGACGAAGACCGCGCCGTCCGCGCCTCGATCAACATGGTCAAGACCCTGTGGAACTGGAATATCGAGCGCAAGGCCAAGGGCCAGCTTCCCGCCGACATGGGCATCGGGCTCAACACCGACGAAGTGGTTTCGGGCAATATCGGTTCGCCCAAACGCATGAACTACACGCTGATCGGCGACGGTGTGAACTTGGCGGCGCGGCTGGAGAGCTCCTGCAAACAATACGGCGCCCGCATCGTCATCAGCGACAACACCTTCAAGAAGCTCAAAGGCACCTACCGGGTTCGCGACATCGACGAGGTGGTGGTGGTGGGCAAGACCCAGCCGATCGGGGTCTACGAGGTGCTCGACTATCACAGCGACGAGACTTTCCCCAACCTGATGGACGTGGTGAACCACTTCCGCGAAGGCCGCAAACATTACAAGGTCGCGCATTGGGATCAGGCCATCCGTTCCTTCCAGGAATGCCTGAAGGCCAACGACAAGGACAAACTGTCCAAGACCTACATCGAACGCTGCGAAATGCTAAAGGCCGAGACGCCCAAGGACTGGGACGGCGTTTGGCGGATGACGTCCAAGTAGCGGGAAATGGTGCCCAGGGCCGGAATCGAACCAGCGACACGCGGATTTTCAGTCCGCTGCTCTACCAACTGAGCTACCTGGGCGCCGCTCGCGGAACCCCGCGGCTTATAGTGAAATTCGGCCGGGGTGTCCAGGAGCGACCGAGCGCAGCGCCGCCCTCGTCTTGGCGATCGGCTCCGGTGTCGGCGGACACGGCGTGACGTCGACCGCGCATTGCGCGACCCACTCGCCATTGGCGTATTGCTTCATATCGAGCGCGGTTCGGGTGGCGGCCCCGATCGCCGTCGCCGGCCGGTGACGCTCCAAATCCACCTTCTCGCCCCAGGCCAGGCCAAACAACCGGCCGCCCGCGATGTTGACCGAGAACCTGGAGAACAACATCTTGCCCACGGTCATTTCATAGACCAGCAGATTGAGCCAATCGAACAGCAGCGTGTCGAGTGCCCGCGCCGGGCAGCTCACCTCGATCTTCACCAGCGGCCGGATGGCGTCGAGATCGGTGATGGCCGCGTTCATCGCCAGGGCCGCCTTCTCGAGCGCCTGCGCCGGCGTCGCCCCGATGCCGCACAGCCCGATATGGGCGTCGTGTTTGATGTGATCCCAGCGCGCCATGACGGCAACCTTAACGCCAGGCCAAGACCCGGCGCTGTGACGGCCATCATTCCGTTTGGGGAAAATGGTGCTGCCGCGGTGGATTGAACACCGGACCCCGTCCTTACCAAGGACGTGCTCTACCACTGAGCTACGGCAGCGTCGGCTTAAAGATTCCGCGGGCCGGGACCTTGCCATAGCGAGGGGGCCGGCGCAACGCCGCCTTTGCGTTAGCTCGCGACCGCCGTGACTTGGCCCTCGGGCGAAGCCCGATGGATTCCGGAGTCGGCCAGCCTCTTGCCGACGGGCGGAATTGTCAGCTCGCCACCGCCTTGACCTGACTTACTGGCTTGGGGCCGCCCTCGGCGCCGGTGAAATCGGCGTCGTCGAGTTTGGCGCCGGTGAAGATCGCGTTCTGGAGTTTGGCGTTCTTGAAGCGGGCGCCGCGCAGAATGGCGCCAGTGAAATCGCATTGGCTGAGATCGGCGCCCTCGAATTTCGCTTTTGTCGCATCGGCGCCGCGGAAGTTCGAGGCGGTGCCGCGCACGTTCGAGAAATCCGCCGGGCACTCCAATCCGGTCGAGCCGTGAAGCTGCTGCGGGCAGAGTGTGGCGCCCTCGAAATCGCAATTGTTCATCTGGCCGCCACGCATCACCGCGCCCTTCATGTCGGCGCCGTTGAATTTGGCGTTGCGGCAATCGGCATTGGCCAGATTGGCCATGACCAGCTCGGCCTCGGTGAAGTCGCAGCCCGACAACACCGCCATCTCGAAATTGGCGGCGTTGAACGGCACCTTGGTGAAATTGGTGTCAGGCCATCTTGACCTTGGACAAATCCGCCTGGGAGCCTTCCTTGCCCAGCGACTTTACCCATTTGATGTGGCTTTTGATGATGTCCTGGATCGATTGTTCCAGGGAGTCGAACTGCTTGGTGAATTTCGCCTTCGACAGGTCGGCTTTGGAGAAATCGGTGCGGGTGACGATGGCGGTCACCAGGTTGGCGCCTTCGAGATTGGTGCCGTTGAGGAAGGCGCCGCTCAACACCGTCTTGTTCATTTGTGTCTTGCTGAGATTGGCGCCGGACAAATCGGCGCCCTCCAGCGTCGCGCCGTTGAGATTGGCGTTCGTCAAATTAGCGCCGGCCAGCTTGGCGCCGCAGAGATTGGCGCCGGTCAGATCGGTGCTGCGTAGGATGCCGCCAGCCAGCTTTCGACCCCGAAAGATCGGCGTTTTTCATGCTGGCGCCCTCGGCGTCGACGGTCTGGGATTCGTTCGGCGGCGTGAAGTCGCCATCGGCATTCTTGAACAGAAACATGCCGTCGCGCAAGTCGCTTTCGACCATGATCGCGTCTTCGAAATTGGGGGAGCGCAAATTGCAGCCGCGCATATCGGCCCGGCGCAGATCGGCCTTGCTCAGATCGGCGTTGCTAAGATTGGCGCCGAACAGATGGGCGCGGACCAGGATCGCGCCGGCCAGCTTGGCGCCGCTCAAATTGCAGCCGCGTAATTCGGCCTCGGTTAGATCATGGCCGGTCAGATCGACGCCCGAGGCATCGACGAAAGCCAGGTTCAGCCGCGTGCCGTCCTTAAACCGGCGGACATAACGGCGATGCTTGACGAGAAGCTCGTTCAGCTTCTTGGCGTCGATCTTCGTCAGCGTCTCCGACATTCAGGCCTCTTTGTGCCGTCGTCGTATCTTCGGACCGATCTTCGTCTAGCCGCTTTTTGAGGATAGCAGTCCTTTCGACAATCGCGAATAACAACGAAATTGCCGTTCGTATCAACAACCCAGGATTGTCTTTTTTCCTTTAGGGTGCAACCCGGCCGATGGTGCCCACCTGGCGCGAGGCCCAAGAGGGCTGCGGCTCGCTGTAACAATCGCGATCGCCAAGGGTGGCGTAGCAATAAACCGGCGGTACGGCCAAGGATGGCTGCGGCTTGGCCCAAGACCGCGCCAGCAAGTCCATGTCGGTCGGCGGCTTCCAGAGGAACGATGGCAAGGGCGGAAATTGCGGAAATTGTGGTATTTCGGCGCAGGCGCCCAGCAATGCCGCCATCCCCAACACGATGAGTCGGCACAGCTTCATTGGCAATCGGGGCGGGGGAATATTGTCCATGCGCGACTTTCGCTCCCGCAGCGTTAATAAATCCTTACACCTCGGATCAGGCGTTGACGTCGACCACGACGCGGCCGCGCACGCCGCCCTTTAGGATACGCCGTCCAGCCTCTGGCAGATCGGCGAGCGACACGGTTTCGATCATGCCGTCTAAAACATCGAGCGGCAGGTCGCGGACCAGCCGCGACCAAGCTTCCCGTCTCGCATCCAGCGGTTTCATCACGGAATCGATGCCGAGCAGATTGACACCGCGCATCAGGAAGGGAAGGACACTGACCTCGAGCAAATTGCTGCCGGCGAGGCCGCAAGCGGCCACGGCCCCGGCGTAGGAGGTCGCGGCGATGGCGTTGGCCAGAGCCGCACCGCCTACGGAGTCAACGGTGCCGGCCCAGCGTTCGGGCATCAACGGCTTGGGGGGAGGGGTCGCCAGTTCGGAGCGATCGATGATTGTCAGGGCGCCGAGTTCCTTCAGATAGGCCGCGGTCTCAGGGCGCCCGGTGGAGGCGGCAACCCGGTAGCCGAGCTTCGCCAGCACGGCGACGGCGATGCTGCCAACGCCGCCGGCCGCCCCGGTCACCAACACCTCGCCCTTGTCCGGGGTGAGGCCGTGTTTTTCCAGCGCGATCACCGCGAACATGGCGGTGAGCCCGGCGGTGCCGATGGCCATGGCCCGTTTCAGCGATAGCCCGGCGGGCGGCTTCACCAGCCATTCCGCCTTGACCCGGGCCTTGGCCGCATAGCCACCCCAGCGCATCTCGCCGACGCGAAAGCCAGTCGAAATGACGGGGTCGCCGGGCTTGAAGTCGGGCGAGGTCGAGGATTCCACAATGCCCGCGAAATCCACGCCCGGCACGTGCGGATAGGTGCGCACGATGCGCCCGAGCCCGCCGAGAATCATGCCGTCCTTGTAGTTCAGGGTCGAATACGCGACCGCGATCGTCACTTCCCCGGGCGGCAGCGAGGCTTCGCCAACTTCGGTGACACTCGATGTGACCTTACCGTCCTTTTCTTCAAGCAACAGCGCCCTGAATTTGCCTTGTCCGTTCATAACCTCAATCCTTCAATGATATCCGGCCGCCGGCTCGCGCCAATCGCCGCGGTCGGACGATAACAAACCGCGATCCGTCCGGGCAAAGCTCCACCGCGAGGCCTCAGTGCTCATACCCATTCCCATCTGATTTTGGTATGCTTGTTTCATTGCCCCATCGCTTAGGCGCGCATGAACGAACAGGATGCCGAGCAGTTGAAACGGATGCTGGCGGAGCTGCGGAGCGAGCACCGCGATCTCGACGACGTTATCGGGCGTTTATCGAGCCAGAACGAGGCGGACCAATTGCAGCTTCAACGCCTGAAGAAGAGAAAACTGCGCCTGCGCGACCAGATATCGCAATTGGAAAGCCAGCTTCTGCCGGACATCATCGCCTAACTCCCGCTGGGCCGCGGCGGTGCAATTCGCTTGACGGCAAACCCGGCGGTACCTACGCTTTTCCTCACAAACTGGAATAAAGCGGCCTATGCGCGTCGGGCCAAAGTCGGCGCCATGCGACACGATGCGCGGCGGGTCGCCGGGGATATCAGGGGAAACACCTAATGAGGGGAAACTACGGCCATGACCGGGGTCATTAACACTTGCGTTTTCGGGCGGTTCGCCGCTTTGACGGCACTTGCCGTGTCGATGGGATGGATGTCTGCCGCGGTGGCGCAGCAGATAAAGGTCGATGCCCTCGTTTGCGTCGCCAACGACGTCTCCGCCAGCGTCGAGGAAGAAGAATACAAGATTCAAAAAGACGGAACCGCGCGCGCCTTCTTGCTTCCGGCGCTGCACAACGCGGTCAAGGAGGGTCCGAACAAGCGCGTCGCGGTGACCTATGTCGAATGGTCAACCGACCCCTATCTGGTCATCGACTGGACGATCCTTCAGGACGCGGAGACCTCGACGGATTTCGGGAAGGCGATCCTATCGGCGAGCCGTTCGCCGGTGGGCAACACCGGTGTGCGCGACGCACTGCAATTCTGCGCCGACCTTATCCGCACCTCGCCGTTCACGGCCGACCGCCGGGTGATCGACATTTCGTCCGATGGCATGAGCAGCGTGGGCGGCTTGCCGCAGCCCATTCGCGATGAAGCCTTGGCCGAAGGCATGATCATCAACGCGTTGCTGCAGAGCGGCGGCAGCCAAACGCTTCCGAACTGGTATCGGCGCCAGGTCGTCGGCGGGCCGAAATCCTTCATCATCGAGATCGAGGAGCCTTCGGTTTACGGTCAGGCGATGCTCCGCAAGCTGACGCGCGAACTGATCGGCGAAGCCGGCCCGGATTACATCTTCATCCCGGCCAACGGTGGCTGATCTCGCCCTATACAACAACAAAGGGCGCCTCATTCGGGGGGCGCCCTTTGTTGTTGGGGCAGTGGCGTTCCTTGGTGGGCCGGCGCGGCTTTCGTCTCGGGCGTTACGCTTTGCCGGGGCGGGCGCGTTTGCGGGCGTACATGGCGCGATCGGCCCGGTCCAGCCGCCTGATTGACGTCCTCGCCGCCGCGGAAGGTGTGCCCGCCGACGGCGGCCGACACGCGGAACTTGTGGGTCTGCCAGGTCAGCGGATCGGCCTCGATGGCCGTCATCAGGGTCGTCGCCTTTTCATTGGCGATGGCGTGATCGGCGTGAGCGAGCAGCACGCCGAATTCGTCGCCGCCGATGCGGGCGACAAAATCGGTGTCGCGGATATTCTTGGACAACACTTCGGCGACGAAGGTGATGACCGCATCGCCGGCGGCGTGTCCGTGGGCGTCGTTAACTTCCTTCAGCCCGTTGACGTCGAAGAACAACAGGCTGCTCGGCGTTTGATAACGTTCGGCGTAGGACACCATGCGCGACAACTCGCGCACAAAGGCGCGGCGATTGGGAATCGGCGCCAGTGTGTCCTAATCGGCAAGCTCTTCCAGATAGGAAATGCGGCGTTTGCTTTGTTCCAGTTCGCTCCGAAGTTTTTCGACCTCGGCCATAAGCGCGGCGCGAACTTTCGGGGAAAATTCGGCTTCCAAAATGCCCAGGACCGAGGTGACGTCGGCGACGGCTTGCGGCGCCGCCGCTTCGGTCTGGGTAACCTTCGTCGCCGTCCGCGCGGGCGCGACGTTGCCAACACCGCCCGGCCGTCTCGTGTCGCCGACCTTCATCGCGCTGAAGCCGCTCCCCCCGTGCCTGATTGACGCAGGCATGAAACTCTCATGCATCAATAAATAGGGTGGTCTCGGACCGGTAAACCGCGAAATCGAGGAAAACCGGCGCGCTTGCGCGCTTGCCGTCACTTCCTATAATCGCCGCTCTGGCCACCGGCGGAAAAGAGTGTAACGAGATGAATGCGCGGGCGCCTGCGGTCGGCATTATCATGGGCAGCCAATCGGACTGGGAGACGCTGCGCCATGGCGCAGCGGTGCTCAAGGACCTTGGCATTCCACATGAGGTGAAGGTGGTCTCGGCCCACCGCACGCCAAATCGGCTCTACGACTATGCCGGGTCGGCCAAGGGGCGCGGGATCAAGGTCATCGTCGCCGGCGCCGGCGGCGCCGCCCATCTGCCGGGCATGACCGCCGCGCTGACGTCGCTGCCGGTGATTGGCGTGCCGATCGAGACCAAATTGATGGGCGGGCTCGACAGCCTGCTCTCCATCGTGCAGATGCCGGGCGGCGTGCCGGTGGCCACTGTCGCGATTGGGATTGCCGGGGCGATCAACGCGGCGCTGCTGGCGGCCGCGATCCTGGCGCTGGGTGATGCGCGCCTCGCCGCCGCCTTGGACGAATGGCGGGCCAAACAAACCGCCGGAGTCGTCGACGCACCCGCCGATTCAGCCTGAATCGATGGGCGGATCGGCCTCCACCATCGCGCCCGGCGCGACCATCGGCATTTTGGGCGGCGGCCAGCTCGGGCGGATGATCGCGCAGGCCGCGGCTCGGCTCGGCTATCGCTGTCATGTCTATTGCGCGGAACCCGACAGCCCGGCGGCGCAGGTCGCGGCGCGCCACACCATCGGCGGCTTCGAAGATGAAACCCGCCTCCGTGAATTCGCCGCCGCCGTCGATGTCGTCACCTATGAATTCGAGAACATCGCGGCGGGACCGGTGGAGATTCTGGCCGAATTTGTGCCCGTGCGGCCCAATCCGCGCGCCCTTCGTGTTGCCCAGGACCGCATGGAAGAAAAACGCTTCGCCGCCTCACTCGGCATCGCCACCGCGCCCTGGCTGCCGGTACGGAGCGAGACCGAGGCCGAGTCCGCCATCGCGGCCATCGGCCGCCCGGCCATGCTCAAGACCGCGCGCCTCGGATACGACGGCAAAGGCCAGGTCAAGATCGGCGCGGGTGACGATGCCAAGGCGGCGTGGCGCGGTCTCGGCGGCGCGCCCTGCGTTCTCGAAGGTTTCGTGGATTTCACGATGGAGATTTCGGTCATTGTCGCCCGTGGGCTCGACGGCGCCATGCTCGCTTTTCCCGCCGTGGAAAATCGCCACAAAAACGGCATTCTGGACGTGACTCTGGCGCCCGCCGATCTAACGGCGGCGATTGCCGGGGCGGCGCGGGAGGCGGCTTTGCGCCTCACTCAGGCGCTCGACATCGTGGGCCTGCTCGCGGTTGAGATGTTCGTGGATCTCGATCGCGGCGTCTTGGTCAACGAGATGGCGCCGCGGCCCCATAATTCCGGGCATTGGACGCTGGATGCCTGCGCCACCAGCCAGTTCGAGCAGCTTGTGCGCGCGATCTGCGGACTGAAGCTCGGCGGCGTCGACATGCTCTGCCCCGCGATCATGCAAAACCTGATCGGCGCAGAGGTCGAGCAATGGCGCGCGGCGCTCGACGACCCGCGGGCGAAACTGCACCTTTACGGCAAGACCGAGAGTCGCCCCGGCCGCAAAATGGGCCACGTCACGCGGCTGCTGCCGCCTTGACCGTCGGCTACATCCGCAGGCGGAAGTTTTCGTGGCAGCCGTCGCAGCGATCGACGACGTTCTGGAACTGGGCTCTGAAGCCGGCTTCATCGCCGGCCTTGGCCGCGGCCGCGAGTTTCGCCGATTCCTGAGTAAAGCGCATCACCGCGCCGCGGAAACGCATGGTGTTGGACCACACATCCGGCTTGGCGTTGGTTTTTGCGCCCTTATCCGATCCCGGCGGGAACAGGCTGGCGAAATCCTTCGCCGTCGCGGCGATGGCGGCGGCTTGTTCGGCGAAGGCTGGCCTGAAATCGATCTGACCCTTCATATACAGGTCCATCGCGGCCATGCCGGCCTCGGCCTCCTGCATCAGGAACTGCCGGTATTTGATCGAACCGACGGAATCGTCCGCGGCATCGGCACCCAGGCCCCCGCCGAACACGCAAATCGCAGCCGCGCTCGCCAGCGCCCGCCATGACCGCGGTGCCTTCATCGTCGCCTCCCTTTTTCGATTTCGCCCTGTGGCGGACGCTAACCGCAAGCTGGACGGCGCACCAACCACGAAAGGATGGCTTCACACCGAATTGATGCCACCACGCGCGAGGCGGGCCCCGTCCGTGGAGCGGGTCCGACTCCGGAGTCCGCCTACGGGCGGACCTGGCTCCGAAGTCCGCCTATGGGCGGGTCCGGGCGCGCGATCCGGCAAAAGGCATGGGAAAACGCCCGAGCACGTCACCGATGCGCCCGATGAACTTCGGCACTTGCATGACCTCGGCGATGCGGCGGTCGAGGAATGCCCAGCTCTCCGCGCTGTTCTCGGAGCTGTCGTCGAGCCAATACAAGGAGGTCGCGGCATAAACTCCGGCGAGCAAGGCGCGCTTTGTGTAGAAATTGAAATCCGTCGCGGTGTCGCCGGCCGCGTACCACAACGCATCGACGGTGCGGAACAATAGCTTCAGGCCAAGCGGCGCATTCGTGGGCGCCGCGAGAATAGTCAGGGTCCGCCGCGCCGCCTCGCGATGCGGGCCTTCAAGCTCGATCCGGGTGCGTACGGCGAGGGTCACGCGATCACGCACGCGCATCTTGGACAGATCGCGGGCCTCCAGCGCTGCCATCGCCCGGCGGTCGGCGCGCCGGCTCATCCATTCGATGGCCTCGTTGACGCCGCCGGTGAAGACGCGCAGCGCCATCGAGGCATCGAACCCCGCGTCGCGGGCGCCCGCGATCAACGCCGCTTCGGTCCAGCCCTCGAAAGGAACATGGACAAGCGCGGCGCCGAGCACGGCGCCGCGCTTGGCTTCCAGATCGAAGGCTTCAGTCATCCATGACCTCCTCTTCGCGCGACGCGGCTAGGCGGCGCATTTCGTCCTCGAAGCCGAGCAGTGACAGATCGGTCATGCGCGCGGGATAGAGGATGCCGTCGAGATGGTCGCATTCATGTTGAACGATGCGGGCGTGGAAACCGGAAACGGCTCGTTCAACGGTCTCGCCGAACGGCGTGATCCCGCGATAACGCAGATGTCTGAACCGGGGCACGGAGCCCAGCAGCCCGGGCACGGACAAACAGCCCTCCCAGCCGATTTCCTTTTCCTCGCCAATGGGCTCCAACACCGGATTGATCAGGATGGTCAGGTTCGCCGGTTCGTCGCCAGGCGCGCCGCTCGACCGGCCCTCCGGGACATGGAACATGACCACACGCAAGGGGACATGGACTTGCGGCGCGGCCAGCCCGGCGCCGCTGGCGTCCTCCAGCGTTTCGAGCATGTCGCCGACAAGCCGCCGGATTTCCGGCGCGGTGGGGTCGGTCACCTCGGCCGCGCGCTGGCGCAAAACCGGGTGCCCCATGCGGGCGATCTTGAGAATAGCCATGGCATCAATATAGGGCCCCCGACGAACAGGTAAAGTCTGTGGAGGGCCGGGAGGCCCCCCCACGCCTCCCAATACTCAAGTGGCTTCCTTGACAGGGTTCCGGGCGCTCCCTTAAATGCGGCACGTCCTTTCGGGCGGGCGCTTAGCTCAGCGGGAGAGCACTGCTTTCACACGGCAGGGGTCGCAGGTTCAATCCCTGCAGCGCCCACCATCGTTAATCATAAAGAATAAAGATGCTTGGCGATTGGTGCCGGTTCAAATCCCCGGCGGTCGCGGGCCAGGGCGCGGGCCGACAAATTGCGTGGCCGCAGGAATTCCTCGCGGAGTATCTCGCCGAGGCTGACCGGCGGCAGCGTCTTGCCCGTGGCAACGTCCGACAGGTCGATCCGCCCGGCATCGAGCGCCTCGCGGGTGATCTTCTTGCCCATGATTGAAGCCTCCTTAGTAGTAGTCGACGATCTCGACATCGTGCGCGCTGCCTTCGAGCGAAAGGAAACAGAGGCGCCACTGGTCGTTGATCCGAACGCTATGTTGTCCGCGCGGCCGCCCTTCAATGCCTCGAGACGATTGCTCGTCGGAACGCGCAATTCATCCAGTCGGATGGCGGCGTCCAGAATCCGCAGCTTTCGTCGGGCGACCGCGAGAATGTCGGTGGGAAATCCCTTCGGCGCCAAACCTTGGAACACCGCGGCGGTACGCTTGCAGACGAAGCTCTTGATCGCGCCGTTATGTATAAGCATAACGAGTGTTCCGTAAGGAATAACAGGCCAGCAGCCCGCTATCTCGCTTACCCCTAACGCTCGAAGCGCAGGGCGGCGGGGGTGAAGCCGGCAATGTCGCTCGACCGCTTGCCGGGGAATTGCTCCACCTCGATCGTGCGCGCATCGATCAGCCGGACCAGCAGGGTTCCCGCGACCGGCAGGGCGTTGGTGTCATAGGCGCCCGGCGCGTTGCGGTTGAAGTTGCGGACGAGTTCGTAGCGCACGATGCCGCTCGCCGCGTCGATGGCGGCCGGATCGGGGTTGTTGCCGCGCACGCCGTATTGGCCCGGCGCGGGAAAGGCGGCCGATAGCGACGCCACGATCCAGCGCGGTTCGACCTTGTCGTAGGCGAAAGCGAGGTGGTTGAAATAATAGGGCCGCCCCGGCGCGTCGCGGCCGTCGTAATCGCCGCTCCCCCGAAGGAACCAGTTGCCGACGAGCCGGCCGTCGATGTCGTAGAAATTGCGCCCGCCTCGCGGTTCGATACGGCGCGGGCTCTTGGCCGCGAAGGCGCTCTTCAGCGGCTCGTCGTAATAGTCGAACGGCGATTGCATGGACAGGGTGTGGACATAGGTTCCGGCATAACGGGCGCGGTTGACGAAGGGATTTTCCCGCTCGCGGTCCACCACGCCGAAATCGATGGCTCGG
>CAMDDQ010000047.1 GCA_945892765.1 Asaia bogorensis
GACGCAGACATTGCACATTCGACGAACGCTGCGACCTGCCGGGCAGAATTCCGCCGCGGCAGAGGCGACTACGCCCTCGATCAGCAAAAAAAGGCTAACATAGTCGCTACCGGCCGAACAAGGCAGCGATCCCCAATCTCCCAATGGCAACCTAGATTTCACCGATGACCGAACCATCAAAGCCTGACACGAAACTCGCCCATCTCGGGTCGAACCCCGCCGAGAATTTCGGCATCCTCAACCCACCGGTCTATCGGGCATCGACGGTTTTGTTCCCGACCCTCGGCGCCCTCGAAGAGGCCGCGAAAGACCCGTTCAAGGGCGTGTATTACGGACGCCACGGAACACCCACGACCTTCGCCTTCGAAGATGCCATCGCCGCGCTGGAGGGCGGCTATCGGACGACGGCGTTGCCTTCGGGCGTCGCGGCCATCGCCGCCACGCTGATGGCGTTCGTGAAGGCGGGCGACCATGTCCTGATGGTCGACACCGTGTACAACCCGGTCCGCCGCTTCTGCGACACGGTCCTCGCCCGCTTCGGTGTGGAGACCACCTATTACGATCCGCTCATCGGGGCCGGCATTGCCGCGTTGATCCGGCCGCACACGAGAATCGTTTTCACGGAATCCCCGGGATCGCTGACCTTCGAGGTTCAGGACATTCCCGCCATCGCGGCCGCCGCGCACGCGGCGCGTGCGGTGGTTGTCCTGGACAACACCTGGGCAACCCCGCTGTACTTCCAGCCTTTCGCCCATGGCGTCGACGTGTCGATCCAATCGGTCACAAAATATGTCGGCGGCCATGCCGACCTCATGCTCGGCACGGTGACTTCGACCGAGCCCCATTGGCGGAAATTGCGGCGTTCGGCCGCGGATTTCGGCGCCTGCGCGGCGCCGGATGTCTGCTCGCTCGCGCTGCGGGGCCTGCGTACACTTTCGGTTCGTCTGTCGCGCCATCAGGAGACCGGCCTGATCCTGTCGCATTGGCTGTCCAAACGGCCCGAGGTGGTTCGCCTTCTTCACCCGGCCCTGCCGGACGATTCCGGCCATGCGCTGTGGAAGCGGGATTTCATTGGGGCTAGCGGCTTGTTCGGCGTGATTCTGAAAGACGTCCCGCGCAACGCGCTGGCCGCGATGCTCGACGGCATGGACCTGTTCGGGATGGGTTATAGTTGGGGCGGCTATGAGAGCCTGATGCTACCGGTCGATCCGAGGCCCTATCGCACGGCGACGGCTTGGACGGCTCCCGGTCCACTTCTCCGCATCCATGCCGGCCTCGAAGACCCGGACGACCTCATCCGGGACCTCGAACGAGGCTTCGACCGCCTCGCCCGATCCTCGTAAGTAGTTTCATGGAATAGGCCGATGTCCACACCCGAAAGCCTCGCTCCGTTGCTTGCCGCCATTGCCTTCGACGCCAACGGCCTGGTGCCCGCCATCGTTCAACAACACGATTCCGGCGAGGTTCTGATGCTCGCCTGGATGAATCGCGACGCCGTGATCGAGACGTTGCGAACCGGCGATGCGTGCTTCTGGTCCCGCTCGCGCAAGAGGCTTTGGCGCAAGGGCGAGACATCGGGGCAAACCCAGCGCGTGATCGATCTACGACTCGATTGCGACAATGACGGCTTGCTGTTGCTTGTGGATCAGAAGGGCGTCGCCTGCCACACCGGGCGTCGGAGCTGCTTCTTCCAAGCCGCTCGCAATGGCGAATGGCAGACCATCGCTCCGGTCGAAATCGACCCCAAGCAGCTCTATGGGAATTGACGGATCGTTTGAAAACGCCGCGTCATTGGCTGTATGTTGGGATTCGTGGACTATCGAAACCTGAACGGCACCGAAAAAGCGGCGATTCTCATGATCGCCCTGGGCGACAAGCTGGCGCCGCGCCTGCTCGCGCGCATGAACCGCAATGACGCCCAGCGTATAGCCACCGCCATCGCGGCGATCCAGACCGTCGACTCAACGGTCGTCGAGCAATTGATGGACGAATTCGCCTCACGCGCCGGGGTCGCGCCGGTCCAGCCGCCGCCCGGCCGCGCCCTTGTCTCCCCGGCATTGCCCGACGCGCCGCACCGAACGAATTTCAGCGCCTAACCCTTAAGCCGCCAAAGCGACGAGATTGTGAAGGACGCTGCGGATTCCGGCGACGCGCTGTTTCGGATTCTCCCAGGCCCCCATCACCACCAGCCTCTGATCCGGGCGAAGTTTCATCGAACTTGCGTGCCGGGTGATGTAGCCCACCAGTTTTTCCGGGTTGGCGAAGCGATTTTCGCGGAATGAGACCACGATCCCCTTGGGGCCGGCCTCCAACTTCTCGACGCCAGCATCCTTGCACAGCCGCTTGATGGCGATGAGTTGGAGGAGGTTTTCAACTTCCGCCGGCAACGGGCCGAAGCGGTCGATCATCTCAGCCGCGAAGGCGTCGATCTCGGCGCGATCGACCAGCGTGGCGATCCGCCGATACAGACTTAGGCGCAGGCTGAGGTCGGCGACATAGGGTTCGGGAATCAGCACCGGCGTGCCGATGCTGATTTGGGGCGTCCAGTCCTCCACGACCAATCCGCCGCCACGCGCCGCGGCGACCGCCTCTTCGAGCATGTGCTGGTAAAGCTCGATACCGACTTCGCGAATATGGCCAGATTGTTCCTCGCCCAACAGATTGCCGGCGCCGCGAATATCGAGATCGTGGCTGGCGAGTTGAAATCCCGCGCCCAGGCTGTCCAGGGTCTGCATGACCTCCAGGCGCCGCTGCGCCACCGGCCGCAGGGTGCGATCGGCCGGCAGGCTTAGATAGGCATAAGCGCGCAGCTTGGAGCGTCCGACGCGACCGCGAAGCTGATAAAGCTGGGCGAGGCCAAACATATCCGATCGATGCACGATCAAGGTGTTGGCGGTCGGTATGTCCAACCCGGATTCGATGATGTTGGTGGACAGCAGCATGTCGTACTTGCCGTCATAAAAAGCGGTCATCACCCGTTCGAGCTCGATCGCCGGCAGCCGCCCATGGGCCATGGCGATTCTCGCCTCCGGCACCAACTTCGACAGCCTTTCGCTCAATTTCGGCAGGTCTTCGATGCGCGGGCAGACGTAGAATACCTGCCCGCCCCGGAAACGCTCGCGCATGATCGCCTCGCGCACGACGACCGGATCGTAGGGCAGCACGAACGTGCGAACCGCCAGGCGATCGACCGGCGGCGTGGCGATGACGCTCATGTCGCGTACCCCGGCCAGAGCCATCTGCAATGTCCTCGGAATCGGCGTCGCCGTGAGCGTCAGGACGTGAACATTGGCGCGGAGTTGTTTCAGGCGTTCCTTTTGGGCGACACCGAAGTGTTGCTCTTCGTCGACAACCAAAAGGCCGAGCGACTTGAAGGCGATCGACTTGCTCAATAAGGCATGGGTGCCGACAACAACGGCGACATCGCCCGCGGCAAGGTCGCGTTTGATCTCCGTGGCGCGCTTAGCGGCGACAAGGCGCGAAAGCTGCTCGACGCGTAGCCCAAACCCAGCGAAGCGCCGCGTGAAGGTCTGGAAATGCTGGCGGCACAACAGCGTGGTTGGCGTAACTACCGCGACCTGCGTACCCGCCATCGCCGCGACGAAAGCGGCCCGCAAGGCGACCTCGGTCTTGCCGAAGCCGACATCGCCGCAGATCAGCCGATCCAGCGGCCGCCCCGACACGAGATCGACCAAGGTGTCGTCGATGGCGCGGGCCTGGTCCTCGGTCTCGGGAAAGGGAAAGCGCGCGCAGAACTCCTGATAACTGCTATCCGGCGGCGCCATGACCTCGCCGGCGCGAAGCTGGCGTTCGGCCGCGACCTTGATCAGGGCCTCCGCCATCTGGCTGATGCGCTCCCGGACTCGGGCGCGACGCGCCTGCCAATGAACGCCGCCCAGCTTGTCCAGCTCGACGCCAGAATCTTCCGAGCCATAACGTGAAAGGACTTCGATGTTTTCGACCGGGACGAACAGCTTGTCGCCGCCGGCATAGAGGACACGCAGGCAATCATGCGGCGCGCCCGCAACCAGAATGGGCACCAACCCGTCATAGCGGCCGATGCCGTGGTCGGCGTGGACCACCAGATCGCCAGCCGCCAGCGCGCTCGCCTCAGCCAGAAAGTGCTCGGCGGAACGTTTGCGCCGTACCGGCCGGACAAGGCGATCGCCCAGGATGTCCTGTTCGGCGATCACGGCAAGGCCGGGCGCGACGAAACCCTGTTCGAGGGCCAGGACAATGACGCCCAGGGTCTGCGGCGTTTGCCGTTCGGCCTCGTCCAGACCTGAAACTGTCATCACCTCGCCGGCGCCATGGTCGCGCATCAAGCCGGCAAGGCGTTCGGCGGCGCCGCGGCTATAAGCGGCCAGCAGAACGCGCCGTCCGCCCGATTGCAGGGCCCGGACATGCGCCACCGCCGCGTCGAAGACATTGCCTTCGCCGGAAGCTGCGGCTGCCGATCGGGCTTCCGCGAAATCGCGGCCGCGGCGGCCGCCGCCATCGGGCGAACCGACGTCCGGCGGCGAAAAAGGCGAAAAGGAGATGGCGGTCATGCCGCGCAGCGTCTTGGCCCATTCCTCGCGGCCGAAATAGAGTTGGTCGGGTCGCAGCGGATGGTAGACGGGCGCATCGCCGGCCATTTTCGACGAGGCGAAGTCGAGCCGGGCCTGGTGGAATTCCGCGATCTGCTCGAAGCGCGCGGCGATAGCCCCGTCCGCCTGGTAGTCGAGCGTCAGGGCAGCGCCCGGCAGGTAGTCGAAAAGCGTCTCCATGCGCTCGTGGAACAGCGGCAGGAAATGCTCCATGCCGGCCGGGTGTTGGCCTGCGCTGACGGCCTCGTATAGCGGATCGTTGCCAATGGCGGTGCCGAACAGCTCGCGATAGGCGCTGCGGAAACGTGTAATCGCATCTGCATCGAGTTGGATTTCGGCCACGGGCATGATCGTCAACTCCGCGAGCTGCCCGGCGCTGCGCTGGCTGACCGGATCGAAGCTGCGGATCGCCTCCAATTTGTCGCCGAAGAAATCGAGCCTTACCGGCTCCGATGTTCCCGGCGGGAAAAAATCCAATATGCCGCCACGCACGGCATATTCACCCGGCTCCCGCACCGTCTCGGCCTTGCGGAAGGAGCTGCGCACCAGGAATCCGATCAGTTTGTCGCGTCCGCGGGATTCACCCTTGCGAACGTGCAGCACAGCCCCGGCGAATGCCTTCCGCGGCGGCAGCCTCTGTAGAATGGCGTTTACGGTCGTAAGCACGACGCGCGGCGGATGCGCAGCGGGTGTTGCCGCCAGTGCCGCCAGTGTCTCGATACGCCGGCTCACCACCTCGCTATGGGGCGAGGCTCGGTCATAAGGCAGACAATCCCAGGCCGGCAGCGCGAGCACTTTGATCGCCGGTGCGAAGCAGGCGAGCGAATCGGACAAGCGAGCCATCCGCCCCTCGTCGCGCGCGACATGGATAATGTCGGCGAAAGCGCGCGGCACTCCCCCGGACAGGGTTTGCAGGACCAGCGCGTCGACACCATCGGGCACACCGAAGACGTCGTACCGGCCCGCTGTTCTTATTAAAACATTGTTTAATTTCAAATTATAAACTTGCGTTCTTAATTTCAATAATGAGCTTCAGGACATCATGGTCGTGTTCGGGCGGAGGCATCGTTCTTCTTAAAATCCACGACAACAAATCGGCGTCGCCGACCCTGAGGAGGAGGTCATAACGATCAAGCTGGCCCGCATCCAGACCACCAAGATAGCGATCGGCGAAGCGGCCGAGCAAGGTGTCCATTTCTTTCATGCCCGTATAACGACTGCGATAGAGCAATCGCCTACGGCGATGTTCGAGGGATTCATCCATGGCTGCTCCCTGGCGGCCTGTTAGGATATAGCCACGCGACGCCTTCCTGTCAGCGCCCGTCGATCGCGATAACACATCGATGCGTCCTTCCGTCCTCTTCCCGCTTTTCGCCTCGGTCGGTTCCCTGACCGGTATCGGCGCGCGTCTGGGCAAACTGTTGGAGAAGGCCGCCGGCGGCAGGCTCATCGACCTCGTCCTGCATGTGCCGGTCGGATTGGTCGACCGCAGGCACAGCCCCAAGATCGCCGAGGCCGTCGAAGGTAGCATTGCCACGATCGAGGTCACTGTCGACCGGCATATGCCGCCCGGCAACCCCAGGCTGCCCTATAAAGTGCGCTGCCGCGACGAAACCGGGTATCTGTACCTGATTTTCTTCCGGCCGCGCGCCGAATACCTGAAGACGTCGCTGCCGCAGGACGCGGTTCGCATCGTCAGCGGCAGGGTCGAACGTTTTCGCGACGAAATCCAAATGACCCACCCCGATCACATCGCTTCGGCCGAAGATTTCGCCCGCCTCGCCGCCGTCGAGCCAGTCTACCGCCTGACCGCTGGCCTGACGCCGAACGTGATGCGCAAGGCGGTGCAAGGTGCGCTCGCTCGGCTTCCATCACTCCCGGAATGGCAAGATTCGAGCCTTCTCGCGCGCGAGCGGTGGCCTTCGTGGGGTGAGGCAATTCGCGTCGTCCACGCCCCGGCCGAGGAGGCGGATCTGTCGGCCGCGGCGCCAATACGACGCCGACTCGCCTATGACGAGCTACTTGCGACGCAATTGGCGCTGGCGCTGGTGCGGAATCAGGTCCGACGCCTTCCCGGCCGGTCGATCGCCGGGGATGGCAGGCTGCGGCGCCTCGTGTCCGCTTCCCTGCCCTTTCGGCTGACCGCGTCCCAGGAGGTTGCGAGTCGGGAGATCGAAAATGACATGGGCAGCGGCGCTCGCATGTTGCGCCTGCTCCAGGGTGACGTCGGCAGCGGCAAGACCGTCGTCGCCCTCTTCGCCATGCTCAACGCCGCGGAGACCGGCGCGCAGGCCGCCTTGATGGCGCCCACCGAGTTGCTCGCCCGCCAGCATTTCAACACCATCGAGCCGCTCGCCAACGCAGCTGGAGTGAAGGCGGTGCTGCTTACCGGACGCGACAAAGGCAAGACACGTCAAGCCATCATCGACGACCTTTCCTCCGGCAACATCGGCCTCCTAATCGGCACCCACGCCCTGTTTCAGGAGGACGTGGACTTCCACGATCTCGCTTTGGTCGTCATCGACGAGCAGCACCGCTTTGGCGTTCATCAGCGCCTGGATCTCACCGCGAAGGGACCGGCGGCGCATGTTCTGGTGACGACGGCGACGCCTATTCCACGCACGCTCGCCTTGGCCGCCTATGGCGACATGGACATCTCCCGCCTCACAGAAAAGCCGCCGGGACGGCAGCCCATCGATACCCGCACCGTGCCGCTGTCGCGACTGCAGGAGGTCGTCGCCGGTGTTGCACGCGAGACCGCTCGGGGGGCGAAAGTCTACTGGGTCTGCCCCTTGGTCGAGGACTCCGAGGCTATCGACCTGTCCAACGCGGTGGACCGCCATGCCGCTTTGACCGAACGTTTTGGAAAAGATCGCGTCGGCCTGGTGCATGGAAGGATGCCGTCGGCCGAGAAGGATCGGGCGATGGCCTCCTTCGCCGGTGGAAAAGTCAATATCCTGGTGGCGACGACGGTCATCGAAGTCGGCGTGGATGTGCCCACCGCCAGCGTGATGGTCATCGAACATGCAGAGCGCTTCGGCCTCGCGCAGCTTCATCAGCTGCGCGGCCGCGTCGGCCGCGGCGCGCGACGATCGACCGCTGTGTTGCTCTATGCGTCGCCCCTATCGGAAACGGCGCGCGCGCGGCTCAAGGTCCTGCGCGATACCGAGGACGGGTTCGTCATTGCCGAGGAGGATTTGCGGCTACGCGGAGCCGGCGAAGTGCTCGGCACGCGCCAAAGTGGTCTCCCGGAATTTCGCCTGGCCGACATCGCGGCCCATGCGGACCTTGTTGCCATCGCCCGCGATGACGCCCGCCTAACCGTCGATCGCGATCCGGAATTGACTTCGGCGCGCGGAGAGGCGCTCCGAACCCTGCTCTATCTGTTCGAGCAGGACGCCGCGGTACGGCGTTTGCGGTCGGGATAGGTTAGGCGGCCCGTTCCGGCGGGGGGCCGATAGCCGGTGCGCCTTCGGCTTTTGCATCCCCGGGCGCGATGATGCCGCCGGACACCACGAGTTTGATGGCTTCCTCGACGCTGAGTGAGACGGGTTTGACCTTCGCCCGCGGGATATAGAGGAGAAAGCCGGAGGTTGGGTTGGGCGTCGTCGGAACGAAGACATTGACCAAATCCTGGGCAACGAGACGCCGGAACTCAGCCGCCGAAACACCAGTGACGAATCCCAGCGTCCACGACCCTTCGATTGGAAACTGGACCAGTACAACCTCGCGAAAGGCCGAGGCGTTGCGGGCCATCACGGTCTCGACGATCTGTTTGACCACGCCATAGATGCCGCGAACCACGGGCATGCCGAGCACGACCCGTTCGCTGAGGCGCACGAGAATACGGCCGAGCAATCCAGCGGTTAACGCCCCGATCGCAGTTAGCCCAACCAGGACCGCGATCAAGCCCAATCCCGGCACGCTGAAGGGCAGAAAATTTTTGGGATGGTATTTCGCAGGGAGCAGCGTCTGCACGCTGCTGTCGATCGACGCGATGATGAGCCAGGCAATGTAGAAAGTTATCGAAATCGGCGCTGTGACCAACACGCCTGCGAAAAAATACGCTCGCAGCCGCGCCACAAGTCCGAGGTGGAAAAGAACCCCAGAGCGTCTCGGCTCGGTGGAACCGGGCGAAGCCGGCGGTTCGGACTGTTGGTTGGACATTTTGACCTCTTTGTCGGCCAAGATGGGGCTTGGCGGTCGCCGTGACAAGTAGGCCGCGTCATGCACAAATGGCCTAGCCATGCCGACGATGCCACGCCTCTTGTCACTTTCGACCGCCGTCCCCGCGATCGTCCTGAACCAGGACGACATCAAGGCCCGGGCGAAAGCGATTTTTGCGCGGCGCCCCGAGGATTTCGAGCGGCTGCTGCCGGCCTTCGCCAATGCCGGGATCGAACACCGGCATTCCTGCGTGCCGCTCGATTGGTACGAAGGCGACCATGGTTGGGCTGAACGCAACCGGCTCTATATCGACAACGCCGTTGCCCTGCTCGAAAAAGCCGCCCGCGACTGTATCGTGAAGGCCAGAATTCGGATCGAGGACATCGCGAGCATCGTGAGTGTCTCCACGACTGGAATCGCGACGCCGAGTCTGGATGCCTTGTTGACCGAGCGGCTGGGCTTGCGGCGCGACGTGCAGCGCCTGCCGATTTTCGGCCTGGGATGCGTGGGTGGAGTCGTCGGCCTCGCCCGCACGGCCGCTCTCGCCCGTTGCGAGCCGAATGCGCCCGTGTTGTTCACCGTCGTTGAACTTTGCAGCCTGACCTTTCGCAAGGCTGACCAATCCAAGAGCAACATCATCGCTTCGGCGCTTTTCGGCGATGGCGCAGCAGCCGCGATCTTGGGCACCGGCGAGGGCCCGGCTTTAGCAGCCTGGGGTGAACACACCTGGCCCAATTCATTGGACGTCATGGGCTGGAGCGTGGAGGACGATGGGTTCGGGGTGCTGTTTTCGCGCGACATCCCGACATTGGTCCGCCAGCAGATGCGTCCGGCGGTTGATGGCTTCCTGGCCAAACATCGGCTGCGTCTGTCCGATGTCGACAATTTCGTCTGCCACCCCGGAGGCACCAAGGTGATCGCCGCGCTGGAAGAAGCTTTCGCCGTCAAGCCGGGAACGCTCGATGTCGCCCGCGCCGTGCTGCGCGACTATGGCAACATGTCGGCCGCGACCGTTTTTTTTGTTCTCGAGAAAATGCTGCGATCTGGCCTGGGGCGCCGATCCTTGCTGTCGGCGATGGGGCCGGGGTTCACCGCCGGATTCCTGACTCTCGAATCGTCATGAGTCCCGTTCAGTGGATCGTATTGGCCGTGGCCGCGCAGCGCCTTGGTGAGCTTCTTCTAGCGCGCCGCAACACGCGCGTGCTTCTCGCCGCGGGGGGCATCGAATATGGCGCCGCGCATTACCCTCTCCTCGTTCTGGTGCATATGGCTTGGCTCATCGCCTTGTTTGTCGGCGTGCCGCCCGCTGCACCCATGGATTGGGCGCTGCTGGCATTCTTTGTCGCGCTGCAGGGATCTCGGGTTTGGGTAATTCAGTCTTTGGGCCGTTATTGGACGACGCGGATCATCACCCTGCCGGGACGCGAACTTGTGCGAAGGGGTCCCTATCGCTGGGTTCGGCACCCGAACTACGTGATCGTCGCGGCCGAGATCGCCACTTTGCCGCTGGCCTTCGGCGCCTGGGAAATCGCCTTGGTGTTTTCGCTCCTCAACGCGGCGATCCTCTCCTACCGTATTCGGGTGGAGAATTCCGCCCTCGCCGATCGACGCGCGCCAGGACGCGGCTAACGCTTCGGCGCTTCGGTGAAAAACAGCTCCGCGCCGGTATGAATCGGCGCGCCGAAATCCTCCGCCAGGCTCGATTCGTCCATATCGTCGAATGCGGATTCGGTGACCAGCAGCAAGAGCAGATTTTCGGATATCGCCTTGATCAGCCCATAGGCTCGCGTTTCGCCCTGGTTGCAGCCGATGAGAAGTTGAACGGCGTAGGCGGCGCTCAGGGCGGGCTTGTCTTGTTGAGCATAGGTCCCGGATTTGACCGAGGCGGTGAAAATGCCCGGGTTCTCCTGTTCGATCTCCTCGCCCCTGCTGTCCGGGATAGCGAGAAGGGTCAGCGTCTTGCGGCTGGCGAAGTCGGCCATTTCGGGGATGGGCACGCGCCCGCCGAGCATCGCCGCCTGAACCTTGCCGTCCTTCAGCAGATCCATCGCCTCGATGGAGTCAGCCGGGACCGTCTTGACCGCACCATTGCCAAGCCCGTTCGCCTTCAACACGAGTTCCGCGACCGGCTCGGCCGCGTCGCCTTTTCGTGGAACGGCGACGACCTTGCCCTTCAAATCGCCAATCGTTTCCGCCTTGGTCTCGGCCGTGGCGAACACCTGTAGGGCCTGCGGGTACAGCGCTCCCAATTGGCAGACATTGGTGTATTTCCTGGAAAAAGAGCCCTTTCCGGCAATCGCTTCCGCGGTTGCCGAGCTCGTGCTCAGGGCAAGTTCAGCGGTGCCCTTCTCGATAGCGTCGATATTGGCGCGCACATCGCCCGGCTGCGTCTCGACATCGGAAAAAGGCAGGGCCCTTTCCCAAACCGACACCAACGCATTTCCCAATGCGCCCCAGGCCGTGCCCGATGGTCCGGTGGCGAACCGCATGGTTGTTCCTTGGGCGTTGGCATCGGCGGATGCGAGCACCGAACTCGCGACAAGAAGCAGGGCGAGAATTGCCCCGCTCGAGAAATTACGCAGCATGATTTTTCCCCTCTGGAGGGCAGGATGGACCGTTGCGCGGGAGAGTGGTCCACAACCTGGGGGTCGTCAACTACCGGGGCCTGCCATTCGGCAAAGCAGCCGAAGGTTGCCGCGCGGTCCCGGCAGTCGCTAATATCGAGACCATGACGAATACGGGGAAATCATGGCTACTGGTGGCCGGCCTGCTGTCGGTCGCCAACTGCGCCCCGACGCTCGAGTGGGCAAAGGCGGGCGTTAGCCAGCGAATCGCGGGAGAAGATTACGGTGAATGCAGGCGCACCGCTGAGCGCGTCGCCGAAGACCGCTTCCGGCACGAGCGTGAGATATTGCGGGTGCGCGCCGTTACCGATCGGCGCGACGATCGCACAGGCTCGGCCCAAATCGACTTGCAGCGACTCGACGCCGAGAGGGATTTCGAACGCGTGCGCCTGTTGCGACGGTGCATGGAAGACCGCGGATATAGCCTTGTTCCGATCCGCGCCCCCGCCTGAAGCGGCTGGCGGTTCGGCACACCAATGAAAACCGAATGCTTGGCGCTCATCGTCGCCGCCGGACGTGGGACGCGCTTCGGCGGGGACGTGCCCAAACAATATTCCCGTCTCGGCGGCCAACCGCTTCTCCGCCACACACTCGAGGCTTTCATTGGCCATCCTCGGATCGACGCCGTGCGTGTTGTCATCCACCCCGAGGACATCGGCCTCTATGAAGACGCCACCCGCGACCTCGATCTTCTTCTTCCCGTCGAGGGCGGCGCGGAGCGCCAGGAATCGGTGCGGCGGGGTTTGGAAAGCCTGTCGCCGTTGCGGCCCCGCACCGTGGCGATTCACGACGCCGCCCGACCTTTTGTGTCGGCGGAGATCATCGACCGGGTTGTTACGGCGCTCGAGAAGGACGCTGGCGCAATCCCGGCCGTGCCGGTACCTGACACGCTAAAGCGCGCCGACCGCGGTTATATCAGCGAAACGGTGGCGCGAACCGGGCTCTGGCAAGCCCAAACGCCTCAAGCTTTCCGCTTCGCTGACATTCTTGCTGCCCATCGCGGCGCCGATCGGGCGGATTTCACGGACGATGCCGCCATCGCCGAACATGTCGGCCTTGCCGTCGCCATCGTCGAAGGCAGCGCAGATAATTTCAAGGTCACCAACGCGGACGATTTACAACGGGCTGAGCGCCTGCTTGCCGCCAGAAGCGGCGACATGCGGGTCGGTAACGGCTTCGACGTCCACCGCTTCGGTGCGGGTGATCACCTCTGGTTATGCGGCGTTCGCCTCGCCCATGAACGCGGGCTGATTGGACATTCCGATGCCGATGTCGCGCTGCACGCGCTGACCGACGCCCTTCTTGGAGCTGCGGGTGAAGGCGACATCGGCGTGTTTTTTCCGCCTTCGGATGCACGCTGGAAGGGGGCCGCCTCCGACCAATTCCTGCGGCACGCCGCCCAGCTCATACGACGGCGAAAAGGCGTTATTGTCCATGTCGACGTCACAATCATTTGCGAACAACCCCGAATTGGTCCGCACCGTGCCGCGATGATCGCGAGGATCTCCGAGATACTGGCCATTGAACCGGGCCGCGTGAGCGTCAAGGCGACCACAACGGAAGGGCTGGGCTTCGCAGGCCGTGGCGAAGGCATCGCCACCCAGGCCACGGCGACTCTCCGGATGCCAGGCTAGATGAAGGCCCCGGCCCTGCCCGGCCTCTCGATCTGGCACCCCGCGCGATTGATCGGAACGTGGTTCGGGGCCGGGCTGCTGCCCTGGGCACCTGGAAGCTGGGGTTCACTCGCGGCCCTCCCCTTTGCCTGGGGCATTTACGCGATGGCCGGATCGATCGGGCTGGCCGTCGCCGCCGCTTGCGCCTTCGCCCTCGGCTGGTGGGCCGCGCGAATCATCGTCGAACGCGGAGGCGTTCAAGACCCGGGAGCCATCGTGATCGACGAGGTCGCGGGCCAATGGCTGACGTTGGTCGCGGCGACTCCCGATCCCACCGCCTATGGGTTGGCGTTCTTGCTGTTCCGCGCCGCTGATATTTTGAAGCCGTGGCCGGCTGGCTGGCTCGACCGCAACATCGGTGGCGGACTTGGCGTCATGCTCGACGATGTCGCCGCCGCGATCTACGCCGCCGCTGGCCTTACGCTCATTCTATTCCTGACTCGGTAACACCCATGGACGAAAAGGCGCGTCGGGTGATCGAGCTGGCGCGGGCGAGCGGCCTTCGCGTCGCCACCGCCGAATCGTGCACGGGCGGACTCATCGCCGCCACCCTTACCGAGATCGCCGGCTCGTCGGATGTCTTGGATCGCGGCTTCGTCGTGTATTCGAACCAGGCAAAGTCCGAAATGCTCGGCGTCGATCCTCGCTTGATCCAAGTTCGCGGCGCCGTCAGCGAGGACGTTGCACGCGCCATGGCCGAAGGCGCCCTGTCCCATTCCAACACCGATATCGCGATCGCCGTCACCGGCATCGCCGGACCGGCCGGCGCAACCTCGACAAAACCCCTCGGATTGGTCCACATCGCCTGCGCCAGCCGCGGCACAGGGACTCTCCATGAACACCATGTCTTTCCTGGCGACCGCCGCGCGGTAAGGCTGGCAGCCGTGGACAAGGCGCTCGACCTCATGTTGCGCCGGATAGCGATGAATTAGGCCGGCCTGGCAGCCCGATCCGTCGGAACTGGCTCGCCATAGAGCTGGCGAGCGCGAGTTTCAAATGCATCCACCATCCGGCGCACGGCTTCGTTGAACAGCGCCCCGATCAATTTCTGGAGCAGTTTTGAATGGAATTCGAAATCGACGAAGAAATCGATGACGCAACCGCCATCGGACGCGGGTTCGAATATCCAATGATTATTGAGATAACGCAGCGGGCCCTGGGTATAGGCGACATCGACGCGACGCGGCCGGTCTAGAATGACGCGCGAGGTGAAGCGTTCGCGCACCATGCGGAAGCCGATCACCAGATCGGCGGCAAAAGTGTTTTCCTCGCGGCTGCGTATGCGGACGGCCAGGCACCACGGCAGAAATTCGGGATAACGCTCGACCGCCGCGACCAGTTCGAAGAGCTGATCCGGCGTATAGGGTAGATGCCGCCGTTCCGCGTGGGTCGGCATTGGCGCCGGTTCAGTTCGGTCCGCCGGAGGCCAGCTGTGCCGCGCGCGCCGCGCGCAGGGCGCGGAAATCATCGCCGGCATGATGCGACGAACGCGTCAGGGGTGAGGCCGAAACCATCAGGAACCCCTTGCCCAATGCCATGGCGCGCAATCCATCGAATTCATCGGGCGGCAAGAACCGGGCGACCGCCGCGTGTTGAGCCGTGGGCTGTAAATATTGGCCGATGGTAAGAAAATCGACATCGGCGGCGCGCAGATCGTCCATGACCTGTAAGATTTCGCCCCGTTCTTCGCCCAACCCAACCATCACGCCGGATTTCGTGAAAATCGTTGGATCGGCGCGCTTGACCGTGTCGAGCAACCGCAGGCTCGCGTAATAACGCGCACCCGGCCGGATCGATGGATAGAGCCGCGGCACCGTCTCGAGGTTATGGTTGTAAACATCGGGTTTCGCCGCCGCCACTGCTTCGATGGCACCGGCCTTGCGCAGGAAATCGGGTGTAAGAACCTCGATCGTCGTCGCGGGCGAATTGGCGCGGATACGTTCGATGCAGTGGACGAATTGCGCGGCCCCGCCGTCGTCGAGATCGTCGCGATCGACCGAAGTGATGACGACATGCGCTAGACCCAGCGCGGCCACGGCCTCCGCTACGCGAGCGGGTTCATCTTCATCCGCGCCCGATGGCTTGCCGGTGGCGACATTACAAAAAGCGCAGGCGCGCGTGCAGACGCTGCCGAGGATCATCACGGTCGCATGCTTCTGCGCCCAACACTCGCCGATATTCGGGCAACCCGCTTCTTCGCAGACCGTATTCAATTTCAGCCGGCGCATGAGCCGGCGGGTCTCTTGATATTCGGCGGAAACCGGCGCCTTCACGCGAATCCAATCCGGCTTGCGCTGGATCGGATTGGCGGGTTTGTCGGCCTTTTCCGGATGGCGGAGGGTGCCGGACGTTGATGTCATAATCTCTGCTCTTCTGGCCCGGTTCAGATGTGGATCGCGCGTTTATAGGCGTCGAGCACGGACTCATGCATCATTTCCGACAAGGTCGGGTGCGGAAACACGGCTTCCATCAGTTCCGTCTCCGTCGTTTCGAGCGTCATGGCCACCGCGAAGCCTTGGATCAGCTCGGTGACTTCCGCGCCAATGAGATGCGCCCCGAGAAGCTCACCTGTCTTGGCGTCGAACACCGTCTTGACCATCCCTTCCATCTCGCCGAGCGCGATCGCCTTGCCGTTCCCGATGAAGGGGAACCGGCCGATTCTGACCTCACGACCGCCCTCTTTTGCCTTCGCCTCGCTCAAGCCGATGCTGGCGATCTGCGGCCGGCAATAGGTGCAGCCGGGAATGCGCTCGGCCCGCAATGGGTGCAAATTTTTTACCCCGGCGATCCGTTCCACACAGATGGTTCCCTCATGGCTGGCCTTGTGCGCGAGCCAAGGCGGGCCGACTAGATCGCCGATCGCGTGCAGCCCCGGCACTCCGGTATCGAGCCATTGATCGACCACGACATGAGTCTTGTCGATCTTGACACCCGTGCCTTCCAAACCGATGCCTTCGACATTGCCCACGATACCAACGGCCATAATGACGCGGTCCACGGTCAGATCGACCGCCTTCCCTGCGACCTCGATTGTCGCGGTCACCTCGCGATCGCCGCGCTTCAGTGCCTTGACCGTGGCGCCGGTGTGAATCTTCATCCCCTGTTTCTCGAAGGACTTGCGTGCGATGGCGGAAATCTCTTCGTCCTCGACCGGCAGGATGCGCGGCAGCACTTCGACCACCGTGACCTCGACGCCGAGCGTACGGTAAAAGCTCGCGAATTCGATGCCGATCGCCCCTGAGCCGACGACCAACAGCGATTTTGGCAGCGTCTCCGGAACCATGGCCTCCTTATAGGTCCAGATCAGCTTGCCATCGGCTTCG